>JACRKB010000012.1 GCA_016235545.1 Verrucomicrobiota bacterium | reverse complement strand
CTCCTTCACGATGTCGGTGCGGTCGTAGAAAGCGACGACCTTCACCTTCGAGACGCGGCCGTCGGCGAGCCTCTTCTGCGGCAGGCCGGGTTCGAGCTGCTTGATTTTCGCCTTCACGCGCTCGACGACATCGAGCGGGTTTTCGCCATAGCGCATCAGCACCACGCCGCCAACGGCTTCCACGCCGGCCTTGTCGAGCGCACCACGGCGGAAGTCAGGACCGAGCGTGACAGTGCCGATATGCTTGACCTGGATGGGCGTGCCTTTCTCCTGCCGGATGACGACCTTCTCCAAGTCCTCGACCGACTTGACGAAGCCGACGCCGCGGATGAAGAACTCGATGCCGTTCTTCTCAATCACCTTCGCGCCGACATCAATGTTTGCCTTCTGCACGGCCATCGTCACGTCCATGAGCGTGACGCGGTGGGCGCGGAGTTTGTCGGGGTGAACGTCTATCTGATACTGTTTCACGAAGCCGCCGATGCTCGCGACTTCGCTGACGCCCTCGACGGCGTTGAGTTGGTAGCGGAGATACCAGTCTTGGATGCTGCGCAACTCGGCGAGGTCGAAGCCTTCGCCTTCTACGGTATACCAATAGACCTGCCCCAGCGCCGTCGCGTCCGGGCCGATGACCGGCACGACGCCGGCGGGCAGGCGTTGCTGCGCGACGTTCATGCGCTCGATGACACGGGAGCGCGCCCAGTAGTAATCCACCTCGTCCTTGAAGATGACGAAGACCATCGCGAAGCCGAAGCCGGACATGCTGCGGATGGTCTTCACGCCCGGCGTGCCCGTGAGGCTGGTGGTGAGCGGGTAAGTGACCTGGTTGTCCACATCCTGCGGCGAACGCCCCGGCCAGTCGGCGAAAACGATGACCTGCTTCTCGCCGATGTCGGGAATGGCATCGACAGGCGTGCGCGTGAGCGCGTAGTAACCGCCGCCCAGCACCGCTCCCACCGCGATGAGGACAAGGAAGGCGTTGCGCAGACACCAGCGGATGAGGGCGTCCACCATAGGTCAGGAAGCCGCGAATGGGCGGCAGAAAATAGCCCAGGGCAAAGCGCAGCAACGCCCTGGGATTGTCGGCCAAACGAATCGAAGCTTTGTAAGGGCGGCACAATCATCTTCGAGGTTGAGCCAGAGTTTGTGTCGCCCTTTCAGGGCTTCGGATTTTGCGGACAAGGTCTTCACGAGTTTTCAGTGTTTGTGCTCGCCGGGCTTCGGAGCAGCCTTCGGCATGGCGTGCCCTTCGTGGCCCGTGGGCTTCGCTACCGGTGCGGGCGTGGCCGCGCCGCCGTGTTGATGGCCGGAAACTGCTGCCTGTCCCTGCGGGTAGAACAGGCTCGGCATGCCCTGCACTTGAAACTGGCTGTCGAGGAGGAAATTCCCGCGCACCGCAACTTGCTCACCGCCGTTCAAGCCGCTCAGGACCGGATAGAAATCGCCCGCGCGCGCGCCGAGCTTCACCTCCACGGGCGCGAACTGCCCCTTCGCCCGCTCGACATACACGAGCGTCCGCACGCCGCTGTCGAGCACCGCTGCGACCGGCACGGCGAGGACTTTGAGTTCATCGGGTTTGGGCTGCGCGGTCGGGCCGGGGATTTGCGTCAGCGCCATGCCGCACAATTTGCAATTGCCCGGCTGCGGTTGGAGCACGAGCGGGTGCATCGGACAGGTGAATTGTCCGGCCACTCCCGTCGGAGCTGCGCGTCCGTCGGACAGCAGCGGGATGCGGATGGCGGCGCTGGCGAACATCCCGGGCTTCAGCGCGTGGTCCGTGTTCGCGATGTTCACGAGCACCTTCACCGTGCGGCTCTCCTCGGTGAGCACGGGGTTGATGAACCAGATGCGGCCCGAGAACGTCCGGCCCGGATGCGCCTCGGTGGTGAGGTCCACAAGCTGGCCGTATTGCACGCGGCCCAGCTCGCTTTCGTAAACGTCGAGGTAGAGCCAGACCGAGTCGAGGTTCGCGAGGCGGAAGAGCATTTCACCCGCCTTCACCATGCCCTTCTGCACGGCCATCTTCTCGGTGACGGTGCCGCGACTGGGCGAGAACAGCGTGACGCGTTCGCTGATTTTCCGGTGCTGCGTCAGGTCGTCCACCTGCGCCTGCGTGAGGCCCCAACGGAGCAGCTTCAGCCGTGCGGATGCGACGAGGTTGGTGCTGGCGCGATTCTCCAATGCGATGAGCAGTTCCTGCTGCGCCACGATGAGGTCCGGGCTGTAAAGGTCCACGAGGTGGTCGCCCGGTTGCACGTCCACGCCGGTGAAATCCACGTAGAGCCGCTCGATGTAACCGTCCACGCGGCTGTTGATGACGGCGAGCGTGGTCTCGTTGTATTGCACCTTGCCGACGGCGCGAATCTCATGCATCAACGCACGACGCTCCACGACGGCGGTCGCCACGCTGGCCATCGCACGCGCGTGGTCGGACAACTCCAGCATGGACTCGGAAGCCGCCGCCGCATTGGTTCCGGTGGACTTGGCCCCCGACTTCGCGAGAATCAAGGGCATCGAGCAAATCGGGCACTTGCCGGGCTTGGGCAGGCGCACTTGCGGATGCATGGAGCAAGTCCAGACCTGCGCGCCATCGGCGAGAGCCGGGGCATCTGCGCCGCCGCTGCGAAGGAAGCTCACGCCCAGCGCGCCACCGAGCAACCCGACGACGAGCGCGATGACGACGAGAACGGATGTGCGAAGTGGAGTGAAGTTCATGGCGTGCCTCCGGGTTTGGTCGCGGGCGAGCGCGCCGGCAGGATGGGCGCACCGGCGGGCGGGGTTCCGAGTATGACGAGCGAGAGTTCGGCCAGCGCCAGCTCGCGCTGGATGCGCGCCTCGACCTCGGCGAGCCGGAAGTCGAGCAGCGTGCGCTGCGCGTCAATGAGGTTGATGAAGTCCACCTTCCCGGACGCGTAACCTGAGCGGGCGACTTCAAGCGACTGCCGGGCCTTGGGCAGCAGGCGGTCGTTGAGCAGTTCCAGGTTTCGGCTCGCCTCGCGGAACATGAACGACTTCTCCGCGAACTCCACCGCCAGCATGATTTGCTCGGTGCTGAACCGTGCGGCGGCGGCTTGCTTGTCCGCCTGCGCGGCGGCAATCAGCGCCGCAATCTTGTCGCGCCAGACCGGCAGCGTCATGCCGGCTTGCGGCGTGAAAATCACCGGGTTGGGCTGCACGTCCACCTCCAGACCAAGCGAGAAGTCCGGCACGCGCGCCTTGTAGGCCAGCCGGATGGAGGCATCGGCGCGGCGGACTTCAGCTTCCATCGCCTTGAGGCGCGGGTTGCGCGCGAGCGCTTCGGTGAGCAGCCGGTCGGACTTCAAATCGAGTGGCGTCGTTTCCAGCTTCGTTGGAACGGGCGGCGCGACGTCCTCGGCCTTCAAGCCGAGCGCGCCCTTGAACTGCGCGAGCAGCGGGTTGCGCGAGTCCTGGAGGTTGGCGATTTCGTTCGCGAGCCGCTCCTGTTCAATCTGCGCCCGCAGCGCGTCCTGAAGCGTCACCGCGCCGACCTCGTTGCGCGCGCGGGAGAGTTTCTCCACGTCGGTCAGCAGCCGCAGCATCTCCTGGTTGACGGCGATTTTGGCGTCGAGGAAGTGAAGCTGGTAGTAGGGCTTCTTGAGATTGAAGGCCGTCCGCAGCACGGCGGACTCGAAGGCGAAATACTTCACATCGCTCTCCGCGGCGGCGACGTTCGCGGCGGCGCGCAGCTTGCCGGGACCGGGGAAATCCATCATCAAGCCCGGCATCAGCCCCATCACCACGTCCTGAATGTCCGCCGAGAAAGTCAGGCGCGGGTCCGGCAGCGAGCGCTCGACCGTGATGCGCCGCACCGAGGCCGCCCAGTCGTAATACGCCGCCTCGACCTGCGGCTGGGTGAACATCGCGTGCGTCAGGAAATCGCTCAGTGGCGACTCGGCCTTCAACACGGGCAGCACCGGCCGCGCGTCGCCGGGCCGATACGAGACGGCCACGGTTTCCAGTTGCTGCCGGGCAGACTTCTCCTCCCGCGTCGGCACTCCGGCGCAGCCAGCCAGCAGCAGCAGCAGGGAGAGGGCTGTGGAGGCCCAGACCAACCACTGCTGTTTGTGGGGCGGGGAGTTCATCTTGCTCGTCCCTTGATGCACCCCGTGTCGAGGATCGGCTTCGCGAAGGTTGTGAAAGACTCGCCCTTTCTTGGGCCGGGAGTGACAACAATGAGCAATTGTTCAGGGGATTTTCCACAACTCTTCGCCTCGGTGACTGTCCCGCACTCACACACGCGAGGGGCCGGCGTGAAGCGGCATCAACGCAGGGAGACACTCGGCCAAGCAGAGGCGAGTCATGGAGACCGGAGCGGGGCAGGCTGGTGCTGCCGGTCGAACCACTGGCGACAAGTTATGCAGACAAACCCGAATTGCAGCGCTTGGGATGTGACCGAGGCGGAGTATCCCCGCCTGGGGACGGCGGCAGACAAGCTCAGGTTCTTGCTCCGCTACGCCGTGCTTGCGCCCTCGAACCACAACACACAGCCTTGGATGTTTCAGGTGCGCGGAAACGATGTGGAACTGTATGCCAACCGTGCCCGCTCGCTGCGCATCACCGACCCGGATGACCGTCAGCTCCTCATCAGTTGCGGCTGCGCGCTCCTCCACCTGCGCGTGGCCATCTGGCACTTCGGCCATCTGGACCGCACGCATCTGCTGCCCACGCCGGGCGACCCTGACCTGCTCGCCCGCGTGAGCATGGGTGATGAAGATTCGCCGACTGCGCAGCAAGAGGCGCTGTTCGCGGCCATTCCGAGGCGTCGAACGAACCGGCAGCTCTTCCGGGACGATTCGTTGCCGGACCAACTCCAGCGCGAGCTGGTCAAGGCGGCGGAGCGTGAGGGAGCATGGCTGCACTTTGTGAACGGCCGCGAGCAGCGCAACACCCTTGCCGACCTCGTCGCTGAAGGGGACCGCCAGCAGTGGGCGAACCAGCGCTTCCGGCTCGAACTTGCCGCATGGCTGCATCCAAACAACAGCCAGGCACGCGACGGCATCCCCAACTCGGCACAGAATGACGGGGACCTGCTTTCCGTGGCCGGCCCGATAGTGATTCGGACATTCGACCTCGGCGAAGGGCAGGCGGCGAAGAACCGGGACATCGCCGCCTACTCGCCCGGGCTGGTGGTGCTCGGCACGGAAGCTGACGGGCCAACTGCGTGGTTGTCGGCAGGCCAGGCGCTCGCCCGGATGCTGCTGCGCGCCCGCGCGGACGAGGTCTGGGCATCCTTCCTCAACCAGCCCATCGAGACGCTCTCATTGCGGCCGAAGGTGGCGGAACTGTGCGGTCGCGGAGGCTGCCCGCAATTGGTCCTGCGCCTCGGCTACGGACCGAACGTGAACCCCACGCCGCGCCGGACGGTGGAGGAAGTGCTGCTGCCGGCCGTGTAACTGGCGGGGAACGTGGAGCAGGTCCGTGATTGCCAGCAGGATCGGGCTCGCCGGTTGAAGTTCGACTTGCCTCGTCCGTGTTTCATCGGAGGGTCGAATGGAAACATGCTGTTGAGCCATGAAAGGAACACGCACAAGCAGCCACGCAAGGAGAACAGGAATGCAGGAGCAAGCCAGCAGTAGCCTTCCTCCCCTGCGTAAAAAGTCTTCCCCTGCATCCGTGTTTTGCCTGTGTTCCACCCGTGGCTGAAAAATTGTTCCGCATCGGGAACACACGGTTCAACCGCACCGTTCCGAATGGCAAGTGTTCCCACGGGGCTTGGTCTTGCGGATGACGAGCAGCCGGCTCATGAAGGCCCAACACCGCCAAATTCTGCATGCACCTGCTTCGCCCCGGGCCGGGCCAAGAAACGGCCAGCCTTACCCAAGGCACGCGTAGGCAGTGCGACCTTGCCGAGGCAGCTTGCGCCACAACGAAGACGTTTATGAAAACCAAGACCACCAATGCCCTCAAGCGCGCCAAGGCTTCGTCCCCGGCGCTTCACATCCGTTCCATAATGGTGCCACTCGACTTTTCGCCGCCCTCCCGCAAGGCGCTGGAGGCCGCCGTGGCCTTCGCGCGGCGGTTCAAGGCAAAGCTGACCTTGGTGCATGTCGTCGAGCCAATGGCCACGCCGGACTTCGCCTCGACATTTCCGCTCGTGATGGAGAGCGACCAGGTGAAGGCAGCGGCGAAGGGCAAATTGACCAGCCTGATCAAAGAGGCCCGAATTCCCCGCGGCACCGTGGGGCAGGTGCTCGTGCGCTTTGGCAGCGCCTTCCACGAAATCACCGACGCAGCCCGGATGCTCAAGGTGGACCTCATCATCATCTCCACACACGGCCACACGGGCCTCAAGCACGCGCTGCTGGGCAGCACGGCTGAGCGAGTGGTGCGCCATGCGCCCTGCCCGGTGTTTGTGGTGCGGGGAAAATGAGCATGAAATCCTCGCTTCATGAACGGGCGGCGGACGCGGGAGTTCGCAAGGATTCGTCGGCCACGAAGAGGGCCGAGGAGGCTGTGGCGGCCAGCCAGCCCGCACCACCATGCGGCCCCGCGTTTGGGTGCCCGCGCGACTTCCTCGACAATCGCTTTGTCTATGCCGTCATCTCGCCCCGCGCCCGCGGGCTGTCCGTGGGCGTGAACATGAACCCGGATCAACGATGCAATTTCGACTGTGTCTATTGCGAAGTGAACCGCAGCGAACCGGCGAAGGAATTGTGGCTCAACGTGCCGGTGATGATGACGGAGCTGGAACGGACGCTGGCCTTGATCCACTCCGGCGGCCTGCGTGAACTGGCGCGTTATCAAAAGGTGCCCCGGGAGTTGCTGGAGTTGCGCCATGTGACACTGAGCGGAGACGGCGAGCCGACGCTCTGCCAAAACTTCGTCGAGGCAGTCGAGGCGGTGGTCCATCTCCGTGCGCGCCGCCGCTTCCCGTTCTTCAAGCTCGTGCTCATCACAAACGCCAGCGGTCTGGACCGGCCGGAAGTTGCCGAGGCGTTGCAGCTCTTGACGCCGCGAGATGAGGTCTGGGCAAAGCTCGACAGCGGCACGCAGGAATACATGGACCGTGTCAACAAGCCGGACTGCCGGCTCGAAAGAATCCAGACAAACATCACCAGCCTGGCCCGTGCGCGCCCGGTCGTCATCCAGAGCCTCTTTCCGTCCATCAATGGCGAAGGACCTTCCGAGTTCGAGATCGAGGCCTACGTTCAGCGGCTCCGGCGCATGAGGGAAGCAGGCGCACAAATCCCGCTCGTGCAGATCTATTCCGCGACCCGGCCCACGCCTCACTCGGATTGCGGCCATCTCCCCTTGCGCACGCTTTCGGCGATCGCCCAGCGTGTGCGTGAGGAAAGCGGGCTGAAGGCGGAAGTGTTTTGA
Source organism: Verrucomicrobiota bacterium (assembly GCA_016235545.1). GTDB lineage: Bacteria > Verrucomicrobiota > Verrucomicrobiia > Limisphaerales > SXTU01 > SXTU01. The sequence continues at coordinate 24,861 of JACRKB010000012.1, read as the reverse complement.
AGCGGGCGGCAGCAGACTGATGGAGGAGCAACACAGCGGAGAGCAGGTGGCTTCAAGGACAGGGAAAGCGCCAGCCTGCACAACGGTCCCTCCATGTCCCCGACCGTTGAGGATCGCGCGCGCGGCTTCGGCTCACACGTTGAACTTGAAGAGCAGCACGTCGCCGTCCTTGACCACGTATTCCTTGCCCTCCATCCGATAGAGGCCCTTCTCGCGTGCGGCGCCCACGGAGCCGAGCTTCACGAGATCGTCATAGGCGACGGTCTCGGCCTTGATGAATCCGCGCTCGAAGTCTGAATGGATGACGCCCGCCGCCTTGGGTGCGGTGTCACCGGCGTGGATGGTCCACGCGCGGACCTCCTTCTCGCCCGCCGTGAAATAGGTGCGCAGGCCGAGCAAATGGTAAGTGCCGCGAATGAGCGCGCCCACGCCGCTCTCGTCCACGCCAAGCTCCTTCAGGAACGCCTTCGCCTCCTCGGGCGAAAGGTCAATGAGGTCGCTCTCGATCTGCGCGCTGATGACGACGGCTTCGCAGGCCAGGTGTGTCTTGGCGTAGTCGCGGACTTTCTGCACGTAGGCATTCGCCTCGGCGGTGGCGAGATCGGACTCCTTCACATTGCAGGCGAAGATGGTGGGCTTGTCCGTGAGCAGCCAGAACGTGCGCGAGATGACCCTCTCCTCGGGCGTGAGTTGCACGGAGAGCGCGAGCTTGCCGGCATCAAGCACGGGCTCGAACTTGGCGAGGACGGCGTCCTCGGCGATGGCAGGCTTCTCGCCGCGCTTCACGTCGCGGGCGATCCTTTCGCGCCGCTTCTTCACCGAGTCGAGGTCTGCGAGGACCAGTTCGGTGTGGATGATCTCGATGTCGCGCACCGGGTCCACGGTGCCCGTGACGTGGTGGATGTCAGCGTCCTCGAAGCAGCGGACGACCTGCACGATCGCGTCCACCTCGCGGATGTGGGTGAGAAACTTGTTGGCCAGGCCCTCGCCCGCGCTCGCGCCCTTCACGAGGCCTGCGATGTCCACGAACTCGATGGCCGCCGGAATGACGACGCTGGTCTTCGCGATCTTCTGCAGCACATACATCCGGTCGTCGGGCACGGTGACGACGCCGATGTTTGGGTCAATTGTGCAGAAGGGGTAGTTCGCCGCCTCGGCCTTGCGGGTGCGAGTGACGGCGTTGAAAAGGGTGGACTTGCCGACATTGGGCAGACCGACGATTCCAGCTTTGAGCATAAGAGGGCGCAGAGCGTGCGCGGCAGCAGTGGCTTTGCAAGCGTAAAGGCGGGCACGGGAGATTGCCCGAGCTGACTCGCTCATTCTGCAACTCGGCCGCAGACAAAAGGAAAATTACCCCTTGCACCACATGTGGTCGTTGCCTACAGTGCGCCCTCTTTTTTGAGAACCAGTTCAAATTATGCGTCGCCCCAAAGGTATTAAGACCAGAAAGTCAGTGGCCAAACGGTTCAAGGTGACCGGCAGTGGCAAGATCCTCCGCGCGCGCGCCGGCCGCCGCCACTTGCTCAGCGGCAAAGGGGCCAAGCGCCGCCGCTTCCTCGGCAAGCGTGCGCTCGTTGACAAGACCGACGAGTATCGCATCAAGTCGTGTCTGCCCTTCAGCCACTGATCGCCTCAACTTTCGCCCTTCAAGATTCAACCTTTATCTAATCCATGCGCGTAACCAACGCTCCCGCCTCACGCAAGCGCCGTAAAAAGATGATCACCGCCGCGAAGGGGTATCGTATGCGGCGCTCGAAACTCTACCGCTACGCCTCCGACGCGGTGGACCACGCGCGCCAATACGCCTATCGCGACCGCAAGACCAAGAAGCGCCTCTACCGCCGCCTCTGGCAGGTCCGCATCAACGCCGCCGCCCGCGCCGCCGGCCTGACCTACAGCCGCTTCATGGAGGGCCTCAAGGCCGCCAAGATCGGGCTCGACCGCAAGGTCATCTCCGATTTGGCCGCGACGGATGCCGCCGCGTTTGACGAGCTGATCAATGCCGCCAAGGCTGCACTCGCAGCCAAGCCAGCAGCGACTCTCGCGAAGGCCTGACGGGATACTTCAATCGCTTTTCAAGCACCGGGCGGACCTGCACAGGCCGCCCGTTTTGCTTTCTACTGGCTTCTAAATTCCGACTCCTGAATTCTCCCGCGTCATGTCACTACTGGCCCAGCTCGACACGTTGAAAGCCGAGGCGCTCACCGCCCTCGCCGCCGCCCCCGACCTGCCCGCGTTGGAACAGGCCAAGGGCGCGTTCCTCGGCGGCGACGGCAAATTCACCGCGCTGATGAAACAGCTCGGCATTCTGCCCAAGGAGGAAAAGCCCGCTGCCGGCAAAGCGATCAACGCCGCGAAGGTCGAGCTCGAAACCGCCCTCGCCGCCCGCCGCAGCGAACTCGAACTCAAGGCCTCCCTCCCGAAGGAGCCGACTGACTGGACGCAGCCCGGCCGCCGCCGCGCGGTGGGCAAGCTCCACCCGCTCACGCAAGTCACGGAAGACATTGTCCGCGCCTTCCGCAAAGTCGGCTTCGCCGTCGCCGACGGCCCAGAGATCGAGGACGAGCTTCACTGCTTCGACGCACTCAACACCCCCGCCGACCACCCCGCGCGTGATGCACAAGACACGTTTTACGTTGGCGACAACTGCAAACTCTCAACACCAGAGGCGAAACTACCCCTGCTCCGCACGCATACGTCATCGGTGCAAATCCGCGTGATGCAGTCCCAGCCCCCGCCCATCCGCATCATCGTGCCGGGCCGCGTCTATCGCCGCGACAATGCCGACGCCACGCACAATCCGACCTTCCACCAGATTGAGGGGCTCTACGTGGACAAGCACGTCACCGTCGGCGACCTCAAGGGCACAGTCGAGGCCGTGTTCAAGGACGTGCTAGGCAGCGACGTGAAGCTGCGCTTCCGCCCGCACTACTTCAGCTACACCGAACCGAGCCTGGAGATTGATTTCACCAACGCCCTCGTTAAGAAGCTCGGCAAGGACTGGCTGGAGATCGCCGGCTGCGGCATGGTCCACCCGCAAGTCTTCGAGAACGTCGGCTACGACCCCGAGGTCTGGACCGGCTGGGCCTTCGGCTTCGGCATCGAACGCATCGCCATGCTCCGCTACGGCATCACGGACATCCGCCTGTTCTACGAGAACGACGTGCGGTTCTTGAGGCAGTTTTAACCCCGCCATGACTGACACTCCTCCAGAAATAGCCGCGCTCATCCGAGAGCGAATCATGGCTTGTTCCGGCGAGGAACGATTCATGATGGGCGTGCGCTCGTTCGATGCCGCACGAGAAATGGTCGTGGCCTCTCTCCCGGCGGGACTTTCACCGATGGAATTTAAGCGCCAGCTCTTTCGGCGACTCTATGGGCAACCCGCGCCGTTCTGACGAACCCGAATTCAATGAACCACACCTCAACCGACCTGGACCGCCGCGTTGCCAAAGCTGTCGCGAGCTATTGGGCTACTCGCCAACGCCAGTCAGCGAAGCAAGGCGCGTCCGGCCAGCGTGACCAGGGTGCCCGCAGCGCGGTCACCGGCGGGGCCCAGATGGACGGGTTCGTTGCACTGGTGACTGAGCTGATTGTCGAGGCGGGCATCAATGAGAAGCACATCCATCACAACACGGCGCTCGAATTGCCCGGCTTCTTCCGGCCGACCAAAGAGTGGGATTTGCTCGTCGTGTGCGACTCCCAACTAGTCACAGCTCTGGAAACAAAGTCGCAAGTTGGCCCGTCGTTCGGAAACAATTTCAACAACCGGACCGAAGAGGCGATGGGCAGCGCGTTGGACTTGTGGACCGCGTTTCGCGAAGGCGCTTTCAACAAGACCATCCGTCCGTGGCTCGGCTACATCTTCCTGCTGGAGGATTGCGATGGTTCCCGCCGGCCGGTGAAGGTTAGGGAGCCACACTTCAAAGTTTTCCCGGAATTCGTCAACGCTTCCTATGGCAAGCGCTACGAACTCTTTTGCCGTAAGCTAGTCCGCGAGCGGCATTACGACGCAGCCGCCTGTCTGCTCTCGGAGCAGAAGGCTGGTTTGAAGGGTAGATTCACTGAGCCAGCGGAGGATTTGATGTTCCTCCAATTCGCCAAGTCGCTGGCGGCTCATGCTGCAAGATTCAAAACTTGAGCCAATGAAGCCATCCGCAACCAACAGCGCTCCGACCACTCACCGCCTCTATCAAGGCGACGCGCGGAGCTTTCCCTACATTGCGGAGCAATCGGTGCATCTGGTGGTCACGTCGCCGCCCTATTGGAAGCTGAAGCGCTACAACGACAGCCCCGGCCAGATGGGTCACATCCTAGACTACGAGGAGTTTCTGGACGACCTCCGGCGCGTCTGGTCCGAGGCTTACCGTGTGCTAGTTCCAGGCGGGCGGCTCGTCTGCGTCGTCGGCGATGTTTGCCTTTCGCGCAAGGAGCATGGGCGCCATGTCGTTGTCCCGTTGCACGCCGACATTTGCGTCATCTGCCGCAAGCTGGGCTTCGACAACCTCAACACCATCATCTGGCACAAGATTTCCAACGCGGCGTTCGAGGCAAACACGAGCAGCAAGTTCCTCGGCAAGCCCTACGAGCCAAACGCCATCGTGAAGAACGACATCGAGTTCATCCTAATGCAGCGCAAGCCCGGCGGCTATCGCCAGCCCACTGAAGAACAGCGCCGCTTGAGCATGATTCCCAAGGCCGAGTTCAATGAGTGGTTCCGGCAAATCTGGACCGTTACAGGCGCTTCAACCCGCGAGCATCCCGCTCCCTACCCACTCGAACTCGCAACACGTCTTGTTAGGATGTTCTCCTTCCAGGGCGACACGGTGCTTGACCCGTTTTGCGGCAGCGGCACTTCGATGTTGGCAGCGATGAAGTGGAGCCGAAACAGCATCGGCATTGAGATTGACACCGAGTATTGCCGCATGACGGCACGCCGGATTCTCGACGAGAACCAAAACCTGTTCTCGTCCTCCAGCTTCGAGTGCGTTCACGCGCCCGCTATGACGGAAGAGGCGTTGGTTTTGAACGAGAAGCCAGTCGCCTACCGGGTTCGAGCTGTGCGAACCAAGAAGAAAGCTTTGAAATGAAAGTCACCCTTAACTGGCTCAAGCAATACGTTGATTTCAACTGGTCGCCCGAGGAGCTCGCGGAGCGGCTCACCATGCTCGGCCTCGAAGTCGAGGGCGTGCAGAAGCTTGGCGGCGAGTTCGCGGGCGTCGTCGTCGGGCAGGTGCTCACCAAGGACAAGGTCGCCGGCTCGGACAAGCTCTCCGTCAACCGCGTCGCCGACGGCACGGGCGAGCGCACGATCATTTGCGGCGCGCAGAACCACCAGCCGGGCGACAAGGTCGCGGTCATTCTCCCGAACTTCGCACTACCACTGAAGGCCGGCGAGAAGGAGCCGTTCGTCATCAAGGAACGCAAAGTCTTCGGCGTCGTCAGCCAGGGCATGATGTGCTCGAACAAGGAACTCGGCCTCGGCGAGGACGGCGACGGCATCATCATCCTGCCGCCGAACGCGAAGGTCGGCCAACCGTTCGCCGAGCATCTCGGCCGCGCGGGCAGCGACGTGGTGTATGACCTTGAAGTCACGCCGAACCGGCCTGACCTCAACAGCGTCATCGGCATCGCGCGGGAGATCGCGGCGCTGACGGGGAACGCACTCAAGCTGCCAGTAATCAGTGGCCAGTGTTCAGTAGTCAGTGGGGAAGTCGGCATGTTCGTCGCGGTGAAGTTGCAGGAGCCGGAGCTTTGCCCGCGCTACACCGCGCGCGTGGTGACGGGCGTGAAGGTCGGGCCCAGTCCCGACTGGCTGCGGCAAACGCTGGAGAAGGTCGGCATCCGCAGCATCAGCAACGTCGTGGACGTGACGAACTACGTGATGCTGGAGACCGGCCAGCCGCTGCACGCGTTCGACTACCACCTCATCGCCAAGAGCGGAGACGGCAAGCCCACCATCGTCGTGCGCCGCGCCACGGCGGAGGAGAAGTTCAAGGCTCTCGACAATCAGGAGCGCACGCTGACCAGCGACATGCTCCTCATCGCCGACGAGCAGAAGGGCATCGCCCTCGCCGGCGTCATGGGCGGCGCGAACACTGAGATTTGTGACGCAACGCGCGACGTGCTCATCGAGAGCGCCTACTTCCTCCCGACCAACATCCGCCGCACCAGCAAGGCCCTCGGCCTGCGAAGCGAGTCCAGCTACCGCTTCGAGCGCGGCTGTGATGTGGGCATCGCGGACTACGCCAGCCAGCGCGCGGCGCAGCTCATTCTTGAAACGGCTGGCGGCACGCTCGTGCCCGGCGTGGTGGACGCATATCCGAAGCCCGCCGAGCCGAAGGTGATTTGCCTCAAGCACGACAAGACCAATGCGCTGCTCGGCGTGGAGATTCCCGGCGACAAGCAGGTTCAAATGCTCCAAAGCCTCGACTTGGAATTTCACGCGCAGATTGGGCACGACGAAAGAGGCGCGGTCGCCACCAGCTTTCGCATCCCGAGCTTCCGCGTGGACCTGAAGCGCGAGGTGGACCTCATCGAGGAAATCGCGCGCCTGCACGGCGTGGACAAGATTCCCAGCACACCCCCGCGTGGCGCAGTCGGCACGAATGCTTTTGACGCGGTGTATGACCAGCTTGCCGACGTGCGTCGCCTCCTCACCGGCCTCGGCCTGAACGAGGCGCAAGGCCAGACGCTCATTTCTAGTGCGGAATGCGGAATGCGGAATACGGAATTGGTTCTGCTGGCCAACCCGCTCAGTTCGGACATGGATTTACTGCGGCCCTCATTGCTGCCCGGCCTGCTCCATTCTCTCCGGCACAACCTCCACCGCAAGAACCACGATGTGGCGTTGTTCGAGATTGGCCGCGTGTTCAGGAGCGCGGACGCCCACATCCGTAATCCCACCGGAGGCGCAGCAGCAGCGGACGTGGGCGTCCGCGCTCCAGTCGAGGAGCGCCGCGTCGCCATCGCTCTGACCGGCCAGCGCGCGCTGGCCTTCTGGAGCGGCGACGACCGCGACGCGAAGTTCGACGCGATGGACTTGAAGGGCCTCGTCGAGGACCTGCTGGAGCACTTCGGTCTGCGCGGCATCATGTTCGGCAAGCGCGCCGAGCCGACCGCAATATTCCTCGAATCGGCCGCGATCACGCTCGGCGGCAAGGTGCAGCTCGGCGAACTCGGCCAACTCCTGCCAGCGCTCGCGAAGGATTACGACCTGCGTGACGCCGTGTTTCTCGCCGAGCTCCGGCTTGATGAACTCATCGCGCGCGGCAACGACAGCAAGTCCTTCAAAGTGCTGCCTCAATTCCCGGCGAGCCGACGCGACGTGGCAATGCTCGTGCCCGAGGCCACCACACACGACGCCGTGCTTCAGGCCGTGAAGCAGGCCAAGCCCGCGAACTTGGAGAGCGTGGAATTGTTCGACGTGTTCCGGGGCAAGAACGTGCCCGCCGGCCAGAAGAGCCTCGCCTACGCCTTCACCTACCGCGCCGCCGACAAGACGTTGACGGATAGCGACGTGAGTGCTTCGCACACCAAGGCCGTGGACGCGCTGAAGCAGAAGTTGCAGGCCACGGTGCGCGAGTGATCCCGAAAGCAGAGCTGGCCGGCCACTTACTTCGACTGACAATCCAGCAAAGGGTGGAATGGTGGCGTGTGCTTCGAGCTTGAACTGCTTCCTCGCGCCCTCTGCGCCCTTTCGTGGCAAAATCAACCGCAGCTTCCAGAGTCACACATCGCAAATCTTCACGCCTTGCTTGAGGGAGGCCAGCGCGTCAGGGCGCTTGGGGATGAACTCCTGGCCCACATGGCCGGTGTAGCCGGTGGCCACGATCGCGCGCATGATGGCGGGGTAGTTCAGCTCCTGCGTGTCGTCTATCTCGTTGCGGCCCGGCACGCCGCCGGTGTGGTAGTGCGCAAAATACGCGTGGTCGCGCTTGATGGTGGCAATGACATCGCCCTCCATGATCTGCATGTGGTAGATGTCGTAGAGGAGCCTGAAATGCTCGGAGCCGACGGCCTTGCAGAGCGCGACGCCCCACGCAGACTTGTCGCACTGGTAATCCTTGTGGTTCACGCGGCTGTTGAGCAGCTCCATCACGAGAGTGATGCGGTGCTTCTCAGCAAGTGGAAGGAGGCGCTTCAAGCCTATGGCGCAGTTCTTCAGACCGGTCTCGTCGTCGAGGCCGGCGCGGTTGCCGGAGAAGCAGATGAGTTTCCTGAAGCCGGCGCCGGCGCATTGCTGGAGCCGCTCGGTGTAAATCTCGACGAGTGTGTCGTGGTGCTCGATACGATTGAACGCCTTCTCGATGCGTCCGATGCCGTTCTTCTGGGGGAAGCTGACCATCGCGCAGTGCAGGTTGTGCTTCTTCACAGTGGCGAAGTCCGCCGGCTCCAGCAGCTCGATGGAGGAGAGGCCGATGTCCTTCGCGGACTTGCACAAGTCCTCGAGCGCGATCTTCGGGTAGCACCATTTGCAGACGGAATGATTGACGCGTGTCTTGGCGGCGGCATCAGCGGCGGTGAGGCGGTGGGCGAGGGCCGCAGTGGTCGCGATGGTGGCAAGGGCGGAGCGGCGGGAGAGGGAGTTTGTCATGGTGGGAATGTTGGGTGTTGCTGCTGTTGGTGAGTTCAATCCGCGTGGCCCCCGGCGTCAAAGCGAATCTTTTGTCAGGGAAGATGAGGTTGAGCCACGGATGAATCACGGAGGGTGTCTGAAGCCTCTCCTGCTCGTAATCCTGATCCTAATCGTGCTCTTCGGGGGAATACGGCGAAGCAGGATTAAGCCGGAACAATGCAGTTGAGCCACGGATGGAACACGGATTCAACACGGAAGAGCAGGCGACGTCTTGACGATGCCTGCGGTGGCCGCCCCCACCGTTTGGTGTGCGCGTGCAGCTCCTTGGGAGGATGCGTTTTCCTCGCCCCCATCCGTGTTTCATCTGTGTTCCATCCGTGGCTAAAGAATAGTCCCGGTTAAGCTCAGGATTACGAGCAGGAGTCCGGCAGATTGCTCCTGGGTGGTCGCGGGTAAATCGGCTTTCCTCCGCGTCCCCCGCTGCTAGCGTCCTGCCGTGTCCGCCCGCTATCCGAGAATCTTCCGCGTCCGCCAGACGTTTGAGCGACCGCTCGTCGCGGATGCGGCGGGGACGGTGCAGGCGGAGTTGACGCGCATCGGCGTGGCCCGCCGCGTGCATCCGGGGCAGACAGTCGCCATCACTGCGGGCAGCCGGGGCATCACGAACATTGCGGTCATCCTCAAGGCCACGGTGGATTTCTTCCGCGCTGCGGGCGCGCAGCCGTTCATCGTCGCCGCGATGGGACGCCACGGAGGCGGCACGCCGGAGGGGCAGCGCGCCATCCTCACAAACTACGGCGTCACCCAGGAGTTCTGCGGCTGCCCCGTCCGCACGAGCATGGAGACCGTCGTGCTCGACCGCACGGCAGAGGGCATCCCCGTCCACTTCGGGCGAGACGCGCTCGGAGCGGACCACGTCGTCGTCGTGGGCCGTGTGAAGCCGCACACAGAACTTTTCGGTGACCACCAGAGCGGCTTGATGAAGATGCTGCTCATCGGCCTGGGCAAGCACGAGGGCGCGAAGATTTACCACCGCGCGTTTGTTGACTACTCGTTCGACCAGATCGTCCGCAGCGTGGGCCGGCGGGTCATCGAGAAGGGCCGCATCCTTGCCGGCCTGGGCATCGTGGAGAACGCCTACGACGAGACGGGCCTCATCCGCGCAGTGCTGCCGCAAGAGCTGGAGGCGCAGGACAAGGAGCTGCTCGCACTCGCTGGGAAATGGCTTCCGCGCCTGCCCTTCAACCACGCGGACCTCCTCCTGGTGGACGAGATCGGCAAGGAGATTTCCGGCTGCGGCATGGACACGAACGTCATTGGCCGCAAGCGCTACGAGCACTGGACCGAGGAACATGAGTTTCCAAAGGTGAAGAAGATCGCCATCCGCAGCCTCACCGAGCAGACGCATGGCAACGCGACGGGCCTGGGCAAGTCCGAGTTCTGCCTCACACGCGTCGTCGAGGCGATGGACAAACGCGTGACCTACATCAACGTCGCCACCGCGTGCTATCCGCAGGTGGCGATGATCCCGCCGCACTACGACACCGACCGCGAGCTGCTGGACGTGGCGCTGGCCACCGTGGGCCTCGTCGAGCCGCCGCAGGTGAAGCTGCTGTGGATACGGAACACGCTGCGCGTGGAGGAAGTGGAATGTGGCGAGGCGTTCCTGTCGCTGGCGCGCGAGCGGAGCGACCTGGAAATCCTCACCGAGCCGCGCGAGCTGGAGTTCGACGCGCAGGGGATGCTGCCGGGGACAAGCAGGGTTGAAGGTTGAAAGTTGAAAGGTTCTCCGCTGTTTTGAGTGGAATGAAACTCAGCGGGCGAAGGATCCTCTCCCGGAGGGAGCTTGGAACTTAGCCGGGGGTAGAGCGTGAGCGGCACCCCCGGTGAACTTGCCCCAAACGCCACGGCACCCCAGCGGGGTGCAGGAAAAGCCAACGCGAGCACGGGTTTCCGCGACCCCGCTGGGGTCGGAACCTGATGGCTGCGGTTCCGGGGGTAGCGTCGCTGACGCTCCTCACCCCCGGCTAAGTTCCACCATCCCTCCGGGATGCCTGCCAGCGACCCCGCCTTCACCCTGAATCCAATCCACTCAAATCAGCGAGGAACCAGTTGAACCCTGCCCCCAGCCCCTCCGCTGGCGCACTTTCAACTTTCAACTTCCCCCTTCACCTCACCCAGCCCGCCATCTGGCACAGCCGCATGAGCAGGTAGGCCACGAACGCCGTGGCCGGCAGAGTCAGCACCCACGCCCAGACGATGCGCTCGACCACGCTCCACTTGATCGCGTTGAACCGCTTGGCCGCGCCCACGCCCATGATGCTCGTCGTGATCGCGTGCGTGGTGGAGACAGGCATCCCCAGCATCGCGGCCCCGGCGAGCACGCTGGCGGCGGTGGTCTCGGCGGCGAAGCCGTGGATCGGCTGAAGCTTCACCAGCTTGTGGCCCAGCGTGCGGATGATGCGCCAGCCCCCGGCCGCCGTGCCCGCCGCCATCGTCAGCGCGCAGGTTGCCTTGATCCAGATGGGGATTTGGTCCTTGTTCGGGCCGAGCGTCTCAATCTTCAGAAAGCCCAGCCACTCCGGAGCGGCGGCCAGATCGCCCGCCTTCGTGCCCGCCAGCAGGGCCAGCGCGATGATCCCCATCGTCTTCTGCGCGTCATTCTGCCCGTGGCTCCATCCCATGTAGGCCGCGCTGAAAATTTGAAGTTTCCCGAAGGCCTGCGTCACCGTGCGGGGCCGCCACTTGAGCACCAGCAGGTAGAGCGCGCTCATCACGAGGAAGCCGACCACCATCCCGATGATGGGCGAGGACACCATCGGTAAAACCACCTTGGGCAGCAGCCCGTCGGCCCGCCACAGCGGCGCGCCCGCCTTCTCCTTGAACCAGATGATGGCCGACCCGCTCCCGTGCGCGGAAGCGAACGCCGCGCCCACCAGCCCGCCCACCATCGCGTGCGTGGAGCTGGACGGCAGCGCAAACCACCACGTCAGCAAGTTCCAGAAAATCCCCCCCAGCAGCGCGCAGATGATCGTGTGCGTGCTCACCACCGAGGCATCCACCAGCCCGCTCGTGATCGTCTTGGCCACCGCCACGCCCATCAGCGCACCGATGAGGTTGGTCACAGTCGCCAGCACGATAGCCTGCCGGGGCGAGAGCACCTTGGTGGAAACCACCGTGGCGATCGAGTTGGCCGTGTCGTGGAATCCGTTGATATATTCGAAGATCAACGCCACCAGCACGACGGTCAGGATGAGGGTCATGCGCGGGCGTCAGGAATTCTTCAGCACGATGTGGGTCACGACGTTCCCGGCGTCACGGCAGCGGTCAATCACCCGCTCCAGCAGCTCATAGAGGTCTTTCAGGAGAAGACTTTTGTGCGCCGGATGCCTGCCTTGATACACGTCCCGCAGCAAATCCAGCACCGCCTTGTCCGCGTCGCCCTCCAGTTGTTGCAGCCGCGCATTGAGCGACTTCACCTGCTCCAAGTCCGGCTGGCGCAGGCTCCGCACCATCGTCACCAGCGTCTCCACCGCCAGCTCGATCAGCGCCGTCTGCCGCGAGAAGTCCACACCCTGCACCTGCTCGGGCGCGAGGTTGAGCCGCTCGCCGAACTTCTCGACAGTCTTGGGAATCTTGTAGAGCGCGTTGGACAGCGCCTCGATGTCCTCGCGCTCGATGGACGTGACGAAGGTCGTCGTGAGCGCCTCGCTGATCTCCTGCGTGATCTTCTTGTCCGCGCGGCGCGAGGCGGCGAACTCCTCCAGGCTGCCGGGCTGGCCGGCGGCCTTGCTGAGCTTGACCATGGCCTGGACGCTGTGCCGCGCCTCCTCGGCGCTGGCCTCGAGCAGGGCGAAGAACCGGTCTTCCTTACCAAACAGACGGGCGAGTGAAAACATGAGCGGCAGTTGTCACAAACCTGCAAGATTTCCGCACGCAATTTTTTCACGCATGGAAAATCCGTTGCGCCGCCCGCGAGCGGCTGCCTAGTGTTTGCCCGACACGACGATTTCATCCCCTGCCCCGCCATGCAATATCGCCCCCTCGGCAAGACTGGCCTGAACCTCTCCGTCCTGAGCTACGGGGCCGCCTCGCTCGGCAACGAATACGGGAACGCGACGGATGAGGCGCGCGCCATCCGCTCGCTGCACGTGGCGCTGGAGGGCGGGGTCAACTTCATTGACACGTCGCCTTACTACGGGCGGACGCTGGCGGAGTCGGTGCTGGGCCGGGCGTTCAAGGGGATTGCCCGCGAGCGCTTCATCCTCGGGACGAAGTGCGGGCGTTACGATGTGGCGGGGTTTGATTTCAGTTACGACCGCATCCTGCGCAGCGTGGACGAGAGCTTGCAGCGGATGGGCGTGGAGCACATTGACATCATGCAGTGCCATGACATCGAGTTCGTGGACATGCAGCAGGTGGTGGATGAGGCATTGCCCGCGCTGCGCAAGGCGCGCGAGCAGGGGAAGATTCGCTTCATCGGGGTGACGGGCTTTCCGCTGAACATCTTCCGCCACATCCTGGACCGGACGGAGCTGGATTGCATGTTGAGCTACTGCCACTACTCGCTGAACAACACGTCGCTGCTCGGGTTGCTGCCGTATCTGAAATCGAAGGGCGTGGGCATCATGAGCGCGTCGCCCTTCAGCGAGCGGCTGCTGACGCGGCAGGCGCTGCCCACGTGGCATCACGCGCCGGAGCCGCTGAAGGCGCAGTGCCGCAAGGCGGTGGAATACTGCGATGCGAAGGGTGTGGACATCGCGAAGCTGGCGTTGCAGTTCTGCCTGCAAAATCCCGACATCGCCACGACGGTGCCCGGCACGGCGAACCCGGACAACATGGCGAAGCAGCTTCAGTGGATGGTGGAGCCGGTGGAGCACGAGCTGATTGCGGAAGTGATGAGGCTGCTGGAGCCGACGAAGGATGTGCTCTGGCCCGTGGGCCGGAGGGAGAACAGCGTGGATTGGGAGGCGGGGTTGTGAGTAGTGGCGGGCTGGACAATGTCCGCGAGGCGGCGGAGCTGCTGCGCGAAATCGCCCGCGCCGGAGTGGAGTGCAACCTGCCCTTCCTCGTGATTGGCGGCCTCGCGGTGGTGGAGCACGGCTATGGCCGGACTACGGAGGACATGGATTTGATGATCCGGCGCGCGGACCGGCCAGCGTGGACCGAGCGGTTTGGCTTGCTGGGCTATCGCGAATGGCGTGACGGAGGATCCTTCGTGCAATACGAGCAGATCAAGCCGGATGGACTCCCTCTCGATGCGATGCTGGTGACCAACGGAACTTTCGCCAAGCTGCACGGAGCCGCCGTGCCGCGTGCGATGCTGGGCGTGCCGGTGCTGATTCCGTGCTTGAGCCATCTGCTGGCCTTGAAACTCCATGCCCTGCGCCACACTCACGGCGCGCGCGGCGTCAAAGACATGGGCGACATTGTGAGTTTGATTGAGCACAACCGGCTCGACGTGACAACGGCGGAGTTCCGTGCGTTGTGCGACGAGCATGGAACGACGGAAGCCTATGAATCCATCCAACGACTCTTCGGCGGCAAACGCTGATTGCACCGGTCTCGACCTGCCGGTGCTCCCGCCGGAATGGCGGCGGGTTCCGCCAGCGTCGTTGGAGCGAATCCTCCAGCTCTCGCGTTGGAACGAGCCGGAGTTCCATGCCAGACGACGCGAGCAGGAGCTGCGTGAGGGCTATCGCTGCTCGGTGGAATTCATCCTGCGTTGACCATGACCATTGACTCCCACCAGCACTTCTGGCGCTACACTGCGGCCGACTATCCGTGGATGACGGAGAAGCTCGCATCGCTGCGCCGTGACTACCTGCCGGAGGCGCTCGCGCCCGAATTGGCCCGCGCGGGTCTGGATGGCTGCGTGGCGGTGCAGGCGCAGCAGACGGTGGCGGAGGCGCGCTGGCTGCTCTCGCTCGCGGATGCGCACCCCTTCATCAAGGGCGTGGTGGGCTGGGTGGATTTGGAGAGTGAAAGCGTCGAGGAGCAGCTCGCGGAGCTGGCGCGGCATCCGCGCTTCGTCGGCGTGCGACATGTGGTGCAGGACGAACCGGATGACAACTTCATGCTGCGGCCCGCGTTTCAGCGCGGCATCGGGAAGCTGCGGGAGTTCAATCTCGCCTACGACATCCTGATTTTCCCAAAACAACTGCCGGCCGCCTTCCAGCTTGTCGCGAACTTTCCGGAGCAGCGCTTCGTGCTCGACCACATCGCCAAGCCATTCATCCGTGATGGGACGCTCTCGCCGTGGCGCGAGCAAATCCGCGAGCTGGCGAAGGCCCCAAACGTCTGCTGCAAAATCTCCGGCATGGTCACGGAGGCGAAGTGGGAGGGTTGGCGCGCGGAAGACTTTCGTCCGTATCTCGACGTGGTGTTCGCCGCGTTCGGCGCGGAGCGGCTGATGTTCGGCTCCGACTGGCCCGTGTGCATGCTGGCGGGAAGCTACGCGCAAGTCCACGGGCTGGTGGAGGACTACACGCGGGCGCTGACGACGGAGGCGCTGGCGAAGTTTTTCGGCGGAAACGCGGAGACGTTCTATCAGCTTCGGGCTTGAACGCGGGCAAAAAAAAGCACCCCGGCTTGCGCAGGGGTGCCTTGGAGGATTCGCGAAAAATTACTTCTTCGGGGGAAGGATCGCGTCCTTGGCGGCCTTGGCCACGCGGAACTTCACGACCTTCTTGGCGGGGATGTTGATGGTCGCGCCGGTTGCGGGGTTGCGACCGATGCGCGCCTTGCGGTTGACGAGGACGAGCTTGCCGATGCCGGGAAGCGTGAAGCTGTTCTTCGCGTTCTTGTAGGCGAGGTCAGCGATGTGTTCGAGAATGCCAGCGGCCTGCTTCTTGGAGAGGCCGGCTTTGGTGGCGATTTCAGAGGCGATTTGTGATTTCGAGAGGGCTTTGGCCATACGTGTGTCTGTTGTGTTGAGTTTATTTGGTTAGCTAGTCCTGCGTGCGACTTGCGCGTATGGAAGCCCTCGCCCCAAGTGCGTGCAAGAAGAAAGATGCAATGAATGCAGGATTTTTTGCGCGTGTCCGCAGGACGGCCCTGCCGCAGCAGGTGAGTGCTTCCAGCCTGACTGCTGATTGGAGGGACGAGTCTCCCGCAGGACCGCCACACCAAACGCGCCGAGGGGACATGGTGTCGAGTCTTTGACTTCAGTTCCCCATCTGCCCGCGAACCACTCGGATGATGCGGATGCCGAACGCCTTCTCTCCCTCGCTCGACGGAAAAGGGAAAACGGTGGCGTGGGGCGGAAACTCCTCCCCGCAGTGGGCTGCGGGACAAGTGTGTCCCGCCTAGGCAGCGGGCGCGGGGGAAGGGGCTTACGCGCCACTGCCAAACCATCGCCACCAACGGCTTCAACTCGGCGATGGTAGATTGTGGATCAAAGCTTTTCCAAAAGACCGCGAAGGATGAGTGGACGAAGGCGCTCACGAAGTAGAGCGGCAAGCTCGGCACCTATCAGAGCCACACCCTCACGGGATGGCGCGAGTTCATGAATGCCAGCCCCAGTGGAGCAGGTATGACCGCTTCACTTCAGTGCCAAGTCACTTGCTCCAAGCACACGGCTACCGAGAGCTAGACGCTTTTCAAGGGAGCTGGAGATTCCGATTTCAAGATTGTCGGCCACAACTTCAACTCGACCGCTTTATTGACAGCGTGACACTGACTGAGAACCATTGCATCGAACGGCGGCGGGAGTTGCGGTTGCAATCGGCGAGTCCCGTGCGCTGAATCGCTGCGTCTCCGCGTCGCTGCCGCTCTCAACCACGTCATGAAGAAATCACCCGCATCTGTTTCCAAGTCCCCGCTCAAGGCTGGCGCGAAGGCCAAGCCGGTGAAACTCCTTTCAGGCGGCAACCCGCAAATCGCCAAGGCCGACGGCGACGCGCCTGTGCAGGCCTACATCGCGGCAATGCCCGGCTGGAAGGGCGACATTGGGAGGCGTCTCGATGCGCTCCTCGCGCGGAACGTGCCCAGCGTGCGCAAGGCCGTGAGGTGGAACTCTCCCTTCTATGGCATCGAGGGCCAAGGTTGGTTCATGGGGTTCCACACATTCACGCACTACGTCAAGGTAAGCTTCTTCCGAGGAGCGTCCCTGCAGCCCGTCCCCCCAGGTGGCACGGGCAAGGTCGCGCGGTGGATTGACATCCATGAGGATGATCTCGACGAGGAGCAGATGGCGATGTGGGTGAAGCAGGCGTCCGCGCTGCCCGGCTGGGTCCCGTAGCCGGCCGTGCGTCTCGCTCCGATTGCCACACCGGCGTCCCGTGGGCTGAGCGGCGACTGAAAGTGGCCGGCACGGGGGGCATCACTGAGCTGGCACCGCAGAGGCTGGACGGACGCAGAGGACGGGTCCCGGCCAGGGAGTTAGAAACTCCTCACGTCGTCTCCCACGAAGCGCTCAGATCACCGTGCCGTGGGGGATGACGCCGTTCTTGGGGACGATGATGATGCCGTCGCGGATGACGTAGTTTGGGGCGTCGAAGTTCTCTGGCTTGCCGGCTGGGGAGATGACGCAGTTGTCACCGACTCGTGCGTTCTTGTCCAAGATGGTGTTCTCGATGCGGCAATGCTGCCCGATGCCCATGCGGGGGCGTCCGGCATTGAGATTTTCGTGGAGGCTGGCCTGGGACTCGTAGTAGTCCGCGCCCATCATGATGACGCGGTGGAGGTTCGTCCCGATGCCCACAAAGCTGCGCAGGCCGACGACGGAGTGGCTGATGTGCGCGTGGCTGATGATGCAGCCGTCGGCGACGAGGGCGTGGTCAATGCTCGCGCCGTTGATCTTGCTGCCGGGCAGGAAGCGCGGACGCGTGTAGATGGGCGCGCTCATGTCGAAGAAGTTGAACTTGGGAAGCTCCTCTGCGGAGTCGAGGTTCGCCTCGAAGAAGCTCTTGATGGTGCCGATGTCCTCCCAGTAGCCCTGATAGACGTGGCTGAAGACGCGGTGCGTGGCGATGGCACCGGGGATGATGTGCTTGCCGAAGTCGGTGAAGTCGTTGTCGAGCAGCTTCACGAGCACGGAGCGGTTGAAGACGTAGATGCCCATCGAGGCGAGGTAGAAATCCTCGTCGCCCTCGATTTCCAGCGCGTCGTAGGACTCGCGCGGGATCTTGAGGGAGTCGAGCACGTCGGGTTCTTTGGGTTTCTCGACGAAACGCGAGATGCTGCGGTCGTTGTTGATCTGGAGGATGCCCAGGGACTGTGCGTTCTCGCGGTTGACGGGGATGGTGGCGATGGTGAGGTCGGCCTTCGTCTCGGCGTGCTGGGCGATGATGCGGCGGAAGTCCATCAGGTAGAGCTGGTCGCCGCTGAGGATGAGACAGTATTCCCAGTCGTGGTTGAGCAGGTGGACGAGGTTCTTGCGGACGGCGTCAGCGGTGCCTTGATACCACGACGTGCTGTGCATGGTCTGCTCGGCGGCAAGCAGTTCCACGAAGCCTCCGCTGAAGTGGTCGAACTTGTAGCTCTGGCTGATGTGCCGGTGGAGCGAGGCGGTGTTGAACTGGGTGAGGAGATAGACGCGCCGGTAGCCGGAGTTGATGCAGTTCGAGATGGGGATGTCCACGATTCTGTATTTGCCGGCGAGGGGGACGGCGGGCTTGGAGCGGTCCTGCGTGAGCGGCCAGAGCCGGGTGCCCTGCCCGCCGCCCATGACGACAGCGAGAACATTCGGAACGTGAGGAGCCATGCGACGTGGTGCAGCCATAAATCAAATCCTGTCTTGCGGTTCGGTCGGGTGAACCTCTAACCTTTTTTCCAACGCAAGCGCAAGCAACAACCCAATCCTCCCCACTCACCAGCTATGTGCGGCATCATCGGTTACATCGGCAAACAGCAGGCAACGCCCATCCTCATCGAGGGTCTGCGCCGCCTCGAATATCGCGGCTACGACTCCGCCGGGGTCGCCGTCCTCCAAAACCGCGAACTGTCCACGCGAAAAAAGAAGGGCAAGATTGACGAGGGCCTCGCCAAGGTCGTCCAGGCCAGCCCCATCTACGGCCAGGTGGGCCTGTGCCACACGCGATGGGCCACGCACGGCCCCCCCACCGACGAGAATTCCCACCCTCACCTCGACGAGTCCGGCAAGCTGGCCGTCGTCCACAACGGCGTCATCGAGAACTTTGACACGCTGAAGGACCGCTTCCTCAAGGCCGGCCACACCTTCAAGTCCGCCACGGACACCGAAGTCCTCGCGCACCTCATCGGCCACCATTATCAGATGCTCACCGATGCCGGGAAGGCTGGCTGGAGCGGCGAAGGCACCCACCCCCTCACGAAGGCCGTGATGAACGCGCTGGGCGAAGTCATCGGCACCTACGGCATCGGCGTCATCTGCACCGACCACCCCGGCATCATGGTCGGCGCGCGGCGCGGCTCGCCGCTGATTGTCGGCGTGGGAGATGGCGAGCATTTCCTCGCCAGCGATGCCAGCGCCATCGTCAGCCACACGCGCACCGTCATCTACCTGAAGGACTACGATGTCGTCACGCTGTTCCCCGACAAGTTCACGATGGACACGCTCGGCAACGAAGTCGCGTCCTTCCAGTTGAGCAAGATCGAGTTCGACGCCACCGCCGCCGAGCGCGGCACGTTCGCGCACTTCATGCTCAAGGAAATCTTCGAGCAGCCCAAGACGGTGCAGAACGCCATCCGCGGACGGCTCGACGCCGAGGACGGCACCGCCAAGTTCGGCGGGCTGAACATGACCACCGCCGAATTGCGCGCCGTGGACCAGGTCGTCATCACCGCCTGCGGCACAAGCTGGCACGCCGCGCTCGTCGGCGAATATCTCATCGAAGAGTTCGCGCACATTCCGGTCGAGGTGGAATACGCCTCCGAGTTCCGCTACCGCAACGCCCCCATCGAGAAGAACACACTCTGCCTCGTCATCACCCAGACCGGCGAAACCGCAGACACACTCGCCGGCCTGCGCGAGTCCCGCCGGCGCGGCCACAAGGTCCTCTCCATCTGCAACGTCGTCGGCTCCACCATCGCCCGCGAAGCCGACGGCGGCATCTACCTCCATGCCGGCCCGGAGATCGGTGTCGCCTCCACGAAGGCCTTCGTCAGCCAGGTCAGCGTGCTCACCATGTTCGCCGTGATGATGGGCCGCATCCGCATGCTCTCCAACCGCCGAGGCAGCCAGATCATCAAGGCCCTCGAAGCCATCCCCGACCAGATTCAGCGCATCCTCGACCAGAACGAGGAGATCAAGCGCATCGCCCTCAAGTATGCCCACGCCGAGGACTTCTTCTTCCTTGGCCGCCAATACAACTTCCCTGTGGCCCTCGAAGGCGCGCTCAAGCTCAAGGAGATTTCCTACATCCACGCGGAAGGCTACCCCGCCGCCGAGATGAAGCACGGCCCGATCGCGATGATCGACGAGAAGACGCCCACCGTCATCCTCGCACCCACCGACGCGCTCTACGAAAAGACCTTCAGCAACCTCGAAGAAATCAAAGCGCGCAAAGGCCCCATCATCGCCCTTGCCACCGAGGGCAACGAACGCATCAAGGAAAAAGTCGAGGACGTCATCTACCTGCCCGCGACATGGGAGCCGCTGCACCCGCTGCTCGCCGTCATCCCGCTCCAACTCCTGAGCTACCACATCGCCGTCGCGCGCGGATGCGACGTGGACAAGCCCCGCAACCTCGCCAAGAGCGTCACAGTGGAGTGAGCCGCCCATGCTGAAGTGGGTTTTTGTTGTAGAGAGACAATGGAGTTTGTAACTAGCCAATCAACCCGCGCAGCCGCTGGTATTCAGACTCGTGGAAGGCGGTTTCCGCATCCTCCAGCTTCGACTTCTCAGGCCCGGCCAGCTTGCGCGCCACAAGCTCGGCGAGGTAGGGAAGCCGGAACTCCTCGTTCAGCGTGACCATGTTCGCCTCCACCTCGCTGGTGCGCATCAGGTGGATGCCGGTGAGCAGGACGCGATACACGTAGAGCAGCGGCTTCACCCGGCGCGGACGTTCCTTGTCGAACAGCTTCCACTGCGTCTCCGCGAAGCCGAAGTAGTGGTGGGAGTGGTGCTTC
Organism: Verrucomicrobiota bacterium; assembly: GCA_016235545.1. GTDB lineage: Bacteria > Verrucomicrobiota > Verrucomicrobiia > Limisphaerales > SXTU01 > SXTU01. The sequence goes on along the minus strand of JACRKB010000012.1, from coordinate 4,232 downwards.
GTGATGCAGCCCTGCGCGATGGCCTTCAACTCCGCGTGCTCCGGCGTCGTGTGGACAACGAGCGGCGAATACAACTGCTCCAGCACGTAACCGTTCTTCTTGAGCAGCAGTCCGAGAAACTTGCACACGTCATGGCTCACAATGTCCATCTCCAGCCCTTCAATGACGCGCGCGTCCTCCACCGTCTCGTCGCGAACGTCCAAGCCAATGACCCCGGGAAGCGGCAGCACATGCGCCCCGCGCAAATCAAAGTCCGAGTCCGGCGAGGGAAAGCCGTAAAGGTGCGCGCCGCTGATGGTGGCGAACAGCAGCGGATACGGCTGCGCGGCGACAATGCGGTGGAGGCGAAGGTCAATGGTCATGGCTTTGGTGACTCGACGGTGATGAGGCGGTGGCATTCCGTGATGGTCGGCGGCTCCAGTTTTTCGAGGAGTCGGTCAATCACTCCTTCCGGCACCGGGCTGGGCCGGCGCTGGTTCTGGGCCTTGAGGACGCGCAGGGGCGGCTCCACATAGACGATCTCAATGCGCGCACCGTAGTCGGCGAACAGATCAATCCAGCGGCCACGCGTCAGGCGGGTGATGTTGGTGGCGCTGAAGGCGAAATCGCGGCCGGCGCGGAGATGTTCGCGACACTGTTCGCGCGCTGCCTGGATGACGGTGCCCTGATTGCCCGTCGCGTCCAGATCGATTTCGCCGCGAATTACATCGAGGGACACGACCGGCAGGGCGGCGCGGTAGCGCGCCAACCAGGTGTCCTTGCCCGCGCCGGGCAGGCCGGACATGAGCGTGACGGTGCAGCGGTAATCCTCACGCGGCGTGTAGTGCAGGCTGTTGAGCTGGTCGCGGTAGAAGAGAAACCGCGCGTGATCGTTGGCGAAGGCGTAGGGCTGGACAAAGCAGTCCCGCTCCTCGGCGACCAGCTTCCAGAGATGCAGGTTCTCTTCTGGGCGGGTCATTTCCTTGGTGAGGCGCCCCCGAGTGTCCGCGAGGGCAAAGAGGTAAAGCAGCCGGTTGCTCACCTGCCACGAAAGCGAGATGACCTCGCGCTCCGGCGGGTCTTTCTCCAGCAGGAACGGCGGACGACCATGGAAGCGCACGAGCATGGCGATGGCCTCGCGCGTGGCAAGGTCGCACCCCAGCTCGCGCAACACGCGCCGCGCGATCTCGGTGCCGACGAGCGCGTGTTTGGGTGAGCGCGTCCGACCCGTGTCGGGATCAAGCACGGTGGTGGCGGGCTTGCCGGAATCGTGGAACAGCGCGGTGAAGAGGAGCTGCAACTGCGCGGCGCGGTCAAACGCTAGCCAGTCAGTGAGGCGCTCCAGTTCGGCGCAAACCATGCGCGTGTGCGTCCACACGTCGCCTTCGGCGTGCCACTGCGCGTCCTGCTGGCAGACCGCCATCGCGCGCACCCACGGCTGGCCTTCCGCCCAAGCGAGGATCTGCGCGTTGGTGGCGCGGGTGATGTCGGACCATGCATTCATCCCATGAGTCGGGGCGCTTCATCAGCCCCAGATGTCCGCCCTTTCCGCGAGCCCGTTCGTCACCATCGCCTGATGCTGCCAGTGCTCGCTTTGCTTCACCTTCTCCACGAATTCCGGCCGCACCAGCTTCGCGCGACCGGTGACGCGACCAACGGCTTCGGTGCGCACGTAGAGGCCTTCCATCAGGTGGTCCGTCCTGCCGGTGAGCGGATTGTCGAACGCGCTGTCGAAGGCGGACCGTCCGATGAGCGCGCACAGTTCTTCCGCCGTGGCGGGGCCGCGATGGAGCACGGGCACGGTGTGCAGGCCGGTGCCGTCGAGCATTTGCAGGCGCGTGGCGAGGTCGAGGAATTGCGCCGCATCCTTGTCGTAGAGGTCGAACTCGAAGAAGTAGTGCGGCAGGGCGCGATAGTGGACGGAGTGCTTCGCGTAGAGCCATTCTCCGTAGAGGATGAACCGGCTGCCGAGCATCGCCTCCAGCACGGGGCGCTTCACAGAGGTCCTCTGCTTGAACAGGTCATACTGCGGGTGCATGCCCTCGGTGATCTCGTGGCCGCGGCATTGCAGCAGCATGCGGCCGCGCGAGGTGAAGTGGATGCCGACGTTGGTGCCGTCAATCTTCTCCTCCACGATCAGCGAGGGATCGGCGATGAACACGGCGGATTCCTTCCGGCCCAGATGCCGGTCATCGTCCGTGCCCTTCGAGCCGAAGAGATGCGGCGTGCGCGGGTATTTGATGAAGTCATCGCGGGTGGCACCCATAACTTTGCTCCAGTCTGATCAGTTTGAATTGGGAGAGCGAGCGGGGACGCCCGATCTCCCGATTTCAGTTTGCCTTCAGGAACAGGTTCCATTCCGCGACGCCGTGGGCGTTGCGGATCAGCTCCGTCGCCGGCAGCTCCTTCGGCGCACGCGGGACGGCGAGCAGCTTGAGGCCAGCCTCGTGGGGGAGGCGGTCGGCCTTGCGCTGGTTCACGTCCTTCGCGGCCCAGACCAAGTTCTCCCACGAGTCCGCGCCACCGCGCGAGCGGGGCAGGACGTGGTCGAGGCTGCCCTCGTCGGGGTGGAGGGAGCGGCCGGTGTATTGGCAGCGGTTGCCATCGCGCTCGCGGATGCTCTTGGCACAGAGGCGCGGGCGCTTCTTGGGCACCTTGGCGAAGTTCACCGCCACGATGACCGTCGGGACACGGATCGCACCGCGCACCGTCTGCACGGCGTAGTCCTGGGGACGAACCGGCAGCGTGATCCACTCGCCCCACTGGACCGGGCGGATGTGCTCGTCGCCCTCGATGTCGAGCGCAGTGGCGACGTTCGTGGCCATCTGGCAGAACGCATCGGCGGGCGTGCGGATGTTGATCGCCTGCCAGTTGCGGTTGAGCACCAGCACGAGCGACTTGTTCAGGATGTCGTTCATAAAGTTGTGGTCGGTGTTTGCTCTTTGTTGAAATGGAAAAAGGTGGCTGCCTCGCTCGGTTTTGCTCCGAGTCCTCCGGTGTCAGAGACCGGCACGCTCCTGATTACGCCACGAGGCAATGGAAAGTGGTCGCCCGGGAAGGTTCTGCCCCCTCGACTTCTGGGTGTAGGCCAGACGTGATGCTATTTCACCACCGGGCGGTCGAAGCTCGACTTGCAAACACTGGCTGCCTCGCTTGGATTCGCACCAAGACCGTCGGGGTCAAAACCCGGTATGCTGCTGTTACACCACGAGGCAGTGAATTGGTGGAGCCGGAGGTAGTTGCAACCTCACCATGTCCGGGTAAAAACCGGATGCCGGTCTGCTGTGGCTTCGACTCCGCGAGGGGAAAGGGATGAATGATGAGGAATGAGGGATGAAGCTCACGCCAGCCGTGTGCCGCTGTTCATCCTTCACACCTCATCCTTCATACTTTTCCCAAACTGGTGCTCGCGGTCAGACTTGCACTGACACTGGCGACGCTCTCGACGTCGCGCCTCTGCGTTGGGCTACGCGAGCTAAAATGGAAGGAGCCTCCAGCCGGTGCTGCCCCGGCAGGATTACCTTACAAAAGAAATCCGCAGGCTGCTGCATGGAGGCATGATGGTCGCAGTCTCCGGTGCCGCCCCGGACGCAGCGGGCTTATGAAACCCGCTTGAGCGCTGGCTCGACTGCGAGATTGGAGCCCCCACCCGGAGTTGCACCGGGCTGACTCGCTTACCGAACGAGCGCATCGCTGACAATGCTTTGGAGGCGTGAAGTTGGCATGCCTGACCGGCTTCGCTCCGGTGATCTCCTGCTTGAGAGGCAGGCGTGTTGGCTGGACTACACCACAGGGACAAGTGGAGCGGGTGAACGGAGTCGCACCGTCGTCTCGGCCTTGGCAAAGCCGCATTCTGCTGTTGAACCACACCAGCGAAATGGTGTCCCCAGCCGGACTCTCACCGGCAACCTGGCGCTTAAGACGCGCCCGCTCTGTGCGTTGAGCTATGGGGACAGAAATGGTGCGCGCGTCCGGTAACGCTCCGGATCCCGGCACTCATCTAGTGCGATGCGGGGTATAAAGCCGCCGGCTCTCTTTGAGCTACGCGCGCATGGTGGCCGTCTGCCAAGACTGGCGGAATGCCGTGGACTCGCACCACACTCCCCTTGCGGGGAGCGCACTGTTTAGCAAACAGGCCCGGCTCGCTTGACCGGTTGACATTCCAAAATTGTAGCGGCGGTCTGTGACCGCCGAACCAAACGCCACGGCGGTCACAGACCGCCGCAACAAAGATTGGTCCGCGTGGCAGGACT
>JACRKB010000094.1 GCA_016235545.1 Verrucomicrobiota bacterium | reverse complement strand
GACCGCGGGCCTTACTTCCAATCGCAGCGCAAGGAGAACTACACGCGCCGCGTCGAGGCGTTGCTCTCACGCGGCCTGGCCTACGAGAAGGACGGCGCGGTGCGCTTTCGCATGACCCGCGAGCCTGTGCTCATCCGCGACCTCGTTGTCGGCGACGTGACGCGCGCTCTCACCGACCGCGAGGAGGCGGACCCGGACTTCGTCATCATGCGCTCGGACGGCTCGCCGGTGTTCCACTTCGTCAACGTCGTGGACGACCTGGAGATGGGCATCACGCACGTCATTCGCGGCGAGGACCATTTGAGCAACACGTCCAAACACGTCGCTCTCTTTCAGGCGTTCGGCGTCGAGCCTCCGAAATACGCGCACATCCCGCTCATCCTCAATGCCGACGGCTCCAAGATGTCCAAGCGCGACGACGGCGCGGCCCTCACCTACTACACGGAGAACGGCTACGCGCCCGAGGCCGTGCTGAACTACCTCTGCCTGCTGGGCTGGTCACCCAAGGACGGGCGCGAGGTCATCCCGGTGAAGGAACTCATCGCCAACTTCGACCTTCCGCAAATCCTCCGGCACAACGCCCGCTTCGACCACGAGAAGCTCAAGTGGATGAACGGCGAATACCTCCGCGCAATGGCCCCCGACCGCTTCTACGAGCTGTCCGTCCACACCCTCGCGCGCGCCGGCGTGGACACGAACCAGTTCCCCACCGCCTACGTGAAGGCCGCGCTGGACACCTGCATGGGCAAGCTCCGCATCCTCACCGAGCTGCCCGGCTACGGCGGCTTCTACTTCACGGACAAGCTGGAACTCGACGCCGACGCGAAGGCCGCGCTGACCCCGGAGGCCCGCGAACGCTTGCAGAAACTCCGCGACGCCTACGCCGGCCTCGCCGAGTTCACCGCTTCAAACCTCGAAGCCACCTTGAAAGAAACCGCCAAGACCCTCGGCGTGAAGAACGGCGTGCTCGTGCATCCCGCGCGCATCGCCTGCACCGGCAAGCCCAGCGGTCCGAGTCTTTACCACCTGCTCGAAGTCCTCGGCAAAGACCGCGTGCTGGCCCGCATGAGCGCGGCAATGGCGAGCTGACCGCGCACCAATCTCCATGCACCCTGACGCCATCCAATACTTCAACCGCCACACGCAGCGTGTGGAGACGGAGTCGGTTTATGGCGAGGGTTTCGTGCGCTGGACTTACACGAACCCCTTCGGGCTGCTCGCGTTGCATGCGGTCGCGAAGCGTTCGTTCTTCTCGCGCTGGTATGGCTGGCGCATGGACCGCCCCGCCAGCCGCGCGAAGGTCGCGCCCTTCATCCAGAGCTTCCACGTGGACACGGGCGAGTTCGCCGACGCGCCGGAGTCGTTCCGCACTTTCAACGAGTTCTTCTATCGCAAGCTCAAGCCCGGCGCGCGGCCCATCGCCGGCGATGCGCGGACGGCGGTGTTCCCGGCGGACGGACGGCATCTCGGCTTCTCCGATGTGTCGCAGGCGGAAGGCATCTTCGTGAAGGGCGAGGTCTTCAGCCTCGGCGAACTCCTCCATGACCGCGAGCTGGCCGAGCAGTTCCATCGTGGCTCGATGGTGCTCTCGCGCCTCTGCCCGGTGGACTATCACCGCTACCATTTTCCCGTCGGCGGCCTCGCCACGGAGCCGCGCGTGCTCAACGGCTGGCTTTACTCCGTCAGCCCCATCGCGCTGCGGCGCAACATCCGCATCTTCACGGAGAACAAGCGCGCGATCACGCGCATCGAGTCGCCGGAGTTCGGCACGGTGCTGATGCTGGAGGTCGGCGCGACGTGCGTGGGCAGCTTCGAATACACATTCAAGCCGAACAGCCGCGTGGAGAAGGGCGCGGAGAAGGGCTACTTCAAATTCGGCGGCTCCTCCACCATCACGCTTTTCGAGCCGGGTCGGGTGAAGCTGGACGCTGATCTCGTCGAGCACACCCGCGAGCGTCGTGAACTCTACGCGCGCATGGGCGACCGCGCTGGCGTGGCCGCTTGAGGCGGGTCGGCGCGTCCCGCCTCGCCTTCGAGCGCCTCGCCCCGGCCTTTTGGAATCCGTCCGAGATGGAAAATGAGGAAGCCGTGGAGGAACTGCCGCAGCTCCGTCTCCTGCCCGGAACTCAGCTTGAGCAGCGCGAGCGCAGCCCAGTCCGCCGTCTCCAGGCGCGCGTAAATCTGCCGGCTGCCGGGACTCAACTTCACTTCGTCCATGTCCGGCTGCTGCCCCAGCTCCACGAGTAATTTGGCCTCGAACGCCAGCACAGTGCGCGGTCCGCACGCGCCGCGCGCGATCTCGGCGAGCAGTGACTTGAACAGTGCGTGGAGCGTCGGGATCGGCGTCTCCGTCTCGGTGGCCTGCTCCAGGAGCGCGGTGCAATAGGCGGCTTGCTGGAGCGCATGGAAGTCCTCGCGGAAGCGCGGGTGCGTCTGGCGCAGGCTGACTTCTCGGAGCGTGTGCAGCTCGCTGCGACGGCTGCGGGCGAAGCTGAAGTCCGCCTCGTAGAAGAGGTCGAGCTTGCCGCGAAAGGGTGAGTTTGGACGGCGCGCGCCCTTGGCCACAGTCGCCACTCGGCCCAGGTCCGGCGTGAGCCATTGGACAATGAGGCTCGTCTCCGTCAGCGGACGGGTGCGCAGGATGAGGCCGCTTGAAAGTTCCGAGTTCAGAGTTTTGAGTTCAAGATTGCTGCCCGCGAATCACGCGAATTGACGTGAATGGGAGCGCGAAGAACACACCGCAGAAGCGGGGCAGCCGCAGCGAGAACAGGAAGTGCGGAACGCGATGAGGCAGCTTCCTCTGCGACTGTCCCGCCTCTGCGGTGCAATTCGGTTTGCTTCGCGATCATTGTCAGGATTCGTCGGGGAACTCTCACTCCAACTTGGCGAAGTCAAAGCGCCGCGCAAGTTGGCGCATCATGCGGTTCTCCTCGCGCTTCATCACGCGGCGCTTCGCGGGCTGCAAGTCGTCGTGGCCGCGCAGGTGCAGCAGCGCGTGGACAGCGTAGCGCACGACCTCGCTCTGCCAGCTCGTCTTGAATTCGCGCGACTGCCTCGCGGCGTCGGAGACGCAGATGAACGCCTCGCCACTCAGTCGCGCTGACCGCTGGCCGCCGACTGCTGACCGCTCGCCATAATCGAACGTGATGACGTCGGTGGAGCCTTCGTGCTGGAGGAACTGCCAGTTCACGCGGGCCATCTCCTCGGCGCTGACGAAGTGGAAGCAGAGTTCGTGGCTGTCCGCCGGGAGCTGCTCGGCGAGGACGTGGCGGAGGATGCGGCGGAGAAAGGGGAGATTGAGAGGCCGGTCGCGCTGGCGGTTGCGGAAGGTCAGCGTGCTGCGTGCTGCGTGTTCCGTTTCAGACGCCAGCTCACACGCGTCAGACCGCACTGAACACTGAACACTGAACACTTTCCCGCCCTTGTCTTTCACCCCTTCATCGCCTTCCCGCGATGCTCCTCATAGGCCACGATGATCCGCTGCACGAGCGGGTGGCGCACGATGTCGCGCTTGGTGAACTCGATGGTGGCGATGCCCTCGACGCCATTGAGGACCTTCACCGCCTCGCGCAGGCCGGAGGTTTTGTGGCCGGGGAGGTCGGTCTGCGTGGGGTCGCCTGTGACGACGGCCTTCGAGTTGAAACCGAGGCGCGTGAGGAACATGAGCATCTGCTCGGGAGTCGTGTTCTGCGCCTCGTCCAGGACGATGAAGGCGTGGTTCAGCGTGCGCCCCCTCATGTATGCCAGCGGGGCGACCTCGATGACGCCGCGCTCCATGTGCTTCTCGATTTCCTCGCCGGGCAGCATGTCGTGGAGCGCGTCGTAGAGCGGGCGCAGGTAGGGCGTGAGCTTCTCGTGGAGGTCACCGGGCAGGAAGCCGAGCGCCTCGCCGGCCTCGACTGCCGGTCGGGTGAGGATGATGCGCGAGACGGTGCCCTCGTGGAGCGCGGAGACGGCCATGGCCATTGCGAGGTAGGTCTTGCCAGTGCCGGCAGGACCGACGCCCAGCGTCACGTCGTGGGTGCGGATGGCCTCGACGTATTTCTTCTGGCCGGTGGTCTTGGGCAGGACGGCGCTCTTGCGCTGCGAGGTTTGGATGCGTTCGGAGTGCAGGCTCTGGAGTGCGGCGACTCCCTCGTGCCTCACTATCTCCAGCGCGGAAGTGAAGTCGCGCTGGCTGATGGCCGCTCCCATTTTCAATGAGGCTTCGAGCTGGCGGAACAGGTGGCCTGCCCGCCCGACGGGATCGGTCTCGCCTTCGAGCTTGATCCACGCGTCGCGCGAGGTGGCTTTGACGCCAAGCTGCGTTTCGAGCGACTTGAGGTTGCGCGGGTCGTTGTGGAAAAGCTGCTGGGCGAAGCGGGCGTTTTCGAAGTGGAGAGTTTCGGAGGCCATGCGGTCAGTGGATTTCAACGAGCGCGGCCCGGAGGCTGGCTGCGGTTTCATTGAGCGCCTCGGGCAGGACGGCTGTGCTGCCGGTGATGGGCATGAAGTTTGTGTCCCCGGTCCAGCGCGGGACGATGTGCCAGTGGAGGTGTTGGACGATTCCGGCTCCGGCGACTTTGCCGAGGTTCAGGCCGATGTTGAAGCCCTCGGGCCGCATGACTTGGCGGATGGCGGCCTGCACGCGGCAAAGGAGGTTTTGCATTTCCAATGTCTCCGCCTCGGTGAGTTCCGGCAGGTCGGCCACCTGGCGGTAAGGGCAGATGAGCGTGTGGCCGGCGCTGTAGGGGTAGCTGTTGAGCACGGCGTAGGAGACCTTGCCGCGGGCGATGACGTGGTTTGCCACGTCGTCATTGGACTGGCCGATGGCGGCAAAGAGCGAGCGCCCGTCGGCGTCATTCTGTTTCGGCCCGAGGATGTAACGGATGCGCCACGGCGCGTGCAGGCTGTCCATGCGCGGACGCTAGCGAGCGAGGGGCGGGAAGTCAAAGTGGCGGAAGAACGGAAGCGGGCAGGACTAAGCGGAACGAGGCATCCGAAATCCGAAGGCATGGCTTCAACGCAGCAACGCAGAGTTGCGCTGAGAAGCCACCGGCGAGGGACACCAAATGGTGGAATCAAGCTGCCAGCCTCAAACTCTGCGTTCCTCCGCGTCCTCTGGGTCTCTGCGTCAAAGGGACCGCGTCCCCAACTGCTTGGATTCGGCTTAATTCTGCTCCTGCTCCTGCATCCCGTCGCGCGCCGGTGTCAAAGGGCGCGTTGGAGGGCCAGCTGGGCTTTGAGCAGGTAGCTCAAGGCTTTCACGCTGAGCTCCACAAAGACGAAAGGCTTGGCGATGAGGTCGTTTGCGCCGCTGAGCGTGGAGCGGGCGCGGCTTTGGAAGTCGCTCAGGCTGGTGACGAAGATGACGGGCGTGTCCTTGTAGTTGGGCAGGGCGCGCAGTTTCGTGCACAGCTCGTAGCCGTTCATCCCGGGCATGTCCACGTCCAGCACGATGAGGTCGAAGCGCGCCTCCCGCGCCTTTTGAAAAGCGGTTCCCCCGTTCTCACACGCGATGCCGCGCACGCCGGCCTTTTCGATGGAGAGCATCACCGCGCGGCGGGAGATTTCCTCGTCGTCCACGGCGAGCACGATGGGGTCGAAGCTGGTGAGGCGCGGCAGGGTCGCGGCCTTCTCCAGCAGAGCCGAGATGAAAAAAAGCGTCTGGGTGGAGGTGCGCGTCGTGGAGATGTTGATGGTGCCGGGCTTGTCGTGCATCTCCTTGAGCAGCGCCTCGTAGGCGGCGGAGATGCGGGCGATGACATCCGCGCCCACCAGCCCCGCGCCGCCGGTCAGGGCATGGATGTGGCGGTAAAGCTCGCCGACGGCGGCAATCTTGGCGGTGCGTTCCTCGGTCTTGAGGAAAGTCTGGTGCAGGTCGCGGATGGCCTGGCTGAACTGCGGCACGCTGGCGAGGAATTGCCGGCGTTGGTCCGCTTGAAACGCGTCTTCGTCGCTTTGGGCGGGGGCTGCGGGGGCGGGGGCCGGGGCGGGGGCGGGCGCGGCCGCCGGAGCGCTGTCCGCCTGGGCGAGCAGCTCGTGGATGGTCTCGGTGAGCTTCTTCGGACTGGTGTTGGATTTGGTCAGCACCGTGGTCGCGCCGGCCTTCCAAGCCGCGTCAATGACGCTGGTCATGTAGGCGTTTGAGAAGACGATGATGGGCAGGCGCTGGAACTCGGGCATCGCTCGGACGCGGGCAAGGATGTCCAGCCCGTTGAGCTTGGGCAGCATCAGGTCCAGCAGGACGATGTCGGGGCGGAAGGCGGAGATGCGCTCCAGCCCGGTCTGCCCGTCTTCCGCGACTTCGACGTTGAAGCCTTCGACTGCGAACTTCTTCGAGTAGATGCTCCCGATGATGCGGTCGTCTTCGATGATGAGCAGTTTTCTCATGCGGCGGCGCGGGTGCTGGCTTCAGCGTTTCAACTGCTTTTCCAAATACGCCTTGATGCGCGCAAACTCACGGATGATGACTTCCAGCTCGGCTGCGGCCCCGTCGAGCTGGCCGGCATCCCCCATGCGCTCCAGCGCGCGCAACGCGGGCACTGTGCCGTCCATGCCGCAGGTGGCGTTTGCCCCGGCGGCGCTGTGCGCGACGCGACGGACTTCGGACGCCTTCCCTTCGGCGATGGCGGTGCGGAGGATTTCTATCTGCCCGGCGGTCTGGCTAAGATAGAGGTCCACCAGTTCACCCAGCCCGTCTTCGCCGCCGGCCAGGTCGGTGAGTCTGGTGATGTCCACGGGCGGTGTCTCGTCGGGCGGCGGGGTGCTGGCTGGGGTTGTCATGGTGGGTGATGGGGTGGGCAAGACTGTTTTTGGCTTGCGGATGATGGAAGTTGTTCCACTGGGCGCGGGCGCCGCGGTGCGGTGCAAAGTTTTGCCCCATTTTTCAATCATCCCCCGAAGCGCGTCGGGCCGGACGGGCTTGGGCAAGTAGTCGTCCATCCCGGCGGCCATGCAGCGCTCCCGGTCGCCGACCATCGCGTTGGCGGTCATGGCGATGATGATGTGCTTTTGAAGGCGTGCGTTGCCGGGTGCCTGCTCGAACTCGCGGATGCGGCGCGTGGCTTGCAGGCCGTCCATCTCCGGCATCTGCACGTCCATCAAGATCACGTCGTAAGGGCGCGTGGACACGGCGGAGACGGCCTCGGATCCGTTGTGCGCCACGTCGGCGAGGTAGCCAAATTGCTGGAGCAGCCGCAGAGCGACCTTTTGGTTCACGGCGTTGTCCTCGGCCAGCAGGAAGCGCAGCGGGTGGCGGTCGGCCAGCGTGCCTTCAGCCGGCTTGGCGGCAGCCCTCGATTCCGCTGGCGCTCCGGTGATGGCCCTGATGAGCGCGTCGCGGAGTGGGCCATGTTTGACCGGTTTGGAGAGGCACGCTGCGAAGATGCCGCCCGTCGCCTCCAGCTCGTCCTTGCGGTCGGCCAGCGAGGCCAGCAGCACCAGGGGAACTCTTTCCATGCCGACGGCCTTGCGGATTTCCTTGCCCAGCGCCAAGCCGTTCATCTCCGGCAGATTCCGATCCATCACTGCGAGTTGAAAGCGTCCGCCGCCTTGAATCCATTTCAGCGCCTCGGCGGCGCTGCTGGCTTCCTTCACCGTCATACCCCAGCGCGCGAACTGGGTTGCGAGGGAATGCCGCTGCGTCGCGTTCCTGTCCACGAGCAGCGCCGTCACGCCCCGCAATTCCGGGGGCGTCTCCGTCGTGCGCTCCTGGGCGGGCTGCACCGAGAGGGTGAAGTGGAACGTGGACCCGCAGCCCGCCGTGCTGCTCACCCACATCGTGCCGCCCATGAGCTGCGCGAGATTCTTGCTGATGGCCAGGCCCAGGCCCGTGCCGCCGTAGTGGCGCGTGGTCGAGGTGTCCACCTGGCTGAACGACTTGAAGAGATGGTCCAGCTTGTCCTCCGGGATGCCGATGCCGGTGTCGCGCACGGAGAATTGCAGCAGGACCGGCAGGCCCAAACTCACTGCCGGAGCCGGCGCGTCGTCCTCGCCTTTGGCGTGCTTGACGTGGACGGCCACCTCGCCCTTGTGCGTGAACTTCACCGCGTTGCCGATGAGGTTGACGAGCACCTGCCGTGCACGCGTGACATCGCCCACGACCATCTCGGGCACGTCGTCATCCAGATGGCTGACAAGGTCCAGCCCCTTTTGCGCGGCGTTGGCGGCGAGCAGGTCCAGCGCGTCCTCTATGCACTCGCGGAGGTTGAACGGCTGCTCCTCCAAAGTGAGCTTGCCGGCCTCAATCTTCGAGAAGTCGAGGATGTCGTTGATGATGGCCAGCAGCGCGTTGCCGGAGGTGCGGATGGTCTCGGTGAACTCGCGCTGCTCCGGTGTGAGATTGGTGTCGAGCAGCAGGCCCGTCATCGCGATGACTCCGTTCATCGGCGTGCGGATCTCGTGGCTCATGTTCGCCAGGAATTCCGACTTCGCGCGGGCCGCGCCCTCTGCGGCGGCGCGTGCGGTGTCCAGCTCCCTGTTTGCTCGCGTGAGCTCTCGTTGCAGGCGGTTTGTGGCCAGCGTTGAGTTGACCCGTGCGCGCAGCTCGGCGATGTCGAATGGCTTCGTGACGTAGTCCACCGCGCCTTGGCGGAACGCCTGCACCTTTTCCGCCGTGCTGCTGCGGCCCGTGAGCAAAATCACCGGCGCGGGCTGGATGTCGGGGTGCTCCTTGAGCTGCTTGAGCACGGCGAAACCCTCCATGTCCGGCAGGCCGAGGTCGAGCAGCACGAGGTCGAACCGCTGATCTTTCGCCAGCGCGAGGCCGCTTGCGCCATCAAAGGCGGAGGCCACGCGCACCTTGTTCTCCAGCAGGCAGCTCACGACCGTCTCCTGCATGTTCAGGTCGTCATCAATGAACAGAACCTTGAACTCCAAGTCGTTCATGCGTGGGGCAGAGAGGCTTTCAACGGCGCGAGGCTAAGGCACAGCACGGCGGCTATTCCAGCGCATTTTTCCTCATCTGGTCGAACACACCCCGCGCAGCGGCGCAGCAGCAGCCAGATGCGCGGCCCGCGCCCGAATGCTCGGCTTCCAACTTCGAGTTCACTTCGTCTGCTTGGCCTTTGGGGCGGGTTCCGGCGGGGCGGGGACGAGCCGGTTGGTTTTGTCGTAGAGCTGCTTGAGGCGGGCGACGATTTCGGGGTGCAGGGCGGCGACGTCCTTCTGCTCGCCGGGGTCGGTCTGGAGGTCGAAGAGCTGCATGGGCTGCGAGGCGTCGCCGGTGCGCAGGCCGGGATGGTCGCTGGGCTGATACTGCTCGTAGGGCGCAAGGATGGTCACGCCATCGGGGCCGCGCGGGTCAATCCACCGCTCGCCGGGCCGGTGCAGACTTGCCATGCCGTCGCGCGGGGCGCGGACGTGCAGCTTCCAGCGGGCGTCGCGGACGCTGGCGAGCACCGGTCCTTGGTGGCCGAAGATGGCGGCGTGCGGGCTGGGCGCGGCGGAGGTGAAGAGCGGCAGGATGTCGCGTCCGTCAATCACCCGCTCCGCAGGCGGCGCGATGTTCGCGGCCTTCAGCGCGGTGGCGAAGAGGTCCATCATCACGGCGGGCGCGTGGCTCACATGGCCGGCGGGAATTTTGCCTGGCCAGCGCGCGATGCACGGCACGCGATAGCCGCCTTCGTAGGAGCTGCCCTTCATCCCGCGCAAGCCGCCCGTGCTGCCGCCGAACCACGGGCCGTTGTCGCTGCTGAACAGGACCAGCGTTCGCTCGTCGAGGCCGAGCGCCTTCACCTTCGCCAGCACTTCGCCGACACTCGTGTCGAGGTCGGCCATCACGTCGCCGTAGAGGCCCGCGCCGGACTGCTTGTAAAACTTCTCCGTCGTGGCCAGCGGCTTGTGCGGCATGACTTGGGCGAAGTAGAGGAAGAAGGGCTTCGCCTTGTTCCGCTCGATGAAGTTCACGGCGCGCTCGGTGTAACGGCGCGTGAGCGTGGCCTGCGCGAGCGGATACTCGAAGACGTTCGTGCCGTCCATGAGCTGCACCGGCCTCATGTCATTGCTGTAAAGGATGCCAAGATACTCGTCGAAGCCGCGGCCTGTGGGCATTTGCTCGGGGCGCTTGTGGCCGAGGTGCCACTTGCCGACCATGCCGGTGGCGTAGCCGGATTGCCTGAAGAGTTGTGCGAGGGTGGTTTCCGAAGCGGGCAGGGCGACGGCGTCCGCCACTGGCCCGCCGTCGGGCGCAGGGTTCGCCGTCATGCCGCAGCGGAACGGGTAGCGGCCCGTCAACAGCGAGGCGCGAGTGGGCGCGCAGAAGGGCGCGGGCGTGTTGAACTGTGTCAGCCGCGCGCCCTCAGCTGCCATGCGGTCGAGGTTCGGCGTCTTGAACTTGGGATGGCCGTAACAGCCGAGGTCGCCGTGGCCCAAGTCGTCGGCGAGGATGACGATGACGTTCGGACGCGGCTCTGCGGCGGGGAGAAGGCAGTTCAGCCCGGCCAGCAGCAAGGCGACCAAGAACAGTGAGTGGACGCGCAGGTTGCTCATTTCTTCCAGTCGCGCCAAATCCATCGCATCGCGTCGGGGAAGAGCTGCGTGCCGTGGTTGCCGCTGTGGACGCCCTCGCCGAAGACGAACTTGTGGTCGTAGCCCTTTTCCTTCAGCACGGCGGCCATCGCCTTGTTCGCCTCGGGCCACGAGCCGAATTGGTTGACGATGTCGTTGGAACCGTCCTGCTGGAAGATGCGGATGGGCTTCTTCGCCGCCGCGCGGACCAGATCGGGATACGCGTTGCCGCCGCGAATGTTGGTGAAGCTGCCCACGGTGGTGAAGCATTTGCGAAATTCGTTCGGTCGTTCCCAGCACACTGTCCACGCGCAGATGCCACCGCTGCTGCTGCCGGCGATGCACCGCTGCGCGGGGTCTTTCGTGAGGTTCAACTTCTTGCCGACTTCGGGGAGAATCTCCTCCAGCAGGAAGCGCGCGTATTGGTCGCCCAAGCTATCGTATTCGAAGCTGCGATTGGAGGGCGGGGCAGGGCGGCCGTCAGGTCGCTTCGGCGCGACTTCGCCGGGCTTGAGCGGCTTGGTGCCGGGCCGGATGAAGATGCCGATGGTGACGGGCATTTCCTTTTTGTGGATGAGGTTGTCGAAGACGGTTGGGGCCTTGTAAAGCACGCCGTCCTGCGAGACGTAAACGCACGCGGGTGTCTTGCCGTCGTATTGCTTCGGCACGTAGATGGAATATTTCCGCACCGTGCCGGGAAAAATCTTGCTGTCGTTCCATTCGTGCTCGGTGATGACGCCCTTCGGAACGCCGGGCTGCTCCTCGGAGTCCGGCGTGAGCTTCTTGTATTGGTCATCGGGCGAAGGAGCCTTCGGTTCGGCGGAAAAGAGCGGAGCGGCGAGCGTGAGGCAGAGCAGGGGAGTGAGGAGCGATTTCATGACTTGGAAACTTTGGAGACAACTGCGGACAGAGATTTCTTCCGGCTTGGCTTGCGAGCCAGCTTCACCGGCACATAGACCACGCGGTTGCCGACGCCGACGACGAGCGGCAGGCCGAGCCGGGCGTTTTCTTCGCGGAGTTTTTTGGCGACACGGCGGAAGGCCCGCATGGCGGGCGCGAGAAACTCCCGCTGGAACTGTTCGCTGGGTTGTTTCATATCAGGCCGAGCATAGCGGGCAGTTCGGAGAGCGGACAAGTCTCCGAATTCACGAGCGGCACGGGCGGATGCCCGCGGTTGTCCCACACGGCCCAGAAATCGACGAGCGGCGCGTAGTCCTCGATGAAGTGCCTCTGGCTGCGGTGGAAGCGTCGGCGAATGTCCGCGACCGGCACGTTGTGGCCGCCCTTCTTCACTCGTTCACGAACGCGCGCGATGGCCAGGGCCACTGTTGGCAGCCAGAGATAGTGCAGGTGAATGCGGTAGCCCTGGCGCTTCGCTTCGCGCAACCGACGGAGGTAAGTGCGCCCGCTCAGGGTGCTTTCCAAGGCGAAGGTCTCCTTGCGACGGACCAGTGCGCGCACTTCGGCGAGCAGCAGTCGGGCGGCGCGAATGGCTCCCGCCTCGTTGTTGAGAGGCGAGATGCCTTGGGCGATGAGGTCCGCGTTGAGGAAGTTCAGACAGCGTGCCTCGCGTGGCAAGAACTCGCGGGCGAAGGTGGTCTTGCCCGCACCGTTGCAGCCGGCGATGAGATGCAGGATGGGCGGTTGCGCGGCGGACATTGGCGGGCAGGCCGGACTTACTTCTGCTTCGCTGCCGGCGGCTGGTCCTTCGGCGGCGGGAGGAAAAACAGGTTTCCGTTCGCCTTCGTCTTGCGCGCGAAGACCTGGTCCGCGCACGTCACGTAGAGCACGTCCATGTTCGGCCCGCCGAAGCCGCAGCTCGTCATGAACTTGCCCGTCGGCTTGGGCAGCACGCCGCTCATGCGTCCCGTGGGGTCGAACACTTGCACGCCCACCGCGCTCGCCACGTAGTAACGGCCCTGCGCGTCGCTGGTCATGCCGTCGCCGCTGCTGGCGGTCTTGTAAACAGGCGAGCGACCGTCGGGGCTTTTCGCGTTCACGTCCACCTCGGTGCGCATCGTCATGTAAGGCTCCTTGTGCGCCAGTGTGCCGTCGGGCTGGATGCGGAACGCCCACACGTGCTGCCCGCGCGCGTCCGACACAGCGAGCGTCCCCTGGTCTGGCGAGACCGTTATGCCGTTCGGGGCGGTGATGCCCACGTCCACGGCGAGCTTGTCCTTCGTCTGCGGGTTGATGAACGTGATCTGCTTCTTGCCTGTCTCGGTGAAGTAGATGTGCCCCTTGTGCGTGACCACCAAGTCATTCGGCTGCACGTCCTCGGCGATTACGGACTTTGTTCCCTCGGGCAGCTTGAACGCGACGATCTGCTTGTCCTTGCCCACGCACGCGTAGAGCCGTCCGTCCGGCCCCCACTTCAACCCGCTGCAGGACGTGCCTTCAAGGAACTTCGACTTTGTCCCGTCCGGCGCGACTTTCCAAATGGCTGGCGGAGTGCTCCTCATGTCGCTGAAGTAGAAATTGCCCTTGTTGTCCGCGCATGGGGCGTCGGTGAAGGCGTGTCCCTCGGAGACGAGCTTCCAGCCCTCGCCCTCGATGAGCAGCGTGGAGAGGGGCATGTCTTGCGAGTGCGCCTTGAGCGTGAGCAGAGCAAAGCCGAGCAACGTGAGCGTCCAGTGGTCGAGTTTTTTCATGTGCAGTGTGGAGGTGTTTGACGGCCAAACTTCCTCGCGGCAAGCCGAAACGAGCGCACATGAACCGAATCCACGCAGATGGCTTAAACCTAAAAACCGCAGTTGGTTCACGCAAAGGACGCGAAGGACGCAACGCCGAATGGCATTTTTCCAAATGCAGGTGCCGGCAGCCTTCACCCAACAGGTGAGAGGTCGCGGTTTCAATAGTTTTTTCCTTTGCGCCCTTTGCGCCCTTTGCGTGAGGTTCAACTGCGGAATCTAGGTTAAACCACAAAGGCACGAAGGACTCAAAGCACAGGAGCGGAAGCGTGGCTGCTCAACAAATCCAGGCGCACCGTTTGGTGCGCGATTCCTGCGTTCGCAAAGCCGCCATTTTTTCTGGCTGGCCTTCGTGTCCTTTGTGCCTTTGTGGTTCCAAAGAAATCGTTCCGGATAAACGGGCGGACGCATCCACGCCGCTATTTCGCCGCTGACACTTCGGCATCGAAGACGGCGGTGAGCACGCGACCATCGCTCTTCACTTGCACCCAGATCCGATAGCGACCGGCGCTGGGAAACTCGTAAGGGAACGACACGGAGTCCGTGAGGCCGCCGGCGTGAGGTGCAGGCGTGGTTGCGGCAGCGAATAACTTCTTCTCACGGCTCGCCTCGCGATTTGCGAAGGCTTCCTGTGACGCCATCGAGATGGTGCCGACCGGATGCAAATGCGCGAACACGCCGCCGTCCGCACGCCGCACCGCCGCGTGGCCGGCCATGCCGATGTATGGCTCCAGCGACGCAGGGGAGCCGCCGGGCTTGAGCAACTTGAACTTCAGCCGTGCCTCGTGCTTCGTCTGCAACGCTCCGCTCCGTTCCCACCGCATTTCGTAGCCGCCGGGCAAGAGGCACGAGTCCGGCCCGCTCGCCGGCAGCGGGTCGCCGAAGTGCCACGAGTCGTCCACATCAAACGCCGTTGCAGAGTCGTCGCCAGTCGCGCGGCGCACGGGCACGCCGCAGAACGGGTCGGACGCACCGGCGCGACGCGGCACGTTCGCGAGGCTCGCGGGCGGCTCCGGCAAGTCCGCCTTCGCCGTGAGCGTCTGTGTGAAGCCGCTTTCATGGGTCACGTCCGCGATGACCGAGTAGCGGCCCGGCGGCAGCGGTGGCAGCGCAGTTTCAAAAGTCGTCGCGTTGCGTTGCGCGGGATGCAGGTGTGCGAACGTGTCCGGCTCCTCGTCGCGGATGAGGAAGAGGTGCATGAGCTTGCCGTGGTCGGGCACGAGCGGAGTCCAGTGGCGTTGCCCGCCGTCGCGCGTGTCCACCTCCAGCCGCAGGATGGGCAGGCCGTTCGTCACGAACACGG
Source organism: Verrucomicrobiota bacterium (assembly GCA_016235545.1). Classification (GTDB taxonomy): domain Bacteria; phylum Verrucomicrobiota; class Verrucomicrobiia; order Limisphaerales; family SXTU01; genus SXTU01. The sequence goes on along the minus strand of JACRKB010000094.1, from coordinate 3,750 downwards.
TGGCGCCGAGCGGCAGCGGGCGATAGAGGCGGTTGTTGCGGAAGTCGCGGTCCACCGAGTCCCACCACGCCTTGCCGCCCACGACCATGCCAGTGAAGAGCAGCGTGCTGGCAATCATCGCCAGCGTCGCGCGGAGCCGGACGGGTCGCGCGATTTCCTCCTCCGGTTTCAAGACCGACTCGCCCCACGCCGCGCCGACGAGCCGCACCGCCGCGATGAAGAGAAAGACGCCGAGCACGACAAGCGTCGTCGCGAAGCCGGGCACCATTTCCTTCCGCACCAACGCGACGTTGTTGACCGGCACCATCACCTCGCCCGTGCCGTCGTGCCCTTCGACGCTGACGTGGACACTGTAAGCACCCGGCGCCATGAGCCAGAGCGTGGCCGAGTAGAGGTTCGTCTCGCCGCGCACGGGCTGGGCCACATCCGGCGGCGGCGCACCGCCTTTGCCCGCGCGCCAATGCACCGGCAGCACCGCGACGCGTGTCACGCCCGGCCCCAGCGTGCGAACGGAGATTTCAGCCAGCCCCGGCACAACTTCTGGAGGTCGCACGACCACGCGCACCAGATGCGGCCCGGCCTTGCCCTCGAAGATGACGTTCGGGCTTCCGATGTGCGCCGCGACGGGCAGAGCGAGCCACAGGAGAAGGAGCGCCGAGAGAAGACATTTTTTGCCACAAGAGGGCGCAAAGAGCACAAAGGGAAAACTTCCGACGGGCAACAAACGCTGACGCGAAGCTGACCGCTGACCGCTGACCGCTGTTCGCTCCCTCGCCTTCATCGCCGGACCTTCAGCATCCAGTTGCCGAACCACAGGCCCACGCGGCACGCGCCGCAGGCCAGCGCGAGCGCGAAGACGAGGCCGCGCGCCGTCACCGGGTCGCGGTCCAGTCGCCAAAAGTCATTCAGCCACGGGCCGATGTTGGAGGAGTAAGGCCAGTGCCGGTGGCCGGCGAAGAACCAGTTGTCCGACGCGGGACTGAGCATGAAGGCGGAGAAATTCCATTGCACCGGCAGCACCAAGCCGAGGAACACCACGCCCAGTGCCAGCGCCAGCGCCCAGTCGCGCCACCACCGTGCCGGCACATCGCTTCGCCTAGCCCAGCCCACCAGCAAATCAATCACCACCGCCGGCACCACGAGCCACACGGGGAACGGCGGCGGGACCATGTGCGTGACCGGATTGTAGATGGGCGCGAGCATCGGCTGCGCGGCGAAGAGCGGCAGAATCCAAATCAGCACCGCGTAGAACGCCATATACACACCGGCGGCGCAGGTCGCGCCCCAGCGCAAGTTCCCGGCCCGCGCGGCCATCACCAGAAGTGCCGGGTAGTGCATGCACACGATGAGGTAAAACGTCATCGCGTGTTGCGAGTTCGGGAAGCTGTATTCCATCACGATGATGGAGTTCGTCGCCGTCATGATGCCGACCATGAACACGAAGAGCTTCGCGACTGCCCCGCGTTGCGCCTCGCCCACGCTGTTCTTCCACGACAACACCAGCAGCAGCACGCCCAGCACCACGCTGAACATCCCGATGGCCAGCAACGCGTGCGGCGGGCTGAGGATTTGCACGTCGAGGCCGTAGGTGTTGTGCCACCAGTCATCGAACGGCGCGGAAGTCAGCATCGCGAAGCAGCCCCAAATCGAAATCCACGCGCCCAGCGGCGCGCGCGCACCCCAGAAGCTCACCGTCGCCGTGCGCTCGGCCTCCGCGCCGAAGAACGTCGCCCGCAGCGCCAGCCAGCCGCACGTCAAGCCCGGCACCACGCCGCCGAGGTAAATGACGATGTGCGCCGGCGTCCAGAACGTGTCGCGCCCGATGCTCATGTGCCACGAGATGTCCCACAGCGCGCCGAGAGGAATGCAGCACGCGCCGCACACCGCGATGGCGAGATGCCAGGGGATGGCGGCGGAGCGAACGGACGTCTCCGTCGGCGTGGCGATGAGCTGGGCGGTGGCCGTTGGCATGGGCGTGAGCAAGCGCGAACGAGAGAGGACGGTGTCACGACGAGCCGGATTTGCCGAGTGGTTTCATCCCGAGTTCAGCAAGTGATGGCGCATCTCAGTTTCTTGCAGCGCAAAGTTCGGAGCGCGGGCTAGCAACGGAGTTGCGACAGAAAATAGCCCACGGCGTGAGCCGTGGGGTAGATGGCCGACATGGGCGAGCCGCAGCGCGGCGGCAGAGAGTCAGCCGCCAATGCTGTATCTGTCGAAGTCTGCCGCCCCGCCGGGGCTCGGTTTGCGTGCAACTACCCCCAGGGCTTGCGCCCTGGGCTACTTTCTGCCGCTGCTCCGCAGCTGGTGGAAACCACCTTGTCCAGAGCCCTGCTGCAAGAAACTGAGATGCGCCCCACGCCAGAGGATGCGCGCCCGCAATGCGCGCCGCAGCTTGACGTCATTCCTCGAAAGCGGCATCAACGCCCATGCTTCGCCGACTGCTCGCCCTCGCCCTGCTCCTGCTCGCCCTTCAACCCCTCAGCGCCGCTGAGAGTCCCTACCGCGTGGACCACGCCGCACCGCTGGACGCCACGGAGAAACCCCTCGACCCCGGCGAGACCTTCACCCTCCTGCGTGTCGAGTTCAACGGCATCGCCGGCGACCGCGTCCCCGGCCACCTCTACCTGCCGAAAAATCTCAAGGGCCGCCCCCCGCCATTCTCGTGCAGCACGGCATCGGCGACAAAAAGCAGGCCGAATACATCGTGAAGACCTGCCGGCTGCTCGCAGCCCGGGGAGTCATCGCGCTGGGCATCGACGCTCCACAACGCGGCGAGCGCAAGAACCTGCCCGGCCAGGAAAAGATCTCCATGCTCGACCCCGCCTCCGTCCACAAATGGTTCCGCCAGCACTGCGGCGATTACAGCCGGGCGTTCGACTACCTCGCCACGCGCGCCGACGTGGATCCGGGCCAATTCGGCTACATCGGCTTCAGTTGGGGAGCCATCACCGGCATCACCTACGCGGCGCACGACGAGCGCATCAAGGCCATGGCCTCGCTCGTCGGCGGCGGCAACCTCGTGGGCATCCTGGGCGTGCCCCCCGCGCCCGGCGAGGGGAAGAAAGGGCCGCCCTCCCTCGACCCCGCGCACAACGTCGCCGCCTTCGCACCGCGGCCGCTGCGGTTCGTGAACGCGCGGCAGGACACCATCATCTTCCCGCCCTTTGCCGAGGCGCTGCACAAGGCCGCCGGCGCCGGCTCCAGCGTCGAGTGGCACGACACCGACCACTACTTCCACGGCATGGACCTGGACAAAATCCTCGGCGGCGTGGCCGACTTCATGAAGTCCAAGCTGGAGGGAACGAAGTAACTAGCCTTCCGCGCAAGCAAGGTCAGCACCGGGCGCAAATCAGGGTTCGAGACGCAATCGCAAAACTCCGGGGCTTTGCCCGGGCTGGTTTGTTGTGCTCCTTCGGAGCGCTGACTTCGACGTTCGGATTGAGTGGAATGGGCTGCGCGTGAAGTCCGTGCTGGAGGCGCGGATGATCCTAGATTCCGCAGTCGCACCTCACGCAAAGGGCGCAAAGGAACAGACTTTTGAAACCACGACCTCTCACCCTTTGGGTGAAGAGTGCCGGTGCCTGCATTTGGGAAAAATGCCCTTCGGCGGGGCGCATCTCAGTTTCTTGCAACCCGGGTCGGCAGGGCTGAAAGCCCGTCATTCGTCAGCCTGGGGTGGAGTGAACGTAGTGAACGCAGCCCCAGGTGGCCCCGCCAGGCCGTGCCGAGGGCTGTAAGCCCGCCACGCCG
>JACRKB010000097.1 GCA_016235545.1 Verrucomicrobiota bacterium | reverse complement strand
TTAAGGCACGCCGTGCCCTTGCTCTTCTCCTTCGCCTTCGCCAGCGCGGGCAGCAGCATCCCGGCAAGGATCGCGATGATGGCGATGACGACAAGCAGTTCGATCAGGGTGAAGGCGAATTGCCCGCTGACGCTGCTTCTGGCTGGTTTCATAAGTTGGTGAGCGGAGCCGTGATTGAGAATCATGACCGCCTGCGTCACTCGTTGACCAGCACGGCTTCCGCCTTCTTCCCGTCTATTGCGTATTTCTTGCCGGCGGGTGCAGTCGGCAGGCGTGGGATGCAGCCCGCCTTGACCAAGTCTTCCAGCGATGTCGGCGGCTTTCCCTGGGTCATTACGTAGGCGCGCACTGCAATGGTGAGGTTGGGGAGGTCCGTCGTCGGATTCGCTGGCGCTGGCTGAGTTGCCGCTGGCGCGGCCGTGGCGGGACGCTTTTTGCAGCCGGGGATGAGCGCGGCGGTCAAACAAAGTAGAAATAGAGTCCTCATGTTCGGCATCACTTGTCCCACATCGCGTCTGGGCTTCCACGGGGTAGCAACCATCCTGCCTTGCTGTTGAACATCGTTTCAACATTGCCGCCGACCATGCCCATGTTTGCCCGCTTGTTGTGCCGGTTGATTGGCCGGGGCGTGCTGGGGTCTCCTGCCACTCCGCTTGCGATGTTGCCAGGCGACCGAAAATACCAAGATGTCGAAGTGGCAGTCGGACTGGGCACCCAACGATCGGGATCGGGTTCAGTTTGATTGCCGGGGTTAGGTTCGGCTGTCAGGAATGCGCAGTCCGCGTAAATAATCGTGGCCGTTGGTTTGGAAATTTCGGGAGTCCGATGGACCCTGGAGTCCCAATCGGAGGAACCGAGTTCTTCATAGGACATCCCAATCCCGAAAGACTGCGGCCTGGTAGTGGTCGAATTGGCAGCGTCGCGGAACTCATACCCCGGACACTGGTAGCTCTTTAGCGTGCCACCAAAGTAAGGCCGCAAGTAGTCCATCCACCACACATCCGTCCCCGACCGGATGGGCGTCCCGGGCGGCATGGGCATATAAGCGCCAAAGGGGTTGGTGGGGAGCGTGACGAGCTTGACGATTTTGTCATCACTGCTGTCTGAGTAGAGCGTCGAGCCCAGGGAGATTTGGCGGAGGTTGTTAAGGCACGCCGTGCCCTTGCTCTTCTCCTTCGCCTTCGCCAGCGCGGGCAGCAGCATTCCGGCAAGGATCGCGATGATGGCGATGACGACAAGCAGTTCAATCAGGGTGAAGCCAGAGCTTCGGAGCGGGCGAGGCGCGCTCGGACCAACTGGGACGCCGGTGTGTTTCATGGCGGTGTGACTGACGGGACTCATGTGGCGGCGGTCGGACAGTCCTCCTGCCCCGTTTTTGGGTCAATGGATTTTTCCTCGCTTCCGCCGGCAACTTCCCGCTTTTCCCCACAAGCCCCGCGGCTACACTCGCGTCAGATACCTGCATGACGCGCCCCGCCCACTTCTGCCTAGGACTGCTCGCGCTCGCCGCGCTCGCAGTGGCTTCGCCTGCCCTCGCCGCGCCCGCGCCCAAGCCTGCCGTGGATTTCAACCGCGAGGTGCTGCCCATCTTTTCCGAGAACTGCTTCCACTGCCACGGCCCGGACGAGCAGGCGCGCGAGGCCAAGCTCCGTCTCGACACGCGAGATGGCCTGCTCCGAACGCAGAAGCCCATCGTCATCCCCGGCAAGGCCGCGCAGAGCGAGCTCTTCAAGCGGCTCGTCACCAAGGACGCCGGCGACGTGATGCCGCCGCCCAAGTCCAAGAAGACGCTCACGCCCGCGCAGATGGAGACGGTGCGCCGCTGGATTGACTCCGGCGCGAGCCACGCGACGCACTGGGCCTTCACGCCGCCCGCCCGCCCGCCCGTGCCGAAGGTTCAAAGTTCAAAGTTCAAAGTTCAAAGTCCGGTGGACAGCTTTGTCCTCGGGCGGTTGGAGAAGGATGGGCTTGCTCAATCGCCCGAGGCTCCGCGCGAGACGCTCATCCGCCGTGTGACGCTGGACCTCACGGGCCTTCCGCCCACGCCCGCCGAGGTGGATGCGTTCCTCGCGGACAAGTCGCCGCAAGCCTACGAGCGCCTCGTGGACCGCCTGCTTGCAAGCCCGCGCTACGGCGAGCGCATGGTCTGGGAATGGCTCGACGCCGCGCGTTACGCGGACTCAAACGGCTACCAGGGCGACCAGGAGCGCACGATGTGGCCGTGGCGCGACTGGGCTGTGAAGGCGTTCAACGAGAATCTTTCCTTCGACCAGTTCACAATCTGGCAGCTCGCGGGCGACCTGCTCCCCGACGCCACACGCGATCAGAAGCTCGCCACCGGCTTCGTGCGCAACCACATGATCAACGGCGAGGGCGGGCGCATCGCGGAGGAGAACCGCATCGAGTATCTCTTCGAGCAGGCCGAGACCGTCGGCACCGTCTGGCTCGCCGCGACGATGAACTGCTCGCGCTGCCACGACCACAAGTTCGATGGTTACACGATGCGCGACTACTACGGCCTCGTCGCGTTCTTCAACCAGACGCCCATCACCGGCGGCGGTGGCAGCCCGCAGACCGCGCCGGTCATGGACTTCACCACGCCGGAGCAGGTGGCCAAGCTCAAGGAGCTCAACGACGAGGTGAAACGCAGCGGCAGCCTCGTGGACACGCTCGAACTCACCATGTTCCCGCGGCCCGATGGCAAGCCATCCTCCGACTCGCCCGTGGTGAAGGAGTTTCCCGCCGAGCCGTTCGCAGCGCTGAAGCAGAAGGGCGCAGTGCGCAACCCCACGCCGCTGCGCGCTCTCACGAAGTTTCACGGAGGGAAGGAGCCGCGCGATTACGGCCGGGCGCTGGCCGGCTTGGTGAAGGCGCTGGAGGCGAGAGACGACTTCAACAAGGCCATCCCACGCGTGATGGTGATGGAGGACATGGCCAAGCCCCGCGACACCTTCATGCTCGTGCGCGGCGCCTACAACAAGACCGGCGAGAAGACGACCGCGGCATTCCCCGCCGCGCTGACTTCCAACTCAAAACTCAAAACTCAATACTCAAAACAGTCTCCTACGAATCGGTTGGACCTCGCGCGCTGGCTTGTCGCGCCGGAAAACCCGCTCACCGCACGCGTCACCGTGAATCGCTTCTGGCAGCAGCTCTTCGGCACCGGACTCGTGAAGACCGCCGAGGACTTTGGCGTGCAGGGCGAGAAGCCGTCGCACCCCGAGCTGCTCGACTGGCTCGCCACCGAGTTCGTCCGCACCGGCTGGGACGTGAAGCAGCTCGTCCGCACCATCGTGACCAGCGCGGCTTACCGGCAGTCCTCAAAAGATGCGCCGCTCGCCGCCGATGTGCGCAAGCGGACCAGCACCGACACGCTCTACCAGCTTGACCCCGAGAACCGCCTTCTGGCGCGCGGGCCGCGCCACCGTCTTCCGTCGTGGATGCTGCGCGACCAGGCCCTTGCAGCCAGCGGCCTGCTCGTCGAGAAGCTCGGCGGGCCGTCCGTGAAGACCTACCAGCCCCCCGGCATCTGGGAAGACGCGACCTTTGGAAACAAGAAATACGTTCAGGACAAAGGCGACGCGCTGTATCGCCGCAGCGTCTATGTCTTCTGGCGGCGCATCGTCGGCCCGACCATTTTCTTCGACGTGGCGACCCGGCAGAACTGCGCCGTGAAGACCCCGCGCACAAACACCCCGCTGCACGCCCTCGCCACGCTGAACGACATCACCTACATCGAGGCCGCCCGCGCGATGGCCGGGCGGGTGTTGCAGAACGGCGGTGACACAGACGCCATGCGCCTCGACCACGCGTTCCGCCTCATCACCGCGCGCAGACCAAACGCGACCGAGCGCGCCGTCCTGGCCACCAGCCTCGCGCGCCTCCGCTCGCAATACTCCGGCGACAAGGAAGCCGCGTTGAAACTCCTCTCCGTCGGCGAATCAAAACGGGACGAGTGGCTCGATGCCCTCGAACATGCCGCGTGGGCGGGACTGTGCAGCCTGCTGCTCAATTTGGACGAGACGGTGACGAAGGAGTGAGTGGGGCCGGAGAGGGGAGGCTTCCGGGCGCAGCGCACTGATTTGCGCCCATTCGCGAATGGGCGCATCTCACTTTCTTGCAACATCGAATGCGAAGCCGGGCCAGCAGCGGAGTTGCGAAAGAAAGTAGCCCACGGCGTGAGCCGTGGGTGATTTGGCGACGCGGCGAGCCGCAGCGCGGCGACACCGAAGCAGTCTGCCGCCCCGCTGGGGCTGGGGTTTGGTGCAACTACCCCACGGCTCACGCCGCGGGCTGCTTTCTGCCGCTGCTCCGCTGCTGGAAAGATCCACCTTGTCCGGATGGCTTCCGCAAGAAAACTGAGATGTGCGAATTCGACGCGCGAAGCGCCACTTGACTATCTCGACGGAGAGGAGCCTATTGCGAGCATCAGCGAAAAGGTGTGGCCAGCGTGGCTGCACGGAATCTTCGCCAAATGCCAGCAATTATGAACAACAGTCCAGTTCATTCTCCGCGTCCTTCCGCCGCCTTCACCCTCATCGAACTGCTCGTCGTCATCGCCATCATCGCGATCCTGGCGGGGATGCTCCTGCCCGCGCTGTCCAAGGCGAAAGAGCGCACCAAACGCATCGGCTGCCTCAACAACCAGAAGCAAATCCTCATCGCCTCGCACCTCTACGAGCAGGACAGCCCGACATGGTTCTTCTACACCGGCAGCGTCTCGGACGACCGCGCGCCGGCGTCGCTCTACCCGCGCCTCATCCCAAATCTGAAGACGTTTCTTTGCCCGGCAACGAAGAACGTGATTCGACCCACACTAAGCTCCCAGGCGGGCTGGACCACGGTGATGCAAGATTTGATCACCACGTCGCGGGGCAACCGCGAGAGCGCCGCCGGCGGGCACAGCTATGAGTATTGGCTCTATTACCAGACCGCGCCCATGGGCAACGGCACCCGCAAGCAGCCCAACGACGGGTTGTCCCCAGCCATCGTCATCCTCCTCGTGGACGCCGACGATGCACTCGGAGCGCCGGCGCCGCAGAACTTCAACAACTGGCCGGACTCCGTGAACAACCACGGTCGCGATGGCTGGAACTGGGGCTTCGTGGACGGCCACGCGGAATGGATCAACCGCGTGCGAACCACGCCGGGACTGGCCGCGAGCGCCATGACCATCAACGCGGCCATGGTGCCGTGAACGACGGTGTAATACCAAATGGAGCGCGGACGCCTACGTCCGCCGCCCCTTGCGACCCGGAACCGCACCGGCTGCGGACGTGGGCGTTCGCGCTCCTCGCGTCTGAGCTCAGGCTTCCGATGGGCGTGCTTCGGTCCTTGGTGCTTAATGAATCTCTGCGTCTGTCCCGCCGCTGCAGTGCAAAAACAGGGGCTGCCACCGCAGAGGAGAGACGGACGCAGCGGCCAAAGTTCCGGGGCTGAAATCGCGAGAGTTTGAGCCGGAACAATTCCTTTGAAACCACAAAGGCACAAAGAACACGAAGGCCGGGCAGGGAAATCTGGTGTTTGGCAAAGGCGGTGAAGGCGCACCAAACGGTGCGGCCAGATTTGTTGAACGGCCCCGCTTCTGCGGCGCTCCTTTGTGCTCTTCGTGCCTTTGTGGTTCAACCCAGCTTGATTCGGTTGAGGATCGCAGGTTCTCGCCCGTCAACCACTTCGCTGGTCCAACGCGGTTTCCAAGGTCACTCCAAGGCTTCCTGCTGCTTGACCAGTTCGACACCGCGACGGAGGCGGAAGGGGTCGCTCTTCACGATGGCGGTGATGAGGGCGGAGAACTTGTGGTCGGCCCGCGCGGTCTGGGCGCAGATTTGGTTGAGGGCGCGGTTGTCGTAGAATTCCAGTCCACGCCCGATGCCGTAGGTGAGGAGCTTCTCGGCGAGGTTGCGCACGACGAGTTCCTGCTTGCCCTTGAGGATGGCTTTCAACTCGGACGGGCCTTGAAACGACTTGCCGTCGGGGAGCGTGCCGGAAGGATCAATCTTCCCCTCGCCGTCCTTGGTGCGGAAGCGGCCAAGCGCGTCGTAGTTCTCGAAGGCGAAGCCGAGGGCGTCCATCTGCTGGTGGCAGCTTGCGCAGGCGGGATTCTCCCGGTGCTGCTCCATGCGCTGGCGAAGCGTGCCTGTGAGCTGCTTTTGCTGTTCCAAGCCCAGGACGTTTGGCGGCGGGGGCGGGGGCGGGGTGCCCAGGATTTGTTCGAGCACCCACTTGCCGCGCTTCACGGGCGAGGTGCGCGTGGGGTTCGAGGTGACGGTAAGGATGCTGGCGTGTGTGAGCAGGCCGCCGCGCTCCTTGCCGGTGAGGGTGACGCGGTTGAAGGCGCTCTCGCCGCGGCCACGGGAGCCTCGTCCGCCGCTGGATTGCCCGGCACCACCGCTGAGGCCGTAGTGCCGCGCGAGCGCCTCGTTGACGTAGGTGAAGTCGGCGTCGATGAGGTCCAGAACGCTGCGGTCTTCACGGACGATTTCACCGAAGAAGAGTTCCGTCTCGCGGAGCATCGCGCGGCGGAGGCGCTCGTCGAACGTCGGGAAAAGGTTGCTGTCGGGCGCGAAGGTCTTGAGGCGCTCCAACTGGAGCCATTGCAGCGCGAAGTTTTTCGTGAGCGCCTCGGCCTTTGGGTCTTTCAGCATCCGGCGGACCTGGCCTTCGAGGGCGGGCGTGAGCTGGTTCTTCGCGGCGAGGTTGAACAGCTCCTCGTCGGGCATCGTGCTCCAGATGAAGTAGCTCAGGCGCGAGGCGAGCTGGTGCTCATCGATCGGGTGCGCGCCGGGATAGCGCGGCAGGGAGTCCAGCTCGACGCGGAAGAGGAATTTCGGAGAGCAGAGGACGACTTTGAGAAGCTGCTGGGCACCGGCCTCCCACTTGCCGCCCGCTTCGGAGGCTGCGGCCTCGGCGGCTTTCAAATAGCGGTCGAGTTCCGCCGGGGTCGGCGGGCGGCGGAAGGCGCGGGTGAGGAACGACTGCGTGAACTCGCGGAGCTTGCGGTCAGGAGGCGTGTTGACGAGGCGGGCGGCGCTGCGCTGCTGGAACTCGGGCCGCGTGTCCGCCGGGCCGATGACCTGGAAGGATTGCACGAAGAGCATCCGGCTGGCCGCGCCGACGGTGACGGGGTTCAGATACTTGATGCTGAAAACGTGCTCGCCGGCCTTGAGCTTGATGGGCAGATCGAAGTTCTCCCACTTTCGTATCGGCTCCTTGACGGTGACGGTCTGCTTCTCCTCGTCATTGATGATGAGAACCATTTTGATGGGTTCGCTGTTGGGGGCGTTGGTCACGCCGGCGCGAACGCGGAAGATGTAGTCTCCGTCGGCGTTGATGGTCTGGCGGACAAAGAGGTGGCCGTCCGTGACGGGGCGCGTGGGGCTCTCTCTGTTGTAGCCGCGCGGCTCCAGGAAGTTCGAGGAGGTCGTGCGCGTGGGCGGCTTGGGCGGGTCCATGACCATGGCGCGCGCGGCGATGCCCTCGGCGGCGGCGAGGTAACGCTCCAGATGGACGGGCGAAAGCGAGAGCACGTCGCCGATGTTGTCGAAGCCGTGGCCGATGTCGTCCGCGGGGAAATCCTCGGCGGGGTTGAAGTCCACGTTCACGAGGTCGCGGACAGTGTTGTTGTATTCGGTGCGGTTGAGGCGGCGGAGTGTGACGCGGCCGGGGTCTGGCTTGGTCTTCTTCTCTGCGAGAGTGAATGAGTTCTCGATGGCCGCGTTGAAGCCCGCGAGTTCTTGAGCGGAGGGCTGGGGTGATTTCTTCGGCGGCATCTCGCCGGAGTTGACCTGCTGGAGGATGCTCTTCCAGTGCTTGTGCTCCTTCAGGATGTTGGCGTCGTCCTTGAACTTCGTGAGGTCGAGGTCGCCCTTCGTGGATTTCCCTCCGTGGCACTCGATGCAGTGCTTTTTCATGAAGCCGACGGCGGTGCCCTTAAAGTCCGGCGCGGCGGCGGGCGCTGAAAAAGTGATGGTTGCAAAAAACGCCGCGACCCAGGCCGCGCGGTGGTTGACTGTCAGAAGTCCAACGAACATGGGGAAGCGGACTGGCATTGGAAGGAGGCTATTCAGCGGGAGCCAGTGAAGCTCCTTGGCCGAAGATGGCCACAGATGAAACAGAGATGCGGAGGCGGGGATGAGGCGAGTAGTTCAGGTCTGGTTTCCGGTTGCTTTCATCCTGGAAACCGCAGTTAACGCAAGGGCGCAAAGACGCAAAGGCGCAGGGAGGAAAGAACTGGGTTGGTTGCCATGCCGAAGTGCATTCACCTCCGCGGTGAAGTCGGGAGCGAAACTAGCCAAATCATTTTTCTTTGCGGTCCTGCGTCTTTGCGTCTGGGCGCTAAGTTTCAACTGCCGGATCTAGGTTCATCTTTGTTTCACCAGGGGCCAAAATCCGGGTCTTCGGATGGCCCGGACTTCGTGGCCCAGTTTCCATGAACCCACCAAATAGTGTGTCAATCCAGTTGCAGCACCACGACTAATTGGGGTAGAACCCGTCAACTCGTTTCTATGACAACTTGGATTGCAGTCCTTTCTGTGCTGGGCATTTACCTTGCCCGGATGGTGGAACTGCGGGCCAAACGGGAAACCATCGCGGGGCAGGTGCGGGAGACGCGGACGCTGACGTGGTTCGTCGTGACCGGAACGCTGATGCTCGTGGGCGCGCTGGGGGAGTTCTTCTGGCGCAAACCGGAGTGGAACACGGCGGCGTTTGCGCTGGGCTGGACATGTGGGCTGGCGTCCTTCGCCATCCGGCGCAGCGCAATCGCGGCGCTGGGGAAGTTCTGGAGCCTGCACGTCGAGATACGCGAGACGCACGAGTTCATGCGCGGAGGGCCGTTCCGCTGGATGCGGCACCCGACTTACTTCTCGATGATTTTGGAACTGCTTGCCCTGGCGATGATCCTGCAGGCACCCGTTGCGCTTGCGGTGGTGACGTTCCTCTTCGTGCCCGCGTTGGTCGCGCGCGTGCGCACCGAGGAGACGGCGCTGGTGGAAAAATTCGGCGATGCTTACCGCGAATATCAGCGGAGCACGCCTGCGGTGATTCCGTGGAAAGGGCCAACGGGATGAGAGTGAGGCCGAATCCATGCAATTGGAGACGCGATTCCTTTTACGCAGAGACGCAGAGCACGCGGAGGAACGCAGAGTTTGAGCCAGGCAGTTTGTGTTCACCGTTTGGGGTCCCTCGTCGGCAGCTTCTCAGCGCACCTTTGCGTCCTCTGCGTCTCCGCGTTGAAGCGAAACCATCGGATTTCAACTGCATGGTTCCGGTTACGAGTAAGAGCAAGATTACGAGCAAGAGGCTGCGGTCCGCCCTGCACTTCGTTCTTAATCCTCATCGTAATCTTGCTCTTAATCTTCCTCCCCCACCGCCCTCCCCAACATGACGCATGACCTGCCACAACGCCGTGTCGTCATCACGGGCCTTGGCGTCGTTGCTCCGAACGGCTGCAATTTGGAGGCGTTTTGGAATTCCATCTGCCGGGGGCAGAGCGCCGCCGCGCCGCTGACGCGGTTCGACACCACGCCTTTCCCCACCAAGATCGGCTGCGAGGTGCGCGACCTGAACACCGCCGATTACATCGAGCCACGCAAAGCCCGGCGCTTCGCGCTGGCCACGCGCTTCGGGCTGTGCGCGTCGGTCATGGCCATGCGGGACGCGGGGATTGATCTGAAGGACTGCAATCCCGACCGCGCGGGGATTGTCGAAGGCACCTCGATCGAAGGCATGGACAGCTCGTATCAGACGCAGTTGACGCTGTTGCAGAAGGGCTACAAGTCCATCAGCCCCTTCGCGCTCATCAACGCCTACTGCGGAGGTGTCAGCGCGGAGATCGCGCTGGAATTGGGCATCAAGGGCCACGCCGTCAACCTCAGCACCGGCAGCGCATCGGGCAACGACGCCATCGGGCTGGCGCTGGACATGATCGCGCGGGACGACGCGGACGTGGTGCTGGCGGGCGGGGCGGAGACGCCGATCCTCGCCCCGCTGTGGGGCGCGTTCTGCCTTACGAAAGTGATGACCACTTCCAACGATGTGCCATCCCGCGCGATGCGTCCGTTCGACCAGCATCGAAACGGCTTTTTGCTGGGCGAGGGCGCGGCCTTTCTCGTTCTCGAGGAGCTGGGGCACGCGCTGGGCCGTGGCGCGAGGATTTACGCGGAGCTGGCGGGGCACGGGCGCAGTTGCGAGGCGCACCACTCCGTCACGCCGCACCCCGATGGCGTCGGCGTGAGCCGGGCGATCGAGAAGGCGCTGCGGCGGGCGCGGATGGACGCGACACAGATCCAGTATGTCAACGCGCACGGCACCGCCACGCCCGCCAATGACGAGGCGGAGACCGCCGGCATCAAGACCGCGTTTGGCCCGCACGCGGGCAGGCTCGCCGTCAGCTCGACCAAGCCCGTCACCGGCCACCTGCTCGGCGCGTCCGGCGCGGTGGAGAGCGTCGTGACCACGCTGGCCCTCCACCGGCAGCTGATCCCGCCCACGTTGAACCTGGCCACGCCGCTGGCGGGCTGCGACCTGGACTACGTGCCGGGCGCGGCGCGTCCGTATCCTCTGACAGCGGCTGCGAACTTGAACTCAGGCTTCGGCGGCAAGAATTCGTGCCTCATCTTCCGCGAGTATCGGCGCGCATGAGCTTCTCCGCCTTCATCCCGCTCACGGCCGCCGTCACGAACCTGGCGCTGACGATGTTTGTCCTGAGCCGCGACCTGCGCTCGCGGCTCAACCGGGTGTTCCTGCTGTGGGGGCTGTCCATCGTCGTGTGGAACCTGGGAACCTTCTTCATGTTCACGGTGGATCGTCCCGAGGACGCGGTGTTCTGGGGCAAGTTCCTGCACTTCGGGGTCATCTTCATTCCGGTGAGCATGTTCCACCTCACGCTGCTGGTGGCGCAGGTGCCAGTCACGACGCGCATCCGGTGGCTGTATGCGTGGTTCATGCTGCTGGCGGGGGCCAACTTCACCCCGTTCTTCACCTCGGGCGTGCGCGACGCCGGCTACGCGTATTACTCCGTCGCGGGGCCGGGCTTCTGGCTCTTCGCCATCAGCCACACGGTGCTGGTTCTCGCCACCATCGCCATCCTCTACCGCAAGCAGGAGCAGCTCCAGCGTGTCCACCGCGCGCGGGTCAAGTCCATGCTGCTGGCCAACGGCATCCTGATTCTCTTCGGCTTCAATGACATCCTGCCCATTCTCGGCTACACGAACTACCCGCTCATCAACACGCCCATCTTCCCCTTCGGCAGCGCGGCGGCGATTTTCTACGGCATCATCGTGGGATACAGCGTGCTCCAGCACCATCTGCTGGACATCCACGTCACGCTGGGCAAGGCCGCCGCGCACACGGTGCGGCTGCTGTTCCTCTTCCTCATCGGCCTGCTGCTGGTGCTGCTGCTCAACGTCTTCCGCCCCGGCGAGTTCACCACATTCACCATCCTCGCCTCGCTGGGCGTGCTGCTGGTCAGCGCCTTGGTCGCCTCGATTTTCTTCCCGCGCCTCTTCGGCAAGGGCGACGAGTCTCTCGAGCAGCGCATGCTCAGCGACCGCTACGGCGACCGCTTCGAGTATCACGACAAGGTCCGCTCCTTCCTGCAGGAGGTGCAGTTCTACAACAACGCCGACCTCCTCCTCAACGACCTCGACGCGCTGTTTGTGTTGACCATCCGCGTGCGCAACTACCACATCATCCTCCTCGACGAGTCCACGCACGTCTTCACCGTGTTCCGCGGGCATCCGAAGACCGAGCAGGTTCAACTGCCCGAGCTGCGGGCCAACTCGCCCATCTTCCAAATCTTTCAGAACACGACCGCAGGCTACCTCGCCTTCAACCTCGCCTACATCATGCCTGGCGAGACCGAGATGGAGCGCGAGGCTCGGCAGCTCCTGAAACGCTTCGAGCCGGAGTTCTGCTTCCCCTTCTTCAGCGGCGATGAACCCTTCGGCCTCCTGCTCGTCGGCGAGAAAGTCATCGGCACGCCCTACACGCCCAATGACCTCTCGCTCCTCACTCGCCTGGTCAAAAACCTCAGCCTCATCCTCAACCAGATACGCCTCAAGAAACAGGTCCTGCTCGCTGAGGAGCTCGAGCTGCTGGGCCGCATGTCACGCGGCATGGCTCATGACTTGAACAACCTCCTCACACCTGTCTCCACCTTCCTCCAACTGACCACCACGGCAGCGAATGGCAGCAACGAAGGCGCAAACGAACTTCTCCCCACCTGCCTGCGCAATGTCCGCACCATTGAGGCATACGTGAAGGACGCCCTTTTCTTTTCCGAAAACCACACCGTCCAGATCGCACCCGCGCCGCTCGACCAGCTCATCCACAAGGTCGCCGCGCTTGCGGAGACCAAGCTCAAACGCCGCCAGGTGCGCGCGGACCTGCCGGAGTATCCCCCCACCATCGTCGAGATGGACTCCGTGCTCGTGCAACGCTGCCTGGGAAACATCCTCTCCAATGCGATTGACGCCTCCGCCATCGGCACATCCGTGCGCATCGATTTGCAACGTCTCGCCACCACCGGCTCCGGCCGCGAGTGGGTGCGTGTGAGCATCGTTGACGCGGGCGAGGGCATCTCCCGTGAAAACCTCCAGCGCCTCACCTCCGCCTACTTCACCACCAAGGAGACCGGCGATGAGAACCGCGGTTTCGGACTCGGCCTGGCGATTTGCCGCAAAATCATCCACCAGCACGGCGGCAACCTGAACATCGTCAGCACGGAAAAACTCGGCACCACCGTCACCGTGGACCTCCCCATGCACCACGTCCCGCCCAGCCCCCCGCAGGCGATCCCGATGGAGGAGGAAATTTGAAAACACTCCTCGTCATCGCACCACAGCCAAGCCTCGCACAGGCCGTGCGCTCCGTGCTGGATGCGGCGGAATTCCGTGTGCTCCACCACGCCGAGGTCTGGGCCGCCGAGCCGCTCTTCAGCCAGGGCACCGTGGATGCCGTCATCCTCGACGCCGAGTTGACCGATGTGCGCCCCATCCGCGCCCTTGAGCACCTTCGCAGCGCCCTCCCATCCTGCCCCGTCATCCTCTACGCCTCCGCCAGCCAGTGGGAATGGGAGGAGGAAGCCTACCTGCTCGGCGTGGACTACATCCTCACCAAGCCCGTCCGCGCACGCCTGCTCTCCTCGCTGCTGGAGCGCAGCTGGCAGAAAGCGGGAAATGTTGCCGGCGCACCGCCATCCATCCCGCCGCCAGCCGTCAGCACACCCGACCCTTCGCGAAAGCCCGACTCCGCACTGGGTGCGCTGCGCGACTTCTCCGGCATCCTCACGCACAGCCTGCAAACCGACGCGCTGCTCCGCGAGTTCCTCCGGCTCCTGCGCGAAATCCTGGGCGTCAACCGCGCAGCCATCTTCCTGCGCCGTGCCGGCGACTTGCAGTCGCCGCCCAGTCTGTCCACGGCACCGGCCGGCGATTTCAAATCACCGGCACTCCACGCCGCCTGCGCGCTGGGCATCGCGCCGCAACTGCTCAACCACTTCACGCTCTCCTTCAGGGGCGGCATCGGCGCGCACCTCCAGCGCCATGCGCGCATCCTGCGCCGCGGCACCGCCGAGGCCGCAGGCGACCCCGACATCGCGCGCGAGTTCGAGCTGCTCGGCGCGCAGGTCGCCATCCCCATCTTCGACCGCGAGACGCTGCTGGGCATAGCCGTCTTCGATGGCCGCCTCACAGGCGAGCTTTTCGCCAGCGAGGAACTCTCCCTCGTCTTCCACCTGCTCGAGGAACTTGGCCTCGCCATCCGCAACGCCAGGCTCCACGACGCCCTCGCCGGCCAGCACGGCATGATGACCGACACCCTCGACCAGCTCGGCGGCGCAGTCGTTGTCGTCGCACGCGACCTGGGCATCCTGCAGGCGAACCACACCGCGCGCGGCCTGTTCCGCCACGGCGGCACACGGCCCGGCGACACCTTCGCCTTCACCGACCTCCCGCAATCACTCGGCAGCAAAGTCTTCGCGGCGCTTCAGACCGGCACCGCCCCGCCGCCCAGCCGTTGCAAGCTCCCAGGCACCGGCGACACCACCTTCCGCGTCGTGCTGAAACCCTTCCAAAGCAGAAGCGCCAACGCGCCCGAGGCCGTCCTGCTCCTGCTTGAAGACGTGACGCACGCCGACCGCGCGCAGCAGATGGAAGTCGAGGCCGCCAACCTCCGCCTCGTCCGCAAGATGGCCGAGCAGCTCGCGCACGAGATCGGCAACTCCCTCGTGCCCATCTCCACCAGCCAGCAGCTCTTGAGCGAAGGCAAGGACAACCCCGCCGTCCGCAAGGAAGTCACCAGCATCATGGGCGACAGCGTGCGCCGCATCACCCGGCTCACCCGCCAGATGCAGTTCCTCTCCCGCGACGGCCTGCGCCAGGTGGAAAGCATCCCGCTCGCGCAGTTGATTGAGGAAGCCTTCGCCGAAGCGCACGCCGAGAACCCCCGCGCCTCCGCGCGCCTCCAATACCAGAGCGGAGGTCTCCAACTCTCCCTCATCGCCGAGCGCGCCGGCCTCAAGCACGCGCTCGCCGAGGTCCTCCTCAACGCACTCCAAGCCACACCCGGCGACCAGCCCGTCGAGGTCGAGTCCTCCACAGAAATCCAGCCCGACGGCGCGCGCTGGGTGCGCATTGACGTGCGCGACGCGGGCGGCGGCTTCGATGCGGACAGCGCGGCCCACGCCACCGAGCCATTCTACTCGCAGCGCACCGTCGGCCTGGGCCTGGGCCTGACAGTGACGAGAAAAATCATCGAGCTGCACCGGGGCCGGCTCGACCTGCACCGCAGCAAGCCCGGAACGGTCAGCCTCGCCCTCCCCGCCGGCGGCACCGACCCCGGGCAGATTGCGGAATAGTTTCACGGAGCGCGGGCAGCGACAGCACGCCCGCCGCAGTGGAGCAATCAACCTAGAAACCGCAGTTAATGCAAAGACACAAAGGCGCAGGGAGGAAAGAATTGGGTTGGGCTACCATGCTGAGGCGCATTCACCTGCGCGGTGAAGTTGGGAGCGAAACCAACCAAGTCGGTTTTCTTTGCGGCCCTGCGTCTTTGCGTCATTGCGTTAAGTTTCAACTGCCGGATTTAGGTTCAAGCGGCCCCTCCTGCTCATAATTCTGATCGTAATCCTGCTCCGCTTCGGGGCACGGGAGGAGGAGCACGATCAGGATCAGGATTACGAGCATGAGGGGAACCCGCCCATTTTTCCGCGTGCAGCGCGCCCCGTCTCCGTGTTTCATCCTCACCCCGTCAGCCCGTTGCCGGACTCACTTATGGACGACACGAATTCGCTCATCGAACAACGCAAGGCCAAGCTCGCCTCGTTGCGCAGCAAGGGCATTGACCCTTTCCAGAACAAGTTCACGCCCAGCGAGACATGCTCCGCTGCCCGCGCCAACTACGTCGAGGGCCGCGCCGTGGCCGTCGCCGGCCGCATCACCGCGCACCGGGACATGGGCAAGTCCATGTTCATAGACGTGAAGGACCAGAGCGGGCGCATCCAGGCCTACGCGCAGAAGAACGTCCTCGGCGACGAGCAGTTCCACATCTTCCAGCACCTCGACCTCGGCGATTTCATCGGCGTCAAGGGCACGCTCTTCACCACGCGCACCGGGGAAATCTCCGTCAAGGCCGAGTCCTTCACCATCCTTGCCAAGGCCCTTCGCCCGCCGCCCGCGAAGTGGCACGGCCTCGAAGACACCGAGATTCGCTACCGGCAGCGCTACCTCGACCTGATGGCCAACGACGACGTGAAGCGCGTCATGCTCCTGCGCAGCCAGGTCATCCGCGAGATTCGCAACTTTCTCCACACGCGCGGCTACGTGGAGGTCGAGACGCCGATGATGCAGGCCATTCCCGGCGGCGCGGCGGCGCGGCCCTTCATCACCAAGCACGAGTCGCTGGGCTGCAACTTCTACCTGCGAATCGCGCTGGAGCTTTACCTCAAGCGCCTTCTCGTGGGCGGCGTGGACAAGGTCTTCGAGATTGGCCGCAACTTCCGCAACGAGGGCCTCTCGCGGAAGCACAACCCGGAGTTCACCATGCTCGAAGCCTACGAGGCCTACGGCGACTACGAGACGATGATGGAGCTGGTGCAAGGCATGGTCTGCCACGTGTCGCAGGAAGTCCTCGATTCGCTCGTCATCGAGCACAAGGACGCCGAGGGCAAGGTGACGAAGACCATCAACCTCACGCCCCCGTGGACGCGTGTCCGCTACAAAGACATCGTCCGCGAGCGAGCGGGCGCGGACTGGTTCGACATCTCACCCGCCGAGCGACGCCAGCGAGCTCACGACCTCGGCGCGGAGATTGGCAAGGAATACGAGGATTTCGAGGTGACCGGCGCTGTCTTCGAGAAACTCATCGAGCCAACGCTGATTCAACCCACCTTCGTCACGCACCTGCCCAAGCAACTCGTCCCGCTCGCCAAGCTCTCGCCCGACGACCCGACCACCGTCGAGGTCTTCGAGTGTTGCATCAACGGCCAGGAAATCGCCCCCGCCTACACCGAACAGAACGACCCCATCGCCCAGCGCGAGGCGCTCGAACACCAGGCCGGCGGCGAGCACCAGAAGCTCGACGAGGACTTCCTCACCGCGCTGGAACACGGGATGCCCCCCGCCGGCGGCATGGGCATGGGCATTGACCGTCTCTGCATGATGCTCCTCGGCCAGGAAAGCATCCGCGACGTCATCCTCTTCCCGCAGTTGAAGCCGAAGTAACGCCGCACTCATTATGAAACACCTCTTCATCCTCCTCGCCATTCTGGTCAC
Organism: Verrucomicrobiota bacterium; assembly: GCA_016235545.1. Classification (GTDB taxonomy): domain Bacteria; phylum Verrucomicrobiota; class Verrucomicrobiia; order Limisphaerales; family SXTU01; genus SXTU01. The sequence continues at coordinate 3,059 of JACRKB010000097.1, read as the reverse complement.
GTTGCCGCTCTCTGCTGCCGATGCACTCAAGAAGCCCGTGCTGCTCTACAGCCGTTACTTCAACGCCGCCGGTGAGACACGCTACCTGGCCGACGGCACGTTCAAGGAAATCCTCACCAAGCTGCGCGGCGAGTTCGAAGTGCGGGTGAGCAGCGACCCGTTGACTGCCAAGAATCTCGCCGGTGTGAACGCCGTGCTCATCGCCAATCCCAGCGACAAGGCCGTTGGCCAGAGCCCGCCACCGCCGCATGTCTCCGGTCCGGATGTGGCGACCCTGGGCAAGTTTGTTGAGCAGGGCGGCGGCCTCATCGTTCTCGGCAACCAGGAGAACCACAATTTGGAGTTCACCGATCTAAACAAGCTTCTCGTGCGCTTCGGCCTCCAGTTCGTGGAGAAGTTCACCGACATGAAGAAAATCACGGTGCCGAAAGACTCGCCCATAATCGGTGGCCTCACATGGGGTTACTACACTGGCAACCAGATCGTGATTCAGTCGGGCCACGCCGCCAAGCCGCGCTCGCTCATCCGCAACGACGTGTCCATCAAGCCGCTCAACGGCCCGCGCAACGAACCCGGCTGCCTCCTCGCCACAGCCGAGCCGGGCAAAGGCCGCGTGATCCTCGCCACCGACGCCGGTTGGCTCACGGACGACGCGCTCTCCGGCAAGGGTATCGCCGGCATTTCCATCAAGGATCAGGACAACTGGGAAATTATGCGCCGCCTCACCCATTGGGCTGCCGGGCGCTGAAATGAATTTCGACCTGAAAGGGCTTGGCTAACGTCGGCTCATTGCTACCGTCACCACATGAAACTGCTGCTGTTCCCCGCTCTTGCACTCACACTTGCAATCACCGCCTGCAGCCCGGACCCCAAGCCCGAGCCGAAGAAGGAGCCGTCCAAGCTGGGCGAGAATCCCGTGGCCGCCCCGCTGGATTACATCGCCGCCATCGGCAAGGCGCAGCGGGCCAGCATCAGCCGTCTGGACCAGTCGAAGTTGATTGATGCGATTCAGAAGTTCGAGGCCGGCGAGAGCCGCCCCCCAAAGACCCTCGATGAACTGGTCACGATGAAATACATCGCCGCCATCCCGCCCGCACCGAAAGGCATGAGGCTGGAATACACGGCGGCGGACGGGTCGTTCATGTATGTGCCCATCGCGCCGGCTCCGGCGGGGAAGAAGTGATTAGTAATTAGTAATTAGTTCTGTGCTCGAACTGCGGCGTCGCACTAATCACTTCTTCACTAATCACTAATCACTCCTTTTTCCTCGCGCTTCTTTCCCCCCGCAGGCAAACACTCCGCCCTTCATGAGCGAGCAAATCGTCATCCTCGACTTCGGTTCCCAATACACGCAGGTCATCGCGCGCCGCATCCGCGAGTGAAACGTCTATTCCACCATCATCCGCTACGACACGCCGGCGGATGAAATCGCCGCGATGGCCCCGCGCGGACTCATCCTCTCCGGCGGACCGTCCAGTGTGTATGCGAAGGACGCGCCGCTGCCGGACAAGGCCATCTTCAAGCTCGGCGTGCCCATCCTGGGCATCTGCTACGGAGTGCAGCTCCTCGCGCACTTCAACGGCGGCAAGGTCGAGAGGGGCCAGAAGCGCGAATACGGCAAGGGCACGCTCACCGTCCACGACGCGAGTTGCGCGCTCTTCGAGAACCTCCCGGCCACGTTGCAAGTCTGGAACAGCCACGGCGACAAGCTCACCAAGCTGCCGAAGGATTTCGCAGTCGTCGCCACCACGGAGAACAGCGACTACGCGGTCATCGAGCACCGCGAGCGCCGCATCTTCGGCCTGCAATTCCATCCCGAGGTAGTCCACACCCCGCGCGGGCGCGAGGTTTACAGCAACTTCGTCCACGGCATCTGCGGCTGCGGCAAGAACTGGACGATGCGCAATTACCTGGAGAAGGCCGTCGCGGACATCCGCGCGCAGGTCGGCTCCGAGCGTGTCATCCTCGGCCTGAGCGGGGGCGTGGATTCCAGCGTGGCTGCGGCGCTCCTGCACAAGGCCATCGGCGACCAGCTCACCTGCATCTTCGTCAACAACGGCCTTCTGCGCGCGAAGGAAGCCGAGGTCGTGCAGGAAGTCTTTGGCCGCAACTTCAAGGTGAAGCTGCTCTACGAGGACGCCACCAAGCTCTTCCTCACCAAGCTCAAGGGCGTCACCGAGCCGGAGAAGAAGCGCAAGATCATCGGCAAGGCGTTCATTGATGTTTTCCAGGCCGCGACCCAGCGCGCGGGCAAGGCGAAGTTCCTCGCGCAGGGCACGCTGTATCCTGACGTGATCGAGTCCGTGCCCATCGCGGGCAACCCGGCGGCGCTCATCAAGAGCCACCACAACGTCGGCGGCCTGCCCAAGAACATGAAGTTCAAGCTCGTCGAGCCGCTGCGGATGCTCTTCAAGGACGAGGTGCGCGTGCTCGGCCTCGAACTCGGCCTGCCGAAGGAAATCGTCTATCGCCAGCCCTTCCCCGGCCCCGGCCTCGCCGTGCGCGTGCTGGGCGACCTCACCGCCGACAAGCTCCGCATCGTGCGCGAGGCGGACAGCATCGTGGTCGAGGAGATGAAGGCCAGCGGCCTCTATTACAAGATTTGGCAGAGCTTCGCCGTGCTACTGCCGTGCAAGAGCGTGGGCGTGATGGGCGACGAGCGCACCTACGAGTTCACCATCTGCGTGCGCGCGGTGGAGAGCCAGGACGGCATGACCGCCGACTGGGTGAAGCTGCCCTACGAGATCTTGGAGAAGCTCTCGACGCGCATCATCAACGAGGTGAAAGGCGTGAATCGCTGCGTCCTCGACATCACCAGCAAGCCGCCAGGGACGATTGAGTGGGAGTGAGTGGTCGGCCCTCAGTCCTGGCTACCAATCGAAAGACGCTTCGCCTCATTGAGGTAGTGCTTCCTCAACTCGGTGAGGTCGGCGATTCCAAGATGCGCGCGTAGGTGGCCTATAATCCGTTCGCTCTCAATCTCGGATGTCACTTCAGCGGGTGAGTCCTTGAACCCCATGAGTTCGCCGAAAATCTTGTGGACGCGGTCGACAACATCC
>JACRKB010000096.1 GCA_016235545.1 Verrucomicrobiota bacterium | reverse complement strand
CGCTGACGGTGGACAGCCAGTGCCGCGTGACGACGCGTTCACCCTGGTTCCTCGCGGACAACGCGACCCCGTTTCCGCTGGCCCGCATTGACGAGGCGTTGCGCTGGGAACGCAGCTATGACTTTCTCCAGCCCAGCCGCTTCGTGGACACGTTGCCGCAGACGTGGCGGCTTGCGCTGGATGTGCTCGGCGACCGGCAGGACACCTGGCAGGCGGCGCTGGCGCTGATGCAGTTCGTTCACACGCACCTGAAATACGAGACCGCCTCCACGCACGTCCACACGCACATGAAGGACGTGCTAACGCAGCGGCGCGGCGTGTGCCAGGACTTCGCGCACGTGCTACTGGGCTTGTGCCGCGCGGTGAAGATTCCAGCGTGCTACGTGAGCGGCTATCTCGCCACCGAGTCCGCGAGCGCAACGCACGCTTGGATGGAAGTGCTGATTCCCGGGGTCGGCTGGCGCGCGCTGGACCCCACGCACAACTGCCAGCCCGGCGAAACCTACGTGAAGATCGCCGTGGGCCGCGACTACGCGGATGTCGCGCCCATCAGCGGACACTACGTGGGGAACACGGAACGCTCGCTGGAAGTGAGCGTGCAAATCCGGGCAGTGGAGTAAGGCGTAACGCCGGTAGGGCGAGACTCCGTCGAGCCCCATTTCGAGCGCAGCGAGTTTCAACCCCCGCCCCAAAATGCTCGCTTCGCTCGCGTCCACTCTGTCGGCAGAAAGGGTTCGACGGAGTCTCACCCTACCAACTCACGTCAGCGGTGTGGTCGTGCCGGTCAGAGACTTGCGGACAATCTTTTTCACAGTCTCCAGATTCTTGGTCAGCTCGTAGGTGGCCTTGAGCAGCTCGTCCTGCGCGGACTGATTGTTCAGCGCGCGGATGGCGGGCTGGAGTTTGAGCGTGGCCTTGGAGATTTCGTCGCAGGTTTGCTTGATGGAGTCAGCCGCTTCGGTGGGAGTCATTTGGAAATTCGGATTAGTGCAGGTCAGTGCGGGTCAGTGGTTGAAAATTCAGCTCACGAAAACCGATCCTCCGTCCACGGATCAGCGGTGTTCGAGTAGCCGCGCAGGTCCCAGAAGCCCAGGATGTCACGGTCGAGGAAGGTGATTTCGCGCACCCACTTCACGCCCTTCCACGCGTAGCGCTTGGGCACGATGACGCGCGCGGGGCCGCCGTGCTCGATGGGCAGCGGCTGGCCGTTCCACGAGTGCGCGATGAGCACGTCGTCGTCGAGACACACGTCGAGCGGGTTGTTGGTCGAGTAGCCGTCGTGGCTTTTGAAGAAGACGTGCGTGGCGCTCGGCTTGGGCTTCACGAGGTCAGCCAGCGTGAAGAACGCGACGCCGCTGAACCGCATGTCGAACTGGCTCCACGTCGTGACGCAGTGGAAGTCGCTCGTGTCCGTGAACTGCGGCAGCGCGAGGAATTGCTCCCAGCTCAACGTGACCGGGCTTTCGACATGCCCATGAATCTTCAGCTCCCACTTGTCCAGCGGCACACCGGGATGGTTGCCGAGGTCGAGCACGGGGAAATCATGCACCTGCCGCTGGCCGGGTGGGAGCCGCTCGGCGGAGCGGACGGCAGGCTTTTCCTGGCCGGCCATTTTGCGTGCCCAGCGCTCCTTCCGCGCGATGTAGTCGTTGTTCATCAGCCGTGCGAAACGGTGCGGGGGGCTGTGGGCATTTGCAAGTTCCCGGCTCGCGGTGGAGCGGGACATTTAGCCAGCGGCAGTCCGGCGTGGGCGCATTCGCACCACTGCAGTTTGGTTTCGGGAGTCGGTGGCGTGCACCTCCGGCGGCTGATTTGGCGAAAAGCGATTGCTGCTCATCTGTTGTGGGAATAGTTTCGCCAAGCCAGTCCGCATTGGACACTGACCATGAAGAACCTGTTGCTAGCCGCGTCATTGGCCGCCTCGCTCGGCGGCGCGCCCGCCGCCAGCGCGCCGCCGAAGTTTCAGGAGGTGTTCGAGCTGGTTCGCACCAACCTTGGTGGCCTCACCCCGGCGGAGATCGAGAGCACGGCGCTGGACGCGTTTCTCCGCCAGCTCGATGGCAAGGTGCTGATTGAGGAAGCGGCTGTCTCCGTCCCGGCAACTCCCACGGTCCCGGCGGTGAGCAAGAGCGCAGTGTTTGACGGCATCCACGGCTATCTGCGCATCAGTCATGTCGGCCCGAAGCTGGACGAAGCGGTGTCGGCTGAGTTCGCCAAACTTGGGGGAACTGACAAACTTCTCGGACTAATCCTGGATTTGCGCTACGCGACCGGCCCGGACCAAAAGGCCGCCGCGCGCACCGCCGACCGTTTCCTCGCCACCGAGCGCGTGCTGCTGACAGTGGGGGGCGAAACGCTGCGTGCGACCGCAAAGACAAACTCGATCCAATTGCCCACTGCCATCCTCGTGAACCGCCACACCAGCGGCGCGGCCGAGGTGCTGGCTGCGCTGCTGCGGCAGAACCAGGTCGGCCTGCTCATCGGCACTGGAACTCCGGGCGGCGTGCTCCAATTCAAGGACTTCACCCTCAGCACAGGCCAGCGGCTGCGGATTGCAATTGGTGGGACCAAGCTTGGCGACGGACAGGCCATGCCTTCGACTGGCTTGCGGCCGGACATCGCGATCATTGTTGGCCCGGAGGAGGAGCGGGCCTTTTATGCCGAGCCGTATCGGAGGCTGGGCGCTTCGACAGTCGGTTCCAGCGCGGTCAACAAGGGGCAGGAATCTGCCGTGCGTCTGAACGAGGCCGAATTGATTCGCCGGATGAAGGAAGGGCAAAACCCAGAGACCGCTCCGCCAGCCACCGCTCCCTCGGTCACCACGCCGCAGGTCCGCGACCCAGCACTGGCGCGCGCGCTGGACTTGTTGAAGGGGCTCTCCGTCGTGCGGGCCGCCAAGCCCTGAGGCAGACGCTTCCTTCCGCCTTCGCCGGCGTGTGCATTGCTGGACAGGAGTGTCCCGCTCACTTCACCGACTGATACAGCCGCGCGAGGTCGAGCAGCATCGGCTCCAGCAGCTTGTAATACTCCGGCTCCGGAATCGTGGGCTTATCGTCGCGCAGCCTGCCGATGGTGAGTTCCAGTTCGTCCCGCCTCGCTCGCACGGCGGGCGGCAGTTTCTTTTCCTGTTCACTGCGCACCAGAACGAACTGATGCGCGCGCAAACCGTCCGCGCTCGCTCCCTCCTTCGCCTTCATTACCGCGCGCACTCCACGAAACCAGTCCGGCGGCGTGCCGAGCCCGTCGCCGTTGTCGTCGAGCAATGGGTGCTCCGTCGCGAGCCGGCCCTCGGTGTTGTAGAATTCCGTCACACGGCTTGAAGCCACGAGATACGCCTCCAGCAGCGAAGTCTGTCCGTCCTTGTCCAAGTCCGAGTCCGCGCGGCTGATGGCGTCCGCAAAGTGCCCGGCGAAGCGCGTGTAATTGACCTCCTGCCCGCTGCGCGTCGCCGTCACCACGACACGGCCTGCGGCCGAGAGCTTGTTGATGAACGGCCCGCTGGCGGACGCGCAGTTGACCACGGCTATCGGGCGTTTGAAGGGCTTGAGCCACTCTGCCAAGTCACTCCCGGTGAGGTCCGGCCCGCGCAGGTTGACCTTGGCCTCCTTGTTGTCGAACGTCCCGTGTCCGATGAGCACGAGCCACACTTCGCCCGCTCCCTCCTTCGGCTCTGTGTCGAGCGCGGCCTTGAAGCGGGCAAGGTCATTTGTCTCCGCGCTCTTCCAGCCGACGGGCACGAGCTTTGCCTGCGCCTGGCTCACGACTTTTTCCCACTTGCCCGCCGCATCGGTGAACTGCCTGCCGAATTCCTCCTCGCCCGCCGCACCGACCACGATGAAGACAGTCGGTTTGTCGGCTGCCTCCGCATGAGCGAGACAGACGACAGCCAGCAAAATGGGCAGCCAGTATTTCACGGCAAGCCTCTCATTCTCCGCAGCCCCCACTCGGCGACAAAGCACAGCAGCGCGAAACCAAACACCAGCGGCTGGTGCCAGAGCGGATACGTCCATGCCTCGGTCACGGGCGCCTTCAAGCTCGGCAGCCGGTTCGCGAAAGCACCGAGCGCACCCATGTCCACGACTTCACCACCGGTCTGTTTGGCGATGGTTTCGAGCAGTGCGCGGTTGGGCTTCAGTGAGCGGAATTCCTCGGCCGCCAAGTCGGTTGTCCAGCCGGCCACTGCGCGACCCGCTTCAGCTCCGACGTTGTTGGTCGCTGTCGCCTCGACGTGATAGCCGCCGGTGTCGCGCGGCACGAAGGTCGCCGTGTAAAGGCCCGGCTCCGTGGTGGACGGCTCGGCGGGCAGGCGGATGGCGGGCGCGTTGCTCACGCCGCCGAGGATGGGCTGCACGTTCAGCATCACCGTGGCGTTGTCGAGCGGGAGGAATTTCAGGTCGCGCACGCGCACTTGCAGCTCCACGGCTTGGTTTGCATCGCCCTTCTTGGGCTGGACGGCGATCTCCACCTTGTTTGGCACGTCGGCCACGAGCCATCGGGCGAGCTGCCGCCACGCCTTGTCCATGTCCGCGTGCATCTCCGGCTCGCGCAAGCCCCAACGCCAAACGTCGCCGACAGTCACGGCTGCCGTGCGCCCGTGGCCGAAGCGCTGCGTGGCCACCGCCGGATGCGTGCGGCCATTGACGTCCGCGACGGTGGCGATGCTGCTCGCGCCGGGCTTGAGGTCGCGGACTTCGTTCAGCAAGCTGAAACCCGGCATCGCGTCGAGGCGCGACTTCTCCTCGCTCTCGGTGGTGCGGAGGCGCGCCCACGACTGCAGCCAGCCCTCGCGCGTGAGGCCGAGCCGGCG
>JACRKB010000095.1 GCA_016235545.1 Verrucomicrobiota bacterium | reverse complement strand
GGGGAATAGGGAATAGGAATTGGAACTGTCTCCTCTCCTGCTCTCCTGCTCTCATTATAGAATCTGCTCTTGTCATCAACCCTATTCCCCGTTCCCAATTCCCCATTCCCAACGCTTCCTCCCGCCCTCCTGCTCTCCTTATAAATCCTCCCCTTCATCGCCCGCTTGAGCAGGCGCGCGGGGGCGAGGGCCAGCTTCATCAGCAGGGGATGCGGGAAGACGCGCTCGATAAGGATGCGCCTGAGAAATCTCTGGAAGAGCGGGCGGTCATGATGCTGCTCGATGTGGTCGCGCGTGGCTTCGAGCAGTTCCCCATAGTGGACACCGCTGGGACAGGCGGCCTCGCAGGCGCGACAGCCCAGGCAGGTGTCAATGTGTCGGACTGAGGGGTCGGCGAGGGGAAGCCGTCCCTCCTGAAGTGCGCGCATCAAGTAGATGCGGCCCCGTGGAGAATCGTTCTCATTCCCAGTCTCCAAGTAGGTGGGGCACGAGCCGAGGCAGAGGCCGCAATGGATGCAGGCAAGGGCGGCCTTCTCGTCGAGGAATTGTTCGGAGGCGACGGTCATCGTGGCGCGACGGGCAGAATGTGGTGCGGATCGAAGGTGGCTTTGAGGCGTTGCGCAAGCGTGGATGGGGGCGCAACAGGGCAGGGCAAGGCGGTGGCGGATCGTGCCGGCGAGTCGCACTCGCCGTCGGGTGTATTTGGCGCAAGGGACGGCGACTGCAAGTCGCCGCCACGGGGGAGTGCGCGATGATGGAGGATGCCGTTGGCGGCATGGGCGATGAATGGGGCTTGGCCAAGGCTCGCGATGGCCGCGGGGAGTTGGGATGGGAGGACGGAAAGGGTCTGCGGGGGAGTGGCGACGGACCAAAAGCTTTGTTGGGGGTTCTGCGGTGCGGAAGGGAATCCATCACCCCGGCCCTCTCCCCTCATCGGATGAAGGGAGAGGGAGGAGTCGCCGGCACGGAGGCGTTGCCATTCCACTTCCTCTCGGGTGCCGGCCAGACCCAGCTCCACGGTGAACGTGCCGGAGGCGCTGCCGGTCTGGGAGAGGTTATGCAGGTCTAGGATGACGGGGGTGATGGGGGATTGAAGTATCGCCTCGATGGCGGCCCATGCGGCGTCGAGGGTGGGGAATTGCGCGGAGAGAAGGATTTCTTGTTCAGGAAGTGGCCGGAGCTTGAAGCTGGCGGCTGTGATGATGCCCAGGCTGTCGCGCGCACCGACGAAAAGTTTGAGGAGATCATAGCCGGCCACGTTCTTCACCACCTTGCCGCCAGAATGGGTGATGCGGCCATCGGCAAGGACGGCTTCAAGTCCGATGAGGTGCTCGCGGATGGTGCCGAAGCCGCAGCGCCGGGGGCCGAAGAGGTTTTCCGATAGAAGCTCGCGGATGGTGAGGCGTCCGGGGTGGGGTGGGTCTATCGGAAGCCACTGGCGATGTGTGGCGAGGAGGGCTTGGAGTGCGGCCAAACTCATGCCGGCCTCGACGGTGATGGTCATGTCCTCGGGTGTGTGCTCGCGCACGGCGGCGAGGGCGGCGAGGTCCACGGATGTGATGGGCAGCCTCGCGGCATGAGCGGCGGCGAGCTGCCGGGAGAGGTCGGAGAGTGTGGCGGGGGCGAGGGTCATTCTGAGGAGTCGGGGGTCAGGAGTCAGGAGTCAGGAGTCAGAATCTGGGAGGGCGACAGCTCGGTCTTCCGGCTTCTGGCTCCTGACTCCTTGCCTTCAAGCCGCCTCCGGCTCTTCGGCGTCGAGGACATCACGGAGTGTGGTGAGGATTTTCTCGGCGTTGTAGGGCTTGGAGAGGAAGGCTTTCATGCCCAGCGCCCTCAGTTCGTCGAACTTGGCATCCTGATCAATGCCGCTGGTGGCGATGACCTTTATCTTTGGCTCGAGCTTCTTGAGGACGCGCATCATGGCGGCTCCGTCCATGACGGGCATCATGACGTCGGTGAGGATGACCTTGATGGCTGCCTTGTGCTGGGCAAAGACAGCGAGCGCCTCGACCCCGTCACCGCTGATGAGGACTGTGTAGCCGTGAGTTTCGAGGAGCTTGCGTGCGGCGTGGAGGATGCCGGCCTCGTCATCCACGACGAGGACAGTCTCGCCGCGTCCGCGCGGGAGGGGTTTCTTCTCGGAGCGAGGCTCGATCTTGGCGTTGGGTGTGGCGGGGAAGAAGCAGGAGAAGGTGGTGCCTTTGCCGACTTCACTGGAGACGTTGAGGAAGCCGCCGTGGCTCTTGGCGATGCCAAGGACGGTGGAGAGGCCCAGGCCGGTGCCCTTGCCGTGCTCCTTGGTGGTGAAGAAGGGGTCGAAGATCTTGTCGAGAATCTCAGGGGGGATGCCGCTGCCGGTGTCGGAGACGCGGATGACGACGTAGGGGCCAGGCTTGGCCTCGGCGTCGAAGGTGGCGTAGTGGGCGTCAATGGTGATGTTCTCCGAGAGGATGGTGATGGAGCCGCCGTTGGGCTGGGCGTCCCGTGCGTTGATGCAGAGGTTGAGGAGGACCTGGTGGATGTGGGTGGGGTCGCCGATGATGGGCCAGAGGTCGCGGCTGTTCTTGGCCGCGACGGTGATGTTCTTGGGGAAGGTTTCGCGGCAAATCTTGGCCATCTCATCCACGAGGTGGCGGAGGTTGACGACGACGCTCTCGCCCTCCATGCCGCGCGCGAAGGCGAGGAGCTGCTTCACAATGTCCGCGCCGCGCTGGGCGCTGGTCTCGATGTTGTTGATGAGAAGCTCGGTTTCCTTCGGCCCGAGCCCCTGCCTCAGTAGCGGCGCCGACATCATGATGGGGGCGAGAATGTTGTTGAGGTCGTGGGCCACGCCGCCAGCGAGCGTGCCGATGCTCTCCATGCGCTGGGAGCGGAGGAACTGTGCCTCGAGCCTTTTCTTCTCCGTGAGATCGGTGTTGATGGCCAGGACGGCGCTGGGGTGATCCTCCGCGTCGCGCACGAGAGTCCAGCGGGAGCTGACGATGACCTCGGTGCCGCTCTTGGTAAGCTGGCGGACCTCGCCGCTCCACGAGCCTTTGTCGAGCAGCTCACGCTGCGCGGCATCGAAGAGGGCGGCATCGCGGTAGAGCAGCTCGGTGACCTGCCGGCCCTTGATTTCATCCGCCGTCCAGCCGAAGAGGCGCTCCGCACCCTTGTTCCAGGAGGTGATCCAGTGGCCGAGGTCGCGCACGATGATGGCATCCTGCGCAAGGTCAATGAGGCTCGCCTGCTGGAGGATCTGGCGCTCAGCTTTCTTGCGCTCCGTGATGTCCCGGAAGCTCCAGACGCGCCCGGCTATCTGCTCGCCCATGCGCTGGGGGTGCGAGTAACGCTCGAAGATGCGCCCGTCCACAAACTCGATGATGTCGTAGCTCGCTGCCTCGGGGGTCGCGTTGAGCTCGCGGAACTTTTTGTTGAACCCCTCCGGGTCCTTGATTTGCCAGAGCACGGCGTTGAGCATCTCCTGATAGTGCTTGGACTCAATGAGCGAGGGCGGCAGGTTCCAGATGGCGAGGAACCTCTTGTTGTAGCCGGCCATGCGGCCCTGCTGGTTGACGACGAGGATGCCGTCGGCGGTGGAATCGAGCGTGGCCTGGGTGAGCGCGGCGGATTTCTCGAGCTGCGCGGTGCGGTCGGAGACGAGCACCTCCATGTTGCGCATCTGCGTGCGGACCTGCCGGGCGAGCGCCCACTTCTCTGTGAGCGCGACGACGAGCTGGCTGACCTCGACGTTGTCGAAGGGTTTCTTGAGAATCAGCAGGCGGTCGTTGCGCCCCAGCTTGCCGACCATTTCCTCCCACGAGTAATCCGAGTAGGCCGTGCAGATGACGCAGTGCAGATGGGGGTCCACCTGCCAAAGCCGGGTGATGGTCTCGATCCCGTCCCAGCCTGGCGGCATCCGCACGTCCACGAAGGCAAGGCTGAAGGGGCGGTTCTCCAGCATGGACTTGGTGACCAGCGCGAGCGCTTCCTGTCCCTGAAAGGCGGAGTCCAGCTCATATTCCAGCGCCGCCTCGTTCGGCAACTGGTCGCCGAAGAGTGCCGCCTCCGCCATGCTCAGATCTGCCACCGCTGCCGACGCCGGACAGAGAATCTTCCGGAAGTCGTCGTGGATGGCGCGGTTGTCGTCTATGACGAGGATGCGGTGCATCAGAGGGAGTTTCGGGTTTGTAGTTTCAAGTTTCGAGTTGGGCGTTCGGGCGAAGGGAGCCGCCTAGTCGGCATGGCCACACGTTTCAAAAATGGAACTCGGTAGTTACGAGCGAGCATCTGGCTTGAGGTCGAAATTTAGTCGCGCCACTTCGGCAGCTTTTCGGAAAACCCATTTGGGTCGGTCAGGCCCTTCAATCTTTACTTCGCTCCCGTTGTTGAATGAAACCCAGTATTGCGTGTCCACCCCAAACCGTGGGTGATCCTTTACGTCGGTTGCCATGATGATTAGGCGTAAATCCAAGAGCTTGATTGTCCAATGGCCAAATTCACGGACCTCAACCCCGTCCCGCTTTGCCAGTTGTTTGTAGATCCCACCTTTTGCCTCACCTTCAAACTGTAGCGAAACCCGGCTGCCGTCTGGTAACACCGCCACCCAGATTCCAAGCAAGCTCTGCCTGTTCGCCCATCTGATCGAGTATGCAAACCATGCAACGACCAGTCCAACTCCAACTAGAATGGCAACCAGGCTAGTGCTCATCGGGGTGAAAGTTCATTTCTAGCTGAGATTGATTACTTCGCATTCTCCGGCGGGCGCGTTGGGATTTCCAGGGTGAAGGTCGCGCCCTTGCCCTCGCCATCGCTGTGAGCCGTGAGGCTGCCGCCCATCTCCCTCGCTGCCAGCGCGCCGTGGTGCAGCCCGAAGCCGTGGCCCTGCGGCTTGGT
>JACRKB010000005.1 GCA_016235545.1 Verrucomicrobiota bacterium | reverse complement strand
GTGCAGGCCGGGCTCATACATGAAGCGTTTGTCGTAGAGGCCGAGGTCGCCGAGATACCAGCCGTTGTCGGCGGAGTAGATGACGATGGTGTTCTTCGCGAGGCCGGTCTGGTCGAGGTAATCGAGCACCTTGCCCACGCCATCATCCACCCCCTGCACGCACGCGAGGTAGTCCCTCATGTATTTCTGATACTTCCACTTCACGAGTTCCCTGCCGGTGAGCGTCTGGCCGTCCACTTCGAGTGTCATCGGCTTTTCATTCATCCATTTTTGCAGCGCGGGGCCTTTCAAATCGGCCGGCGGCGTGAGCTTCAAATCGCGGCGGGTGAGGTCGCGGGCGATGGTTTGTTCGTTCGCCGGCAGCGCGCCGGGGCGCGTGGCGTAATCGTCCCACAGCGTCTCAGGCTCGGGGATGACTCGTTCTTTGAACATCTCGATGTGCCTTGTGGCCGGCTCCCACGCGCGATGCGGCGCCTTCTGGTGGAGCATGAGGAAGAACGGCTTGTCTTGCGGGCGCGTCTTGAGCCACTCGATGCCGAGGTCGGTGGTGATGTCGGTGCAGTGGCCCTGGATGTTGAGCTTGCGGCCGGCGACGAGGAAAACGGGGTTCCAATATGCGCCCTGGCCGGGCAGCACAATCCAGCGGTCGAAACCCGTCGGGTCGCTGCCGAGGTGCCACTTGCCAATCATGCCGGTGTGATAGCCGCCCTTTTGCAGTTGCTTCGCCACGTTGTCGCGCGCGCCGTCGAAGCGGTTGAACACAGGCACGCCATTGAGGTGCGAATACTGCCCGGTGAGCAGCGTGGCGCGGCTGGGCGTGCAGATGGAATTGCCGACAAAGGCATGGGTGAACCGCGCGCCGTCCTTCGCGAGCCGGTCCAGGTGCGGCGTCTGGTTGACCTTCGAGCCGTAGGCCGAGATGGCGTGCTGCGCGTGGTCGTCGGAGAAGATGAAGAGGATGTTCGGGCGCTCCGCCGCAAAGGCGGTGACGCCGAATGTAAGCGCGAGGAAGAAGCGGATGTGTTTCATGGGAGGTTCAGTTTTGGTTCTTCTTGCCGGCCTTCTTCCCGCCTTTCGCGCCTTTCGCCCCGGGATTCAGGTAGCTCTGGTAGGCCCAGTAGTCTTTCCATTGCGGCAGCCATTTCTGGTAACGCTCCGCTTCAAACCAACTCACGGACTCCGGGTCGGGCGGCGTGACTTTGCCTTCGGGATAATCCTTTCCGGCGAAGCTCGCGTCCACACTCGCGTTGAAGGCGAGCAGTTGCTTTTTCATCCGCTCGAACAACGCAGGCTGTGCGGCGCTGATGTCCTTCGTTTCATTCGGGTCGGCTTCGAGGTCGTAAAGCTCGAACCGGCCACTCCTGAGATGGTTGGCGAGAATCTTGTGCCGGTTGTCCACCAGCGCGGTCTTCGTGCCAAAACGAAAGCCGATGGGCTGCGCGCGCGGGCCGGTCTCGGCGGTGAAAAGCGGCCTCAAGCTCACTCCATCCACGGGCTGGATGAACGAACTCGCCGGCAAGCCCACGATGTCCGCGACGGTGGGGAAGAGGTCCATCGTGCTCGCGGGATGGCTGGTGATGCGCGGCTTGATGACCGCAGGCCATTCCATGATGCCAGGCACTCGGAGGCCGCCTTCATAGACCTGGCCTTTGTTCGCACGCAGGCCGCCAGTGGTGTTAGGCTGGATTTCGGGCAGACCGCCATTGTCGCTGTTGAAGACGAGCAGCGTGTTGTCCGCGAGGCCGAGGTCGCGCAGCTTTTTGCGCAGCGTGCCGATGCTGCGGTCCATGGCCACGAGTTCGCCGTGGTGATTCGCGGACGTGTCGTTGAGCTGCGCGAAGGACGCCTTGTCCGCCTCGCTCGCGCGGAAGGGCGAGTGCGGCGTGCCATACCAGATGACGGTGAACATCGGTTTCCCGCTGGCGCGATGCTTCTCGAGGAACTTCACCGCCTCGCCGACGATGAGTTCGGAGGAATCGCCCTTAAGCTGCTCCGGCCGGCCGTTGCGCCCGAGCCACGGGTCCATGTCAATGAAGTTGGTGGCGGAGACCCATTCATCGAAACCGAACGCGCCGGGATTGCGCGGGTCGTCGGCCAGCACGGGCGCGCCGGGGCCTTTGTAACCGTTGAGATGCCACTTGCCGAAGTGCGCCGTGACATAGCCCGCGCCCTTGAGCGCCTGCGCGATGGTCTTCTCCTGCAAGCGCAGCGCGTAGCCGTGCGTGAGGACGCCGGTGCGTTCATTCGAGCGCCCTGTGAGCACACTCGCGCGCGTCGGCGAGCAGACAGGGTTGCCCGCATAGAAGCGCTCAAAGCGCAGCCCGTTCGCCGCCATCGCATCGAGGTTCGGCGTCTTGAGCACGGGATGCCCGCGATAACCCGTCTGCCCCCAGCCCATGTCGTCGGCCATGACGAAGATGATGTTTGGCTTGGTGGCGGCGAGGGTTGGGCCGCGGAGGAGTGCGAGAAACGCAAAGAGGGTGAGGAGTGGTTTCATAGAGTGAGAGGTCTGCAGTGGGCTATTTGGGGCGATGCGCTTCGAAAGTCTTTTGGTGATGACGCATGATGTCGTCGCCTTTCACGTCGTAGCTGCCCGTGGCGGTGTGCGGCACGTCGGGAATGGCAAGGAAGTCGTGGGCGATGCCAAGCTCCTTGAGATAGGCGGAGAACTTGAGATTAAACTCGTAGTTGAAACACTTGGTCCCGTCCCAGATGAGGACGTTCAGCGCGGGCCGGTCCTTGCGCGCGGCAAACGTCTTGGCGATGTCCCAAGTGTTGTAGCCGATTGGGAGGAAGCGCAGGTTGTCGGACTCGTAGCCGTCGTTTTCCTGAATGTGTTTCTCCGGGCCGTAACCCGAGCCGCCCGGCGCGACGGACAGGAACAGCTCCGGGTGCTTGAACATGATGCGCGTGGTGCCGCGTCCGCCCTGCGAGTAACCCTCCAGCGCGCGGCCCTCGCGCGTGCCCCAGGTGCGATACGTCGCGTCAATGTGCGGGATGACCTCCTTCACGAACACGCTTTCGCCGAGGCCGTCCTTCAGTTTCGGCATGTCATACCAGCTCACCGGGCCGCCGTTCGGGAAGACGTAAATAGTGGGCTTGATCGTGCCCTTCTTGATGGCCGCATCCACGTAGCCCGCGAGCCGCACGGCTTTGTTCTCCGCGCCGGGCCTGCCGCCGTGCAGATGATACACCACCGGATAACGCTCCTTGCCCGCCGCATAACCCGGCGGCAGGTAGATGTAATAACCGACCTCGATGCCCATGGACGCGCTCTTGAACGTCGAGTGCCTCACCGTCGGCGGCAGTGTCTTCCTCGCCGACTCCGCATTGGCCAGCGGTGAAACCCAGGAGAAGGGCGCTGCCTTCTGCGACGCCTTGGCTGGCTTCACGTCTTGGGCAAAGCCAAGTTCGCCGAGGCAAACCAGCACAAGCCCAAGCCCGGCGAGGCGCATGGCGTGGAAAAACGGGAAGAACGCGTGTCGGAACGTGAGAGTGTTCATGGCAGTTTTTTGGTGGCCTTCTGTTTCGCCGGCGCATCGGGTGGCGGCGTCAGGCCGTCCCCCGGTTGATTCCACAGGCGCCACGGGTCGTGCAGGCGGCGCATTTCGGAGAGGAGGAGGGCTTGCATCTCGGCGAGCTTCGCGGCGTGGCGCGGGTCGGTGGCGAGGTTGAGCTGATGCGGCTCGGGCTTCACGCCGGTCTGGGCGATGACTTCCCGGGCATGGTGTTCCTTCACAAACTCGTTGGGGTTCTCCGCGAGGTTGAAGAGCTGCTGCTCGCGCACCGCGCCGTTCATCACGTCGTATTGGATAAGTTTCCAATCGCCCTTTTTCACGCTGCGCATTCCGGGCTTCGTGCCGCCGCTATACACGCCGAAAAGCACGTCGCGCATGGTGGGTTGTTTGCCTTCGAGCACGGGCTTGAAGCTGATGCCCTCGCTCGTCTCCGGCGCGGCGATGCCGGCGAGGTCGCAGAGCGTGGCGAGCACGTCGAGCAGGTAGATGTTTCCCTCCACGCGGCTGCCGGGCTTGATGCCGGGGCCTTTGACGATGAACGGCACGCGCCAGGTGTGCTGGTAGAGATTCTGTTTGCCCTGCAAGCCGTGCCGGCCAATCGCCATGCCGTGGTCGGCGGTGTAAATGATGTAGGTGTTGTCCAGTTCGCCTGTCGCCTTGAGCTTCGCCAGCACGCGGCCAATCTGGATGTCTATGTTCTCGCCGCACGCGAACTCGCGGCCCAGTTCGTTGCGGATGGTGCGCTCATCGCGCCGCTCCCACACGCCGCTGACGGCGACTTCATCGCGCAGGCCGGGATGACCGTGATGAAAGGGATGCGCGGGAAGATAGTTCGGCGGCAGCGCGGGCTGCTTCGCGTTCGCGGGCGGCGGCGCGGATGTGTCCGTGTGGTTCACCGCGCCGTATTTCGCCAGCAACTCCGGCGTGCCGTCCCGCTCGTCGTGCGGATGGGAGAAGCCGTAGTAAATGAGGAAGGGCTTCGCGTCCTTCGTGGTCTCGCGCTGCTGGAGGTAATCCATGACGCGGTCGCCGTGCCACGCGCTGCCGCTCTCCGCCGTCCCGCCGCGTTTGGTGGCGTCGTGGCGCACGGTGAAGAGCTTGTTCGCGGCCTCGTAGCTGTTGCCTTGCTTGCACGTCCGCATCGTGGCGTAACCGGCACGATTGAAGACGGCGGGGATGGTCTGCAGCTCAAGCTGCGGCGGGCACAGCCCTTTCTGCATCGCGTTCGGTGCGATGGGCAGATGCCACACGGTGCGCCCGCTCATAATCATGTGCCGCGACGGCGTGCAGACCGCGCCGCTGAACGAACCCATGTGATACGCGCCCTCGAAGACCATCCCCTCGCGCGCGAGCCGGTCAATGTTCGGCGTGTCGAGCGACGACTTGGGGTTGTAGGTCTTCAAATCGAACGGCGACTGGTCGTCCACCAGGATGAACAGGAGGTTGGGGCGTTTTGGCTCGGCGGCGGCGAGCTGGCCGCAATGGAACGCAAGGAGCGCCAACAGGGAGATGAGGAGTTTCATGGGTGTGAGTGTCATTTTGCCTTGTCCGGGTTTGCCTTCGCCCACGCGCGGTATTCGTCGAGCGTGTAAAAGGTCTGGTGGCGATAGAGGCGTCCGCCTTCCTCGACGAGCTCGCTGGAGTTGAAGCTCCACGCGTCGCCGTGCTTTTTCATGAGCGCAGCGAGCTGTGCGTCGAGCTTGTCGCGCAGTGGCGTGTGCGCGCGGTCGGCGGCGAGGTTCTTCATCTGGTGCGGGTCCGCCGTGTCGTCGAAGAGCACCCACGGTGCTTTTTCATACCGAGCGTAAGTGTGGTCTTTGGTGATGATGCCGCGCCACGGCGTGGCGATGCCGTCGGGATTGAACGGGACGAAGATTTGCAGCAGCACAGCGTCCGGCCCGGTGGTCGTCTGGCCGAGTGCAACGCGCGAAAGGTCCGCGCCCTGCATCGTCTTCGGCACATCGAGGCCGGCGAGCGCGAGCAACGTCGGCGGCATGTCCACATGGCTGAAAAGCGTGTCCACGACCCGGCCCTTCGGCACGCGCGCGGGCCAGCGGAGGATGCCGGGGATGCGCGCGGACTCGTCGTGCGGCTTGCGCTTCCGCCGCATCCCGTGGCTGCCGAGCATGTCGCCGTGGTCGGAGGTGAAGAGGATGATGGTGTTCTCGTCCGCGCCGGTTTCCTTGAGCGTGGCGAGCAACCGGCCCATCTGGTCATCAATCGCCGTGACGGCCGCGTAGTAGGCGGCGATTTCCTCCCGGCCACCGGTCGGGACGTATTGCGCGTTGGGCATGCCCGGACGGCGCAACTTCGGCGGGATGCCCGGTCCTCCGGGGCGCACCTCGCTGCCGGGCTGCCAGTTCGCGGGGGGCGTGAGTTTCGCCGCGTCGTAGCGCTTCATGTATTCCTCCGGCGCGCCGTAGGGGTCGTGCGGCGGCCCCATCTGCACGGTGAGGAAGAAGGGTTTGCCCCGCGGCTGCGACTTGAGGAACTCGACGGCGAAATCGCACGACGCCTCCGGCTCGAACTTTGGCACGAGAATCATCTCCGGCGTGTCACGGAAATAGGAGGGGAGAAAATGCTGGTGGTGGCACTCGTAGGCCGCCCAGAACTCGAAGCCCTGGCGGCGCGGGCCGGGCGGCACGAAGCCGGGGTTGCGCGGCCCGCCGTCGAGATGCCACTTGCCGACGAAGCCGGTGCGATAGCCCGCGTCGCGGAGCAACTCCGCGATGGTGACGTGCTCCTCGCGCAAGCGCAGGTCGTTCGCGACCATGCCGTTGACGTGCGGGTAGGTGCCGGTGAGCAGGATGGCGCGGGCGGGGCAGCAGACCGGCACGTTGGCGTAAGTGCGCTTGAAGCGCATCCCCTCGGCGGCGAGTCGGTCAATGTGCGGCGTCTGCACGTCGGGATTTCCGTCACAGGCCATCGCGCTGGCGCGCATCTGGTCGGTGAGGATGAGCAAGATGTTCGGTGGCGCGGCGGCGAACGCGGCGGCGCCGGTGAGGCAGACGAGGACGAGCGCGAGGAGCGTTTTCATGAAATGGTGACGGTTTGGGCTAATCAAGGTGTCGATCGTGCAGCTTCCGCAGGCGCGCGACGATGTCCGGGTGTTGGGCCGCGAGGTTTGTTTTCTCGCCGGGATCGGTTTGGAGGTTGGCGAGGAATAGCGCCACCTTCACGGGTTGGCGGCCATCGGTGGTGTCACGGGTGCTGCCGATGAGTTTCCAATCGCCGTCGCGCACGGCCCACTCGGCGTTCGACCCCGCGCCCACCTGCCAGTGCAGCGCGTGACTGGCGTGCGGGCTGAGTGCCTTCGCATCGCGCAGCACGGTGGCGAGACTTCGGCCATCGAGATGGACGCGCGACGGCTTCACGCCGGCGAGTTCCACGAGGGTGGGCAGCCAGTCGCAGGCGTGACCGACCTGATCGCGCACTTCATTTTGCGGAAGCTGCCCCGGCCAGGCAATCAGCGCCGGCAGCCGGATGCCGCCCTCGAACAGGCTGAACTTCGCCCCGCGATACCGTCCCGCACTGCCGCCGCCAAAGTGCGCGCGTTCCTCGGTCGAGTGTCCGTTGTCGCTCTGGAAGACGACGATGGTGCGCTCGCGCAGGCCGAGCGCGTCCACCTTCGCAAACAACTGGCCGAGCCGTTCGTCCTGCGCCGCGAGGAAGGCGGCGTAGAGCCGGCGCGGCTGCGGCAGGTGCTTGAAATGATCCAGCCACTTCGCATCGCCCTGATATGGGTAATGCGGCGTGTTGAGCGCGTAGTAAATGAAGAATGGCCGCTCACGGTTCCGCTCCATGAACTGCCCGGCCTCGCGCGCCATCAGGTCGGGAAAATACTCACCGTCGTGGAAGACCTCCGCGCCGTTGCGCCAGAGGTCGTGGACGTTCGGCCCGCTCCAGTAGAAGAAGTGCGAGTAGTTGTCGATGCACCCGCCCATGTGGCCGAAGCTGTGGTCGAAGCCCTGCGCGCGTGGCAGCGTATCGGGTGTGTAGCCGACATGCCACTTGCCGATGTGCGCCGTGGCATAGCCCGCGGCCCGAAACACCTCCGCCAGCGTGACCTCCTCCGGCGGCAGCGCACCCTTCGCGCCCTCCTGTGAGGCACAGTTTGTCGGCACACCCGCGCGCACCGGCCAGCGTCCGGTGAGCAGCCCGGCGCGCGACGGCGAGCACACCGGCGCGGCGGAATAGAACTGCGTGAACCGCACGCCGCGCGCCGCGAGCGCGTCGAGGTTCGGCGTGTGCAGATCCTTCGCGCCGTAGCACCCAAGGTCCACCGAGCCTTGATCGTCCGCGAGGATGACGATGACATTCGGCGGCGCGGCGGTGAGACCAGAGGCGAGCGCGATTACGGCGAGGAAAGCGGTGAGGATTTTCATGGCGGCTCAGTTCAATTGCTGCGGCGCGGGTTTGACAGTGGCGTGGTGCGCCTCGACCGCCGCTTGGATGCGCGCAAGCACTTCAGGACGGGCGGCGGCGACGTTGCGCTTCTCGGACGGGTCGAGTCCGAGGTGAAAGAGCAGCGGAGGTTCGTGCGGCTCGGCTTTCGGCTGGCCGTAGCCGGTCTGCGACTGGAAGTGCGCTTTCCAACGCCTTGGCCAGCGTGACCTCGGCGGGAATAGCAGGAAGGCCAGCAACAGAGGGGGGACTTGGGTTTCATTGTTGTTTCTTACGACCGCCGTCCTTGCCCAGTTCGGTGGCGAGTGCGGGGTCGTGGTTGGGATTCGGCACGGGCATTCGTGCACCGACTTGCTGACGCCACGCAGCGAGTGCGGATTGAAGTTCCTTGGCGCGGGCGGGTTCACGGGCGGCGAGATTGGTCGCCTCGGCCAAGTCGGCGCGGAGGTTGAAAAGCTGGAGCGAGTTGTCCTCGAAGAACTCGATGAGCTTCCAATCGCCCCGGCGGATGGCGCTGGCCGGCGTGCTGTGGTGATAGTGCGGCAGGTGCCAGTAGAGCGTGTCGCGGTTCAACGCGGCGGCGGGATTCTTCAACAGCGCGGCGAGGCTCACGCCGTCCTGTGGCTGTCCATTCGATGCGGTCGCGCCGGCGAGTTCGAGGAGCGTCGGATAAACATCCGTCGTGATGGCGGGCGTTTTGCATTCACTCGCGGCGGGCACGCGGCCCGGCCAGCGCGCGATGGCGGGAATGCGGATGCCACCTTCGTAGAGCGTGCCCTTCTCGCCGCGCAGGGGTTTGTTCGAGGTGACGCCGCGCCCGCTCTGTTCGTGTTCCAGGCCGCCGTTGTCGGAGAGGAACAGAATGAGCGTCTTGTCCGCGAGGCCCGCGCGTTCGACGGCTTCGACGATGCGGCCCACGCTGCGGTCGAGTTCTTCGAGGAGTCCGGCGTAGGCGGGATTGCTCGGGTAGCCGGACATCGGCTTCTTCGCCTGATACTTCGCAAGCAATTCCGGCGTGGTGGAGAGCGGGATGTGAACGGCGGCGTGCGAGATTTGCAGGAGGAAGGGCCGCGACTTGTTTGCGTTGAGGTAATCCACCGCCTTCTGCGCGAGCACTTCGGTCGTGCGCCGCAGCTCGCCGCCTTTCGTCGTCGCCGGTTGCGTGTTGCCTTTCATTTCCTCCGCCGTCTGCCAGCCCTGTTGCGCGGGGCCGAAGCCCTCGCTGCCGAGGTGCCACTTGCCGAAGTAACCCGTCGCGTAACCCGCCGCGCCCAGCCGCTCGGCAAACGTCTCGACCGCCAGTGGCAGTTGCAGCGGCACGGCGGGGTCGATGAGTTTTGCGAACGGCCGCTTGTGCCCGGGGATGTGCTGCGTGATGCCGAAGCGCGCCTGGTCCTGGCCGCTCTGCAAGTTCGCGCGCGTCGGCGAGCACACGGGGCCGGCGTAAAACTGCGTGAAGCGCATCCCGCCGCGCGCGAGCCGGTCGAGGTGCGGCGTTTCGTTGAACCTGTTTCCGTAGCAACCGAGGTCCGCCCAGCCGAGGTCGTCGGCGAGGATGAGAATGACGTTGGGCCGGTCCGCCGCGTGGGCGAGCCACGGCAGGCTCAACAAGCAGAGGCAAAGGAGACGGAGACGATTCATGGCTGTTTGCCTTTCTTGGACTTGGCGGCGAGCGGGAACTCGGCGGACTCGGCGTGGGCCTGGGACAACAGCGTTTCATACTTCGCCACGAGCGCCGGGTTTTCCTTCGCCACGTCGCGCGTTTCGCCGAGGTCGTCGGCGAGGTTGTAGAGTTCGAGCGGCCTGCCGGGCGCGGCGCGATACGCCTTCCAATGGCCCTGACGCAACGCCTGCGCCGGCGCGGTCTCCCAGTAGAGGTGGTCGCGCGGCTTCTGTTTCGCCCGCTGGCCGAGCAGCGTCGGCAGGATGGACACGCCGTCGAGTCCCGTCGGCGCGGAAACGCCCGTGAGTTCGGCGAGGGTCGGAATCATGTCCCAGAACGCGGAGGGAAAATCCGTCGTGGCACCGGCGGGAACCTTTCCCGGCCACCGCGCCAGGCACGGCACGCGGATGCCGCCTTCGCGCAGCGTAAATTTCAAATCGCGCAACGGCCCGTTGCTGTCGAAGAACTCCGGATCCTGTCCGCCCGCGCCGATGGGGCCGTTGTCGCTGGTGAAGATGACGAGCGTGTTCTCGGAGAGCTTGAGTTCATCAAGCAGGTCCAGGATGCGGCCCACGTCGCGGTCGAGGCGCGTGACCATTGCGGCGCGCACGGCGCGGGGTTGGTCTTGCGGGCAATACGTTTTGCTGCCCTCGAATTTCTTCGGTTCGGGCCAGCGTCCGCGATACTCGGCGAGCGAATCCTCCGGCACCGTCACCTCCGCGTGTGGGATGGTGAACGCGCCGTAGAAGAAGAACGGCCCACCCTTGTGCCGCTTGATGAAATCGAGCGCGAAGTCCACGAACAAGTCGTGCGAGTAGGCGGCGCGTTTGCCGTTCTTGTTTTGCGGGATGTCCACGCGCTGGCCGTCGCGCCACAGAAAATCCGGGTAGTAGCCATGCGCGTGCGTCTGGTCGAGGTAGCCGAAGAACTCGTCCATGCCCTTCTTCCACGGCGCGCCGGTGGTATCGCCGTCGCCGAGCGCCCATTTGCCGATGCCGCCCGTCGCGTAGCCGGCCTGCTTGAGCATCTGCGAGAGCGTGAAATCCTCCGGGCGCAGGGGAATCTTGCTGTTGTTGCGGATGAACCCGTGCCCGGTGTGTTTGCCGGTGAACAGCGCGCAGCGCGACGGATGACACGACGGCGCGCCGGAGTAATGGTCGGTGAAGCGCAAGCCCTGCTTTGCCATCGCGTCGAGGCGCGGCGTGCGGATGAGCTTCTGCCCGTAGCTGCCGAGGTCGCCGTAACCGAGGTCGTCTGCGAGCAGGTAGATGATGTTGGGTTTGGTGGCGGCAGCGGAGAACCACGGGATGCACAGCAGCCACGCAAGGAGAAGGGGACGGAACAAGGCGGATTTCATGTCAGGTTCATGTTTGGTGATTCTGGCGGCGGTGCTACGTCGGCAATTCATCGAGCCGCTTCCTGTCGAATGCGATGGCTGAAAGCAATCACTTCTTTTTCGCCTTCGTCGCGGGTGCTTCTTGGACGGGGCCGGCCATGGGCGGGGTTTCAAAAAACTTTCAACCGAGCAGTGGCACGAGGCTGCCACCGCATGACAGGGGGACTTTTTGCGCCGCCGAGTTCGAGGAAGGTCGGCGCGAAAGCGGGCAGCGTGATGAGATCGTCGAGCATGTGCCTGGCCCCACACCTTGTAAGTCTCCCCGATGTGATAGCCGGCGTCGCGCAGCAGCAGCGATTAGGCGGGGATTGAGGAGCGCGCAGCGCGACGACACCTCCGGAACCCGGCCAATGGCTGGCATCCTTTCTGGATGTCCATGCTTGCCGCTGCCGCCCGCATTCATTCCATTGAAAACAGCGAAGAACCTGTTGAATCCGTGAAGTCGAAAGCTTGCGAGAAGTGCTGTTTTCCCGCTCACCGCGAACTGGCAAGCGGGCTGCAAACGTGGGGTGCAACTGCGGCTCTTCGTTCGGTGCTTCGGCGACAAACGAACAGGAGCGATGACTTGCGAGCGCGCCGTGGCATTTTCCGCTCACCGGGCGGGCCGGTTCTTGGTAGCTTGATGAGCATGAAACGCCTCCTGCTCGCCGCGCTCGCAGTTCTCAGTTGTCAGCTTTCAGCTTTCAGCTCTTCCGCCGCCGAGGCGAAGCGCCCGAACATCCTCTGGCTCATCGGTGAGGATTTCAGTCCGCACCTTGGCTGCTACGGCACGAAGGAAGTGTGGACGCCGAACTTGGACAAGCTGGCCGGAGAGGGAATGCGATTCACGCGGGCATTCACCACCGCGCCGGTGTGCAGCGCGAGCCGCTCGGCGTTCATGACCGGGATGTATCAGACCTCCATCGGCGCGCATCATCATCGCTCGCATCGCGACGATGGCTACCTGCTCCCTGCCGGCGTGAAGGTGGCCACGGACCGTTTCCGCGAGGCGGGCTATTTCACGGCGAACCTGGTCGAGCTGCCCACGAGCTTTGGTTTCAAAGGATCGGGCAAGACAGACTGGAATTTCACTTACGAGGGCAAGCCGTTCGACGGGCGGGGCTGGGATGAATTGAGGGGCAAGCAGCCCTTCTACGCGCAGATCAATTTTCAGGAGACGCACCGCAAGTTCCGCGCTCCGGCGAAGGCCGACCCTGCGAAGGTCGAGCTGCCACCCATCTACCCGGACCACCCTGTCGCGCGGAAGGACTGGGCGGAGTATCTCGACGCCGCGAGCGAGCTGGACCGCAAGGTGGGCGTCATCCTCCAGCAGCTCGATGCGGACGGCCTCGCGGACAACACGATGGTGCTCTTCATGGGTGACCACGGGCAGGCGCACGTGCGCGGAAAGCAGTTCGTGTATGACGATGGCCTGGGCGTCCCGCTGATCATCCGGTGGCCGAAGCATTTTCCAGCGCCGAGGCACTTCAAGCCCGGCACGGTGAGCGGGCAGCTCGTGTGCTCGCTGGATTTCACGGCCACTTCGCTCGCGCTGGCTGGCGTGAAGAAGCCGGCCGCCATGCAGGGCCGCGTTTTCCTCGGCGAGCAATCCGGCCCGCCGCGCCAATACGTCTTCGGCGCGCGCGACCGCTGCGACGAGACGATGTTCCGCTTCCGCACGGTGCGCGACGCTCGGTGGCGCTACATCAAAAACTTCATGCCGGAGCGCCCATTCCTCCAGGCCAACGCCTACAAGGAGGCGCAGTATCCAGTCTGGAACCTCATCAAAGAACTCGGCGCAGCGGGCAAGCTGACGGACTGGCAGAAGAACTTCTACCTCGCGCCCGGGATGCCGCCGGAGGAGTTGTTCGACATGGATGCCGACCCGCACTCGATGAAGAACCTCGCCGACTCGACGAGGCCGGAGCATCAGGCCGCGCTCAAACGCCTGCGGGCGGAACTGGAGAATTGGATCGAGGAGAGCAACGATCAGGGCCGCATCCCCGAGCCGCCGGAAGTCACCGCGCGCAAGGGCGCGACCAAGGACGCTGCTCCCGGTGACCAGCCAAAGGGCAAGAAACCCAAGGCGAAGCAATAGCCCGATGGCGCACGAACTGAAACTCAAGGAAGGCGATGCTGCCCCGGCGTTCACGGTTCAGGCCAATGGTGAGCAGGCCGTCTCGCTCGCGGATTTCAAGGGCCGCCCGGTCATCCTCTACTTCTATCCGCGCGACGACACGCCGGGCTGCACGAAGGAGGCTTGCGCCTTCCGCGACGCGTTCGCGGACTTCACCACGCGGGGCGCGGTCGTGCTGGGCGTCAGCGCGGATTCGGTGAAGTCGCACGACAAGTTCATCCGCAAGTTCAAGCTGCCCTTCACGCTGCTGGCGGATGAGGACAAGCGCATCGTCGAGGCCTACGGCGTGTGGGGCGAGAAGAGCTTCATGGGCCGCCGCTATCAAGGCATCCACCGCGTCACCTTCCTCATCAGCGGCGAGGGTCGCATCCAGAAAATCTGGCCAAAGGTGAAGCCGCAGGAACACGCGGCGGAAGTGCTGGCGGCGTTGGGTTAATCGGCCTGGGAGCGCGGCCACTTCTCTGCCTTCGGACTTTCCGTTCGGCGGGCCGCCAACTATCACTTCCGCCATGCAACCGTTCACCCGCCGACTCGTCGCGTTGACGCTTCTCGCTCTGGCCTCCTTTTCACTCGCGTGTTCCCACGCTGCGGAAGCCATCACACCCCGCGCCATGCGCGTCTGCCTCGTCTCGGGTGCCAACGACTCCGCGCCCTACGGCACCGACGCCTCGCTCGCCGCGCTGGCCCGCTACTTGGAGACCGAGCACAAGATGACTTGCACGTTGCTGGCATGGGATGCCGCGACCGCTGGATTCAAGGACATTGACCGCCTGCTCGAAGCGGACGCCGCCGTGTTCTTCGTCCGGCGCAAGACGCCCGACGCGCACAACCTCGACGTGCTGCGCCGCTTCTTCGCCTCGGGCAAGGGCTTCATCGCGCTGCGCTCCACCAGCCACGCGTGGGAGAACTGGCCGGACTTCGATGCCGAAGTGCTCGGCGCGAAATACGGCGGCGCGAAGGGCGGCAACTTCGGCATCGCGGACAGGCTCATCCGCAAGCCGCACCCCATCTGGGCCGGCACCGAGGACTTCGACACGAAGTGCGACCTCTACCGATCCGGACCGCTCGCGCCCGACGTGCAGGTGCTCATGGAAGGTGAGACCAAGAACGGGGTCATGCCGGTGGCGTGGACGCGGGTGCATGGCGGCGGTCGGCTCTTCCACCTCGCGCTCGGCTACGCCTACGACATGGAGAAGCCGTCCTTCCGCCGCATCGTGGCGAATGCTCTGCACTGGGTGAGCACACCAGTTCGCTGAGGCCTGAGCGATAAAGATTGATCAGGGTGGAACGGCCAACTTGGCCGTTCTCGGCGGCAACCTGCCGCCGAGTTTGGGCACAGCCAACGCTCGATCCAAATGGGGTGCGTTGGACGCACCACGGGCGGCGGGCGGGTCGCCCGCCGCAACGGGCCGGTGGCCCGTTCCACCCAGACACCAACTGCAACGGGCCGGCTGAGGCCAGAGCGATGCGGCATCACCTGGCTCGAATCCAGGCGAGGAGGTCTGCGAGCTGTTGCGGAGTGAGCGCGCTTTCCAGCCCGTCGGGCATGAGGGACTTGGTGCTGGTGGTGCGCCTGGCGATGTCGCTCCGCAGGACCACGGTGGTGCCGGTGACGAGCTTGAGCGTGATGCTGTTGGCGGTTTCCTCGGCGATCATGCCGGTCAAATCCTCGCCGTTCTTCAAGAGGAGAGTCTGCGCGAGGTAGCGCTGCTCCACGGCGCGGCTGGGGTCGAGGATGGCTTCGATGAGCTGCTGAGCGGGCTTGTCGGCGATGGTGCCGAGGTCGGGGCCGATCTCGTTGCCCTCGTTCTTCAGGCGATGGCAGGCGGCGCAAAGCGTGGTGTAAAGCGGATGGCCGCGCGCGGGGTCGCCGATGAGTTTGCCCACGCCCGCATAGGCTTTGACCACCTTCTCGCGGTCGGGGTCGGCGTTGGTGATGATTTTGGGCGGCACGATGTTGGTGGGGCGGACTGTCCCTCTGAGCATGGCCTGCCATTGCCGGGCATCCGCGTGCTGCGGCGCGGAACTGAGCAGCGCCACGAGCATCCCCGGCGTGGCGGCGTCGCGCTGGGCGAGGGCGCTGAGCGTGGCCGGGATGCGCGCGTCGGCGCTCTCGCCGAGGGAGAAGGCCACCTGCACGCGCACGCGCACATCGTCGTCGTGGATGAGGTCGCAGACGGTGGCCAGCACGGTGGTGTCGCGGAGGTGAGTCTCGGCGATGCGCACGGCGTGTTCGCGCAGGCGCGCTTCCGGGCTGCGCAGGGCGGTTTGAATCTGCGCGGGCTGCAGCTTGCCGAGCGTGTGCATCGTCCAGAGCTGCTGCACTTGCGCGGCGGCGCTGCCGGAGAGTGCGGCGGCGCTCCACTTCGCGCCGCGTTCGAGGAGGAGGCGCTGGGCGGTGTCGCGCACCCAGCCGTTTGGCGATGCGAGCTGCTGGCCGAGTCCGGCGTCATCGAGCGCGGCGAGCCTGGGCACGGCGCGACGTGGGGTGTTGCCCGGGCTGATGCGGTAGATGCGGCCCATGTCGCTGCCGGCGCGGAGGTCGAGGTGCTCCAGCATCTGCCTGGGAATCCACTCGGGGTGCTCGAGGATGAGGCGGTAGAAATCCACCACATAGAGGCAGCCGTCCGGCCCCGTGCGCGCCTGCGTGAAGCGGCTCCAGTTGTCCTCGCTGGCGAGGAACTCGCTCCCGGCCTCATCAGCGGCGCGATGGCTGTTGAAGGTGATGCCGTCGGCTGCGAGCACTTCGCGGTGGACGAGGTTGTTCGCCGGCTCGCAGATGAAGACGCTGCCCGCGTAGTCCGCGCCGAAGAGCGTGTCGCGATAGGGAATGAGGCTGCAACCGGAGGTGAGCATGTTGACCGAGTCCGGCTGGTTCAGGCGGCGAATCGGCGCGCTCACGGGGAACAGCCGGTTGCCGCCGCGATTGAGGTCGCGCCGCACCGTGGGCACCGCGAGCCTGGGGTTGCGCGCGAGATAGCGGTCATCGAGGAGGTAATGCCAGCCCAGGTTGCTGTTGTTGTTCGCGAACCAGTTGCCGAAGTCGTCGCGCCAGCGGCCATACTGGGCCTTGCCTGCCTGCAGTTGGAACTCGCCTGTCGCGGGATTGAAGCGGAAGTCGCGTCCGCTGAGGTCGAAGGTTTTCCCGCTCCGCACCTCGGTGATGCGCCCGCCGCTGTCCCCGTTGCCGCCGTAGAGCCAGCCGTCGAGGCCCCACGCGAAGCCGTTGACGAGATGCTGCGGGTTGCCCGCCGTGAAGCCGCGCAGGATGTGCGTGCGCTTGTCGGCCCGCCCGTCGCCGTCTGTGTCCTCGGCGAAGAAAACATCCGGCACGCTGGCGATGAACACACCGTTCTTCCACACCGCCAGGCCGGTGGGATAAAGCAAGCCGTCGAGGAACACCGTCGCCTTGTCGTAGATGCCGTCGCCGTCCGTGTCCGTGAGCACCTTCACGCGTCCGGGGAAGGTCCGGCCCTTGTGCTCGTGGAAGGGATAGTCGGCCATCTCGACGACCCACATCCGTCCGTCCGCGCCCCAGTCCACGAAGATGGGGTCTTGCACGAGCGGCTCGCTGGCGACGAGTTCCGCGCGGAAACCGGGCTTCACCCGCAGCGCCTTCAAGGACTCCTGCGGCGTGCGCGCCGGCGGCAGGGGCGGGCGGCACAGCTCCGCGAAGGAAAAGCGGCGCACCCCCTTCACCCACAGCGCGCCGTCCCGGAAGGTCACGCCCGCGTCGCGGCCCTCGGCGGTCACGATGGGCGGCAGCGCGTTTGCGTCGCCGGCCTTGCCCTCGCGGATGATGTGCGGCCAGCCCAGAGTCCAGCCGAGGTTCTTCCGCTCGATGTCGTTGAAGAGATAAATGGCGTAGCGCTCGGAGTTGGAGAGGACGAGGTCGTCGAAGCCGTCGCCGTTGAGGTCCACGAAGCGCACGCCGTTGTCGCGGCCCAACGCGTCCTTGAGGGACACGCCGGCGGGCAGTGGTGCATCGGGGCGCTTGCTGGCGGGCTGGGCTGGGAGCAGTTGGACGAGCAGCAGCAGCAGGAAGGGGTGGCTCAAGTTCATCGTGTTTAGCAAGTGGCGCGAGTTTCGCAGGCCGCCGCCGCGACGCAACGCGGGATTCGTGAGCGTCACCAACAGGGGCGCATCCCTCACGTCAGGCTGCCGATGCGCGCGAGGCGCACCGCGGGTGCGCCGCTCGTGCGCGAGGCAGCCAGGTCCACGACGAACTCCGCGACCCAGTCGTTGTGGGCCTCCGGGTCCACGAGCATTTGCTGCACGCGCCAGGTCCGCTTGTCCTCGGCGGGGATGACATAGGTGTGGCGGGAGTTGCGCGCCTCGGGGTCGAGACGGAGATGCTGGTGGCCGGTGCGGAAACTCTCCATCACAGCGCGCAGACGCTCGGCGGACCACGCGCTTCCATCGGTGTCCTCCAGTGAAACGAGGTGGCTCAGGGCTGTCTCGGCATCGGCGTTGACCCAGGCGCGCAGGAAGCTGAAGAGGACGGTGCGGATGGCGGCGGTGAAGGCCTTCGCGTCGCGGGTGATGTCGCGCGCGGCCTCGTCAGCGCCGGGCGGGCGGACTTCCTCCGCGTCGGCGCGCTGGAAGTTGGGGTTGCGCATCCGCTCCCATTCGTCGAGGAGGCTGGCGTCCACCTGTCGCAGCATTGTGCCGAGGTAGAGTTCCATCTCGCGAAGGGTGTCGTTCTTCGCGGTGTCGGGGACGGTCTGCGTGAGCACTTTGAAGACGCTGTTCAAGTGCCGCAGCAGCACGCCCTCGGCGCGTTGCAGCTCGTAGTCGCGGATGTAGTCGGCGAAAGAGCGGAACGACTCGAACATCTCCCGCGCAATGGACTTGGGCCGGATGTTTTCCTGCCCGACCCACGGGTGGCGCGCGGCAAAGGTATTGAAGGTCGAGTAGATGAATTCGCGGTTGGGCTTGGGGTATTCGAGTTTCTCCAGCTCCTCCATGCGCTGCTCGTAGGCGACGCCTTCCGCCTTCATCTCGGCCATCTTCTGGTCCTTCACGCGACCGAGCTGGCGGCGCAGGATGAAGTCGGGGTCCTCGACGATGGACTCCGCGAGGGTGAGCACGGTGAGCGCGTGGTCGGGGGCCTGCGGGTCCATGAGGGGCAACGTCTCCAGCAGGTAGAGCGAGAGCGTCTGGTCCATCGAGAAGTCGTCTTGGAGGGAGACGTTCACGCGGAGGTGGCTGGAAGAGGGTTCTGAGTTCTGAGTTCCGAGTTCTGAGTCCTCCATTCGAGTGCGGCTCGTGAACTCGATGATTTTGTGCTCCACCAGCGAGCGGAATAATTGCCACGCGCGCCGCCGGTGCGTCTGCTTCTGCTTCGGCGACTCGTGGCAGTCGCGCAGCAGACGCTGCATCGCGGAGCAGCCGTCGCCGGGCCGGCTCAGGACGTTGAGCAGCATGGCGTGCGACACCTGGAAGCGGGAGGACAGGCGCTCCGGCGGAGCGGCCATGAGGCGCGCAAAGGTCTGCTTGTCCCAGTTGACGAAGTTGTGGTCGGGCGGCTGGCGCTTGACGATCTTCTTGCCGTCGCGCGCGGACTTTTCGGCGAGCTTGAGGTTCTCGATGGCGTGCTCGGGGGCCTGCGCCACGACCCAGCCGCGGTCGTCGAAGCCCTTGCGCCCCGCGCGCCCGCCGATCTGGTGGAAGTCCCGCGCGCTGAGGATGCCGATCTTCTGCCCGTCGAACTTGCAGAGCTTGGTGAAGAGCACGGTGCGGATGGGGACGTTGATGCCCACGCCCAGCGTGTCCGTGCCGCAGATCACCTTGAGCAGTCCGCGCTGCGCGAGCTGCTCGACGAGGACGCGATACTTCGGGAGAAGTCCGGCGTGGTGAAGCCCGATGCCGTGCCGCAGCCACTTCTTGATCTCGGGGCCGTAGGGGCTGGTGAACTTGAAACCCTCCAGCGCGCTGGCTATGGCCGCCTTCTCCTCGCGTGTGCAGACGTTGATGCTGGTGAAGTCCTGCGCGCTCTGGGCCGCTTCGAGCTGCGTGAAGTGGACGACATAGACGGGGGCCTTGCCGTCGGCGAGCAGGGATTCGAGTGACTTGGCCAGCGCCAGCTCGGAGTAGGCGTGCTCCAACGGGACGGGTCGGACCGAGGACGCGACGGTGACGGTCGGGCGCGCGTTGAGGCGCGTGAGTTCCGCCTCGAAGAACGTCGTGTCGCCCAGCGTGGCGGACATGAGGAGGAAGCGCGCCTGCGGCAAGGTGAGCAGCGGAATCTGCCACGCGCCCCCGCGCTCGCGGTCCGCGTAGTAGTGAAACTCGTCCATGACGACCTCGCGCACGGTGGCCTCCGTGCCCTCGCGCAGCGCGATGTTCGCGAGAATCTCGGCGGTGCAGCAGAGGATTGGCGCGTCGCGGTTGACCGTGGCGTCGCCGGTGCTGAGGCCGACGTTGTCCGGGCCGAACTCACGGCAGAGGCTGAGGAATTTCTCGTTGACCAATGCCTTGATGGGGCAGGTGTAAATGGAGCGGCGGCCCTGGGCCAGAGCCTTGAAGTGCAGCGCGGCGGCCACGAGGGATTTGCCGGAGCCGGTGGGCGTGTTGAGGATGACATTCTTCTCCTCGAAAAGTTCGAGGATGGCTGACTCCTGCGTGGGATACAGCTCCAGGCCGCACGCGGTGACGTAGTCAAGGAACCGCCCGAGCAAGGCGTCGTTGCCGGCCTTGCCATCGCGCGGGAGCAGGTCGTAAAGCGTGGTGGCCACGGGGGCGGAGAGTAATGCGGTGGTCTGGGAAAGTGAACAGGTGAGAAAGTGGGCAGGTGGGAGAGTGAGAGAGTGGGAGAGATGCTCCGAATCCTTTCCCACTTTCCCACCTGCTCACCTGCTCACCTGCTCACCTGCTCACTCTCTCGCCTGCTCACTCTCTCGCCTGCCCACTATCCCACTTTCCCAGATTGACACGCGCCGCCGCCCGCCGCCCAAATACGCGCCACGAAACTCATGAAACTCTGCCGCTTCAAGTCCGGGTCTGGTTGTCATCACGCCCGAATTGGCCTCACCACGGACGACGCCACGGTGCTCGACCTCTCCGCCGCCGGAGTGCAGCGGCTCACGGCGTTGCTGGAGAGCGACAACTTGGTCGCCGTGCTCCAAGGCCTTGCGGCGCTGCCGCTGCCCCGGCTGAACCTGGCGGAGATCACGCTGCTCGCGCCCGTCGAGCAGCAGGAAGTGTGGGCTGCAGGCGTGACGTATCTGCGCAGCAAGAAGGCGCGCATGGACGAGTCGGAGTTCAGCGCCAGCGCCTACGACAGGGTTTATGAGGCCGAGCGACCGGAGCTGTTCTTCAAGTCCATGCCGGAGAAAGTCGTCGCGACCGGCGGCGATGTGGGCATCCGCCGGGACGCGAAGTGGAACGTGCCGGAGCCGGAGCTGGTGCTGGTGTGCAACTCGCGCGGACGCGTGGCGGGCTACACCATCGGCAATGACATGAGCTCGCGGGACATCGAGGGCGAAAACCTGCTGTATCTTCCGCAGGCGAAGACTTACCTGAAATCCTGCGCGGTCGGGCCGTTCATCACGGTGGGAGCGAGCGAGGCGGAGGCGCGCTCGTGGACGATAGGCGTGGAGATTCTGCGCGGCGGGCAGCCGGCCTTCAGCGGCGAGACATCGGTGGGGCAGATCAAGCGCACGTTCGATTCACTCGCGGAGTTTCTCTTCCGCAGCCAGAGCTTCCCGCACGGCGCGATGCTGCTCACGGGGACGGGCGTGGTGCCGCCGGACGGTTTCACCCTCGCCGCCGGGGACTGCGTGCGCATTCGCATCAGCGGCATCGGGACGCTGGAGAATCCCGTGGCAGTGGTGTGATGTAACTCTCCGGTGACAGCGGCGTCTTGACGGTTGAATTTGGTGGCGGGCGTTTCCGCTGCCCAGAAAAAGCCAAACCGAAACATCCCATGAAGAAACAAATCATCGCAGCCATTGTGCTGGGCGCGCTTGTCGCGTTCAGCCCCGCCACGCAGGCACAGGAAAAGAAGGGCAAAGGCCCCAGCGTTGAGGAACAGATCAAGCAGCTCACTGAACTCCTGGTGCTCACGGCCGAGCAGAAGCCCAAAATCGAGGCCCTTGTCAAAGAGCAGGGCGAGAAGATGCGCGCCATCTTCGCCGACCAGAACACCCCGCAGGAAGACCGCCGCAAGAAGATGACGGAGTTGCGCACCGAGTTGAGCGGCAAGATCAAGGCCGTGCTGACCAAGGAGCAGGGCGAGAAATACGACAAGTTCATCGCCGAGGCGGCAGCCAAGCGGAAGAAGCAGTAAGACGGTTCCAAAACAGTTTTGCGACGGCGGTGGCTTCGGCCACCGCCGGTTTGC
>JACRKB010000091.1 GCA_016235545.1 Verrucomicrobiota bacterium | reverse complement strand
GAGCAAATCAAGCGGCTGCCCCTGCGCGTCGGTGAAACCGGCCTGCTCCCGCTTGGCACAGTCGCCGAGTTCACCACGCTCAGGACGGTGGAACCCATCAACCGGGACGACGGCCAGCGCCGCGCCGCCCTCATGGTCAACCTCAAGACGCGCGACATCGAAGGCTACGTGCGCGCCGCCGAGCAAACCATCAAGGAGCAGGTGAAGCTGCCCGACGACTACATCGTGGAGTTTGGCGGGCAGTTCCAGAACTTGCAGGAGGCCCGCGCGAGGCTCGCGGTGGTCGTGCCTTCCGCGCTCGTGCTCATCTTCGTGCTCATCTTCCTCGCGTTCGGTTCGCTGCGGCAGGCGTTGCTGGTCTATTCCGGCATCCCGCTCGCGGTCACGGGCGGCGTGGCTGCGCTTTGGCTGCGCGGGATGCCCTTCAGCATCACCGCCGCCGTGGGCTTCATCGCCCTGACTGGCGTGGCGGTGCTCAACGGCATGGTGCTCGTCACTTACTTCAACCAGTTGCGCGAGGAAGGGAAGGACTTGCTCGCCGCCGTCGTGGAAGGCTCGCTCACCCGTCTGCGCCCGGTGTTGATGACCGCCGCCGTCGCCAGCCTTGGCTTCGTCCCGATGGCGATTGCCACCGGCGCGGGCGCGGAAGTGCAGCGTCCGCTCGCCACCGTCGTCATCGGCGGCATCCTCAGTTCGACCCTGCTCACCCTCCTCCTGCTCCCGGTGCTCTACGCGTGGGTCGAGAAGCGCGGGGCGACACAATCAACACACAAGTGAACGGCCTTGCCGGGGAAGTCCTCGACGCGTTCAACAAAATCCTTGGCGCGGGCGACGTGGAGTTTGACAAGAACGACCGTGCCCCCCATATCGAAATCACGCCAAGCAACTTCGCGTTGCGCTGTGAAAGCCGAACCTGAGAGGACACGTGGAACGATGGTCAGCTCGTCACGAGCGTGCCGACCTTTTCGCCCATGACCACGCGCTTGATGTTGTGGGGCTTGAAGAGGTCGAAGACGATGATGGGCATCTGGTTGTCCATGCAGAGGGCGAAGGCGGCGGCATCCATCACCTTGAGCTGCTTTGAGAGAGCCTCGTGGTAACTGATCTGGGAGAAGCGCTTCGCGGCGGGATTCTTCTTCGGGTCGCTGTCGTAGATGCCATCCACCTTGGTGGCCTTGAGGATGATTTCCGCGTTCATCTCGTTGGCGCGGAGGGCGGCGGCGGTGTCGGTGGAGAAATATGGGTTGCCTGTGCCACCCGCGAAGATGACGACGCGGTTTTTTTCCAGATGCCGCACGGCGCGGCGGCGGATGAATGGCTCGGCCACCTGCGTCATGCTGATGGCGCTCTGGACGCGAGTGGGGACGTTCTGCTTTTCCAGCGCGTCTTGCAGGGCGAGGGCGTTGATGACGGTGGCCAGCATGCCCATGTAGTCGCCGGTGGCACGCTCGATGCCGCGCTCGCTGCCGGTCACGCCGCGAAAGATGTTGCCGCCGCCGACGACGATGACGAGCTGGACGCCGAGCCCGTGGATTTCGGCGATTTGCCCCGCCATGTCCTGGACGACCTCGGGGGAAATGCCGGAGCCTGCCTCGCCGCCGAGAGCTTCGCCGCTGAGTTTGAGGAGGACGCGTTTGAACTTGGGCTGGGGCTTGGTGCGGGCTGGCATGGTGTCAGGAGAAAGAAGTTTCAAGAGGAGAATTGCGCCACATGGGAGGAGGAGACTGTGTTGGGCGCGGTCAACATCGTGAGCCACTTGTAGCGAGCCGCCGCAGTGGAGTCAATCCAAGGGGCAGGAAGCGGGCGAGGAGGGATTTAATAAGGAGGGCAGGAAGGCAGGAGGGAAGGTGGGGCTTGCGCATCGCTCGCGGTGTTCACTCCCGCGTTCCTGCTCTCCAAATCCGAAACGAGTTTTTGGCCACGGATGGAACCCAGAAGAAACACGGAAAGGGACGAGGAGGACGCATCCTCCGAGAGAGCTGAACGCGCCCACCAAACGGTGGATGAGAACAGGCAGGCATCGTCAAGACAGTCGCCTGCTGCTCCGTGTTTTATCCGTGTTCCTTGCGTGGCTCAACTGTATGGTTCCGGATGAGCAGGGCCGGAAGGCAGGAGGGAAGGTGGGCGGCCTTTGTCTCGTAGCGTTTCTCTCCTGCCTTCCTGCTCTCCTAATAAACATCCTCCCCTCCTGGCCGAACTTTGAACTTTGAACTCTGGACTCTGAACTTTAGCCTCTGGCCGCTTTACATGGCTTTTCAACTGTTCAACACGCTGACCCGTTCGGTGGAGAAGTTCGTCCCGCTGGACCCGTTGGGCCGGCAGGTGGGGATGTATTGCTGCGGGCCGACCGTCCACGACTTCGCCCATATCGGAAACTTCCGCACGTTTGTGTTCACGGACGTGGTGCGGCGTTACCTGGAGTTTCGCGGCTTCGCCGTGAAGCACGTGATGAACATCACGGACGTGGAGGACAAGATCATCAAGCGCGTGCAGCAGCGGCACACGACGCTGCGTGAGTTCACAGGCAAGTATGAGGCCGAGTTTCTAGCGGACTTCGACGCGCTTCAATGCAGGCACCCGCATGTCCTGCCTCGCGCCACGGAGCATCTGCCGGAGATTGTTTCACTCATCGAGAAGCTCGTCGCACGCGGCATCGCGTATCAGGCGGCGGATGGCTCGGTGTATTTCAGCATCGACAAGTATCGCGGCTGCGGCTGCCACTACGGGCAGCTCGTGAATCTGAATTTTGATGCGATGCGCGTTGGCGAGCGCGTGGCGAGCGACGAATACGAGAAGGAGGCCGTCGCCGACTTCGCGTTGTGGAAGAAGCGCGTGCCGGAGGACGGCGATGTCTTCTGGCCCAGCCCGTGGGGCGAGGGCCGGCCCGGCTGGCACATCGAGTGCAGCGCGATGAGCACGAAGCACCTCGGCCAGAGCTTCGACCTGCATCTGGGCGGCGAGGATTTGATGTTCCCGCATCACGAGGACGAGATCGCGCAGAGCGAGGGGGCGCTGGCGTATCCGCCGGGGCAGCGGTTCGTGAAGCACTGGATGCACGGCTCGCACCTGCTCGTCGAGGGCAAGAAGATGAGCAAGTCCCTCGGCATCTATTTCACGCTGCGCGACCTGCTGGCGAAGGGGTTCACCGGCCGGGAAATCCGTTGCCTCCTGCTCACGGCGCACTACCGCGCGCAGTTTAATTTCACGATGGACGGTCTCGCCGGGGCGCGCGCGTCGCTGGCGCGGCTGGACGAGTGTGTCGGCAAGCTGCGCGAGCTGGCGGGCGCGGCCACGGTGCCGCCGGAGCAGGGGCTGCTGATGCAGTTCACCAAGGCGATGGACGAGGATTTGAACGTCTCAGCCGCGTGGGGTGCGGTCTTCGAATGGGTGAGCGAGGTGAACCGCAAACTGGCGGCCAATGAGCTGACGAGGCCGCAGGCTGCTGCGGCGCTTGAGGCGTGGAACCGGGTGGACGAAGTTTTCGGCCTCGGCAGCTCGCAGCAGGACGCGGCATCCGCCGAGGTGATGGCGCTGGTCGATGAGCGGCAGGCCGCGCGCAAGGCGAAGGATTTCAAACGCAGCGATGCCGTCCGCGACCAGCTCAAGGAGTTGGGCTGGGTGGTGGAGGACACCGCGAAGGGGCCGCGTTTGAAGCGATTGTAGTCGCAGCCTTCAGGCTGCGATTCGCAACTAGAGGTTGCGACTACCATGTCCGGACTGTTCATCACCTTTGAAGGCACGGAAGGCGGCGGCAAGAGCACGCAGGTTGCGCTGCTCGCCGAGCGTCTTCGCAAGCTCGGACACCGCGCGCGCGTCCTCCGAGAGCCAGGCGGCACACCTATCGGAGAAGAGATTCGCCACCTGCTCAAGCATCACCCGGCCAACGTGGTGATGATGCCGGAGGCGGAGCTGCTCCTGATGAACGCCAGCCGTGCGCAGCTCGTGCTGGAAGTCATCCGCCCCGCTTTGACCGCCGGCGAAATAGTCCTGTGCGACCGCTTCCATGACTCGACCACGGCTTATCAAGGCCACGGGCGGCAGCTCGATTTGGCGCTGGTGCAGTCGGTGATCGAGTTTGCCGTGGGCCAGACGCGACCGCACTTGACCTTGCTTTTGCGCGTGCCCACCGAGGTGAGCGAGGCGCGTCGGCAAGCGCGACAGGCGGCGACCGCCGGGCCGCGTGACCGCTTCGAGGAGGCGGACCGGGCGTTCTTCCACCGCGTCGAACTCGGGTTTCAAATGATTGCCGAAGCGGAGCCGGAGCGGGTGAAGGTCGTGGATGCCACTCAGAGCATCGAGGCTGTTCACGATGACATCTGGCGGCTGGTGGCGCCTCACTTGTCGCCGCTCGGCGAAAGGTGAAGAGCCGGGATCGCGCTTGTCAGCGATGCTGGCGCACCTTTCTGCAATGGGAGATCGCGCCGGCTGGGGAGAAGAACTTGGACACCCACACCGCGTCACTGGCCTCCGCGTGCAGGGCAGGGGAGCGCTACCGGCTTGAGCCTTCGATGATGTCGCCTCGCAATTGAGACACCGCCGCAGATTTCTTGGTGGAGAGCGCGGCGTTGGTGCGGCGCAGGCGGACGGTCAGCTCAAGGGCGATGTTGCGCATGACTGCCAGGCCGAGGTTTGGCTCTCGCTGCGTCATCTCGAAGAACTGCGGGCGCTGCATCACGAGGACGATGCTGGCCTGCTTGGCAATCGCCATCGCGCCGCGCTTGCCGCCGTCCAGAAAGGACAGCTCGCCGAAGACCTGCCCTTGTCCCATCGAGGCGATGGGGGCGGTGTTCTCCTCCAGCAGGATCTCAATCTGCCCGCGCATGACGACGTAGGCCTCGTTGCCGGCATCGTCCCTGCCGAAGATTTTTTCACCGGGCCGGAAGAGCTTTTGCGTGAAGAGGCGCGCGACCTTGCGCAGCTCGCCATCGCCCAGGCCTTTGAAAAGCTCGAGGTCGCGCAGGAGGTTGATGATGGCGACGCCGATGCTCTGGTCCTGAAGGCAGTGCTTGATGACGTTGACGATGACCAGCGCATGGGCGGTGAGCTTGTCGTGCTCGATGCTGTAGGTCTGGTTGAGCTTCACCATTTTCACGAGGTCCATCGTGCCGTCGTGGACCTTGTGGAATCCGGGAAGGTAGGCGGCGGGGACGAAGCCGAGCTGCTCGGCGCTGATGAGGAGCTTCACCGCGCTGGCGAGCAGGTCCATCTCCACGTAGGCCGCGCTCAACTCCGCCTGCGCGGCCTTGGAGACATGCTGGAGCACCGCTCCCATCGAGAGGTTGTCCGTGCAAAATCCATCCATGATGCGCACGCAGCGGTCCTGCTCATCGTAGAGGTAGAGCATGCCGGCGACGACTTTGTCCTCGCGGCTGCAGAGCATCGCGCGCAGCGTCACCGTGGAGGCCACGCGCATGAAACCGGCGCCCCAGTTGAAGTTGCTGGAGATTTCCTGCGGCGGGTTTTGAGGGGCCACAGCCTCTCGGGCGGCCTTGTAATCGTCCTCGCTCGCCGCAGCCACCACCACATCCGTCTGCAACGGGTAGCCTGTGCCGCCATCGCGGATGGCGGGCGCGCCGGGGATGTTGAGGTGCAGCAACGCCGCCGTCGCCAGCTCGCCGATCTGCGGCAGCGACTCCGAGAGCGGCAGGCGGTTGGCGCTCATGGAGCGCGCGCGCTTCACGTAGAAAAGCACTTCCTCCCGCGTCTTGGTGATGTGCTTGAGCGGCTGGAAGCCCACGCAGACAAAGCCTGTCTTCTCGATGAGCAGCTGCTGCGCGTTGTCAGACGCCAGC
Organism: Verrucomicrobiota bacterium; assembly: GCA_016235545.1. Classification (GTDB taxonomy): domain Bacteria; phylum Verrucomicrobiota; class Verrucomicrobiia; order Limisphaerales; family SXTU01; genus SXTU01. The sequence continues at coordinate 29,174 of JACRKB010000091.1, read as the reverse complement.
ACGCGCGTCACGCACATCTGCCGGCGCAGTATGGCCAGCTCGGTGAGCTTCTGGAGCAGCGCGTCCGCCGAGCCGTCGGCGTGGCTGGAGGGGTGGAAGAGATTGCGTCCGAGGTTGCAGACGGGGTTTTCGTTCGCCGTCACCGCGCCCAGGACGGAGATGCTGGCCTGAATCTTGCCGCCGTCCTCGGCCACCCAGGTCTCGTTGCCGGGCAGGCCGGAGCCGAGTTCGGCGGCGACCCAGGCGGGATCGTAAATCTGCTTGTTGGGGTGGTCGTCGCCCAGCGTCGCCTTGACGAGTGTTATCCAGGCGCCGGCGTCCTCGGGTGCTGCTTTGCGGATGTTCAATCCCATAACGGGTGCGGTCGTGGCGGTCGCTGAACGGGTCGCTCGGAAAAAATTTGGTGCGCACGGCAGGACTTGAACCTGCATGATGTTACTCACTAGAACCTGAATCTAGCGCGTCTGCCAATTCCGCCACGTGCGCGTTTGCAACTTGTGGTTGCCCGCAAAGGATTACGTCGGGCAGGGGTCGGAGCAAGCGCAATCTCTGTCTGTGAGGCCGTCCGCACTGGAGCAGGATTAGGATCAGGATTGCGAGCAGGAGGAGCGGCCCAACTGGATCGCTCGCACCATTCCGCCTGCAAGAAACTGAGATGCGCCCTCAGTATCGGCTGTCGCCACACGCCTGGCCGTGGTAAAACGCGCGCGTGCCCAGTCCTTCCACCTCCGGCCCGGCTGATGACTCCGCCGTCGAGTTGTCCATCGTGATGCCGTGCTTGAACGAGGCGGAGACGTTGCCCAGGTGCATCGAGAAGGCCCGGCGCTTCCTGCGCGAGCAGTCGGTTTCCGGTGAGGTGCTCGTGGCGGACAATGGCAGCTCGGATGGCTCGCCCGGCATTGCGGCCAGCCTCGGTGCGCGCGTGGTGGCGGTGGCGGAACGTGGCTACGGAAACGCGTTGCGCGGCGGCATCGCTGCGGCGCGTGGGAGGTTCGTCGTCATGGGCGATGCGGATGACAGCTATGACTTCGCGGCGCTCGGCGCGTTCGTCGGGAAGCTGCGCGCGGGAGCGGACCTCGTGCAGGGCTGCCGGTTGCCGGCGGGGGGCGGGACGATTGAACCTGCGGCGATGCCGCTGTCGCACCGCTGGCTGGGCAACCCGCTTTTCTCAGCGCTGGCGCGGCGGATGTTCCGCGTGCCAGTGAATGACATTTACTGCGGGCTGCGCGGCTTCCGGCGGGAGCTCGTTCCCGCGCTCGACCTGCGTTGCGAGGGGATGGAGTTTGCCACGGAGATGCTCATCAAGGCGAGCCTGCGCGGGGCGCGCATTGAGGAGGTGGCCATCACGCTGCATCGTGACGGGCGGACGGCGCACCCGCCGCATCTGCGCACGTTCCGCGACGGCTGGCGGACGCTGCGGTTCTTCCTGATTTGCAGCCCGCGCTGGCTGTTCGTTTATCCGGGCTTGCTGCTGGTGGCGCTGGGCGCGCTGGGCTTCGGCGTGGCGATGCCGGGGCTGACGCTTTTCGGTGCGACGTTCGACGCGCACACGCTGCTCTTCGCGAGCCTGGCGATGACGGTTGGGTATCAAGCCGTGCTGTTCGGCTGGCTGGCGCGGACGCTGGCAGCGCGGGAAGGATTTTTACCCGAAACGGAACTGCTCGGCTGGCTGCGCGAGGTTCTCTCGCTCGAACGAGGCCTTGTCTTGGGCGTCGTGGCGCTGTTCGCGGGCGTCGCGCTGCTGTTGGCGGCGGTGCTGCAATGGCGGGAGGCAGGTTTCGGCCGGTTGGATTACGCGCACACGATGCGATGGGTGATTCCCGGCGTGACGCTGACGGCGCTGGGTTTTCAAACCGTGCTGGCGAGCTTCTTCGTCGCGGTGCTGGGTTCGTATCGCCGATGAAGACGGCGCGCAGCAAGCCTCCGACATGAAACCGCTGCAACAACTGCACACAGGGCTGGTCCATCCGCGCCGTGTGCGTGTGCTGGCCGGACTCATCGCTGCGTGGCTGCCGCAGGGTGGCAAGGTGCTGGATGTCGGTTGCGGCGACGGCGCTCTGGCGGCGGCCATCGCCGAGCTGCGCCCTGACGTGCAAATCTCCGGCCTGGATGTGCTGGTGCGTCCGTCGGCGCGAATTCCTGTCGTGGCGTTCGACGGCAGGACGATTCCCCACGGCGACGGGTGTTTCGACGTGGCCCTGCTGGTGGATGTGCTGCATCACACGGAAGCCCCGGAGGCGTTGCTTCGCGAAGCCCGCCGCGTGGCGCGGATGGTGGTGGTGAAAGATCACACTCTCGATGGCTGGATGGCCGGCCCCACGCTGCGGCTGATGGACTGGGTGGGCAACGCGTCGCACGGCGTCGCGCTGCCATACAACTACCGCACCGAGGCGCAGTGGCGGGAGATGTTCGCGGCGCTGGATTTGCGGATCGAGGAATTGCGCGGCGACTTGGGGTTGTATCCGTGGCTGGCCGACTTGGTGTTCGGACGGCGACTCCACCTGCTGGCTCGCCTGACGCCGGAGGATTCCGCGTGAACGCCGCTGACAACACAGCGGAAGCGTGGGAGGCGGCGTATCTACGGTTTGAGACGCCGGAGCAGGAGATAGCGAAGTTCACGCGGCGGCTGGTGAGACTGGGCGCGCGTGAGTGGCCGCGCGACGCGGCGGTTGCGGAGCTGTTCTGCGGACGGGGCAATGGCGTGCGGGCGCTGGCGCGGCTGGGCTTCCACCGGCTGGAGGGCGTGGACGTTTCGCAGCGGCTGCTGGCTTTGTGTCCACCGGAGCACGGGCGTCACTGCGCGGACTGCCGTGCGCTGCCGTTCGCGTCGGCGAGCCAGGACATCTTGATGGTGCAGGGTGGCTTGCATCATCTCGCGGTGTTGCCGGATGATTTGGAGCGCGTGCTGAAGGAAGCTGCGCGGGTGCTGCGTCCGGGTGGCCGGCTGGTCGTGGTCGAGCCGTGGCCGACGCCTTTTCTATCCGTGGTTCACGCCGCGTGCCGTCAGCCGTGGCTGCGAAGGATTTTCCACAAGCTGGATGCTCTGGCGGAAATGATCGAGGGCGAGCGCCACACTTACGAGCAGTGGCTGCGGCAGCCGGAAGTGGTGCTGCGCTGCCTGGAAGCAAACTTCGAGACGGAGCGGAAATTCACCGGCTGGGGGAAGCTGATGTGGGTGGGGAGGAGGGGAGGAGCGGAAGTGATTAGTAATTAGTGAGCAGTGAATCGGTCGTCAGCCGGATGGTCTGGCACTGGCTAATCACTAATTACTAATCACTCTCCCGGGATACGAACACCATGAATGTCCGCCATCAACTTCGCTGGCTCTTCGCCGTGCAGGCCGTGCTGCTCGCGGTCGCGGCGTGGCGAAATCTGCACCAGCTTAATCCCGATGCGGTGGCTTACTGCCGCATCGCTGGATACTACGCAGCCGGACAGACCGAGCTGGCGGTGACGGGCTATTGGGGGCCGCTCGTGAGCTGGTTGATGGTGCCGCTGCTGAAGGCGGGCGCGGTCCCGTTGGTGGCGGCGCGTGTGGTGATGGCGTTTTCGGGAGTGGTGTTTCTCGCCGGGGCGTTGTCGGTGTTCCGCTCGTTCCGGCTCCCAAACGTGGCGCTGAGGACGGGCGCTTGCATCGCGGCTGTGTGGTCGGTGTTCTGGTCGGTGCGGCACATCACGCCGGATTTGTTGTTGGCGGGGCTGGTGGCGTTGGCTGTGAGCGCGACGGTGAAAATGTTTCTTGCCCCGTGCCGGCGACTTGCAGTTGCCGTCCTGCCGGACGCGAAACGAGAGGGGGCGGCGATTGCAAGTCGCCGGCACGCGCGGCACGCCATCGCGGTGGGTGTTTGGTGGGGCCTGGCGTATCTGGCGAAGGCGGTGGCGCTCCCGCTGGCGCTGTTGACGACGGCGGGGCTGGCAGTCCTTGCGATGAGCGGGCGGCGGGAGTTGCGCGCGGAGCTGGCGGCGCGGCTGGGGCTGGCATGGCTCGGCACTGCGCTGGTCGCGGCACCGTGGATCGCAGTGCTGTCGTTGCACTACGGGCAGTTCACCTTCTCAACGACGGGGCCTATCGCGCACGCGCTTGCAGGGCCGGGCGAGCAGGCAGGTCATCATCGGGCAATGACGACCCTGCACCAGCCGGACGCGGGACGTGTGACGCAGTGGGAGGAGCCGTCGCGGATGGCGTATGTGCGGTGGTCGCCATTCGCGGGCGGTGAGAACTTCCGGCATCAACTCGCGGTGGTCGGAGACAACATCGGCATTTGCTGGGACTGGTTGAACCCGTGGCGTGCGTGGCTGACCGGAGCGGAGTTGCCGCTGTGGCGGCGATGGCTGGGGACGTTTGACGTGCTGGGAATCAGCGGGCTGGCAGTGTTGATTGCGGGCGGTTGCATGGTGAAATGCAGGCGGTGCTTGCGGCGACAGCGCTGGTGTTGGGCTCTGGTGCCGGTGGTCGCGCTGGGCGCGTTGTATCTGCCGTTCTTTGTGATGGCGGAGGACAACCGGTATTTTTTTCCGGCGCTGCCGTTTCTGTGGGTGCTCGCCGTTGGGGCGTGGGGCTGGTCCGCGCGGGTGCGGGCGGGCTTTGGTGTAGTGAACTATTCCTTTGCAGTGCCGGCGATGATCTGGCTCGCGGCCGCGCTGGCTGGAATTCCCAATCAGGCCAGCCATGTGGCTCACGATCTGGCAGCGCGGTTGCAGGCCAGCGGGCAGCCCGGCCCGCTCGCCGGGAGCGGACTTCTGCCCGGCGGACGCTCGGGGATTTACACCGCGTTCCTCCTTGGCGAGCGATGGCTTGGGGACGACGTGCTGGCTGGCCCTGCGGAGTTTGCGTCGGCGGGCGCGCGGGTCGTGGTGTCGCGTCGCGGCTCGCAGCAGGCCGAGTCCCTCGCGCGCGATTCACGCTGGCGCCCCGTTGAGCCCGCGATTTCCGTGTCGCTCCAAGTTTTCGTCCGGGCGCATCCTTGAACGAGGCAAAGAATTTGGCTGGAAATTGTCCCGGCACTTCTGTTTCCTACCGCAGCCGCCGGTCGAGGAAAGGGTTTCACCTCCGCGTGCGGCGTTGGACAAGTCAATCGAACGACAGGCAATGCAATACTGGCTGGAAACGGATTCTGGGGAGCAGTTCCCGCTGCAAGGCACCTGCACGATTGGGCGTCTGCCAGAGAACACGCTGGCGATCAACGACGGCGAGGTATCGCGTCGGCACGCGATTATCCACGCGCAGGGCGACGGTGGCTACTACATCGTGGACCTTGGCAGCCGCAACGGCACGATCCTCAACGGCCAGCGGATGCGCATGCCCGCGCAGCTCAAGGACAACGACCGCATCCAGGTTTCCACGACGAACCTCGTCTTCCGCGCGAGCGAGCCGCCCGGCGGCGATGGCGAGGAGGCGATGATGACCATCGCCGCCGCCCACCAGACCGCGAAGTCGGGCATGTGCTGGATGCTGGTGGCGGACATCTGCCAGTTCACCAAGATGAGCCAGACCATGCCCGAGGATGAGCTGGCGCAGATGGTCGGCAAGTGGGTGCTGGCGTGCAAGCAGACCATTGAGAAGTCGCAAGGCCACATCAACAAATACCTTGGCGATGGCTACCTCGCCTACTGGCCGATGGACATCACCAAGCCAGAGGTCATCGCCGCCACCATCAACGCGCTCCGTGCCCAGCAGGCGACGATTACGAACATGCAGTTTCGCATAGTGCTGCATTACGGGCAGGTGCGGATGGACAGCTCGTTGCAGCAGGGCGAGGACAATCTCATCGGGCCGCAGGTCAACTTCATCTTCCGCATGGAGAAGGTGTGCGGGGCGTTGAAGCAGTTCTGCCTCCTGAGCGAGGCGGCGGCGACGGAGCTCCAGCCTTACTTCGAGATGACGGCCCAGGGGTCCCACGCGCTCGGCGGCTTCCAGGGCGAGCACGCCATGTATTCGTGCTGAGGTTGCCGCGCGCTGCCCTGCGCGAGGATGACGCCCATCCGTGCGACCATTTCATCCACCGCTTGCCGTCCTGCACCTACTGCTTGCGCGCGTCCCAGTCCTTCCAGAACTGCGGCGGCGTTTTCGAGCGCTCCCAGAGGTCCAACGGCACGTAGTAGTCCAGGCGCTTGAGCTTGGGGAGCTGGCGCAGCGCAATGACCGAGGGGGATGGAAAGGGAATCGCTAGCTGCTCCAACTCCTGGCAGTCCCAGAGCGGGTTCAAGTCCGGCTGTGTCGGCAGGCTGTCCATGCGCAGCACCTTGAGCGGCATCCCTGCGAGCGGGGCGAGGCTGCTGACAGGGGCTTTGGAGAGGTTCAAGTATTGCAGGGGCGCGCCCCGCAGCGGCTCCAGGCTGGCCACCCGTGTCTCCGACAAGTCCAGTTCCACTGTGAGCGGCGCGCCGCGCAGCGCCTCGATGTCGCTGACCTGCGTGAGCGCCAGCTTGAGCACGTCGAGGGGCATTCCGGCCAGCGGGGAGATCGTCGTGATGCCCGTCTCACGCAAGTCCAGCAGCCGCAGCGAGGTCATTCCCGCCAGCGGCGCGATGCTTTGCACCGGCGTCTTGTAGCAGTCGAGGTGCTGCAGGCGCATCCCCTTCAGCGCCGTGATGTCTCGCACCAGCGTCTTGCTCATCAGGTTCGTGACCAGCGGCATGTTCGTCAGGGCTGAAATATCGCTGACGCGGATGTCATTGAAGCTGATGAACTGCAGCGGTGCGCCGCGGATGGCACCGATGTTGATCACCCGCGTGCGGTCGAGCTTGAGCCACCGCAGCGGCATGCCGGCAAGGGCCTTGATGTCGCGCACCTGGCTGCAGTCAGACAGGTCGAGCCATTCCAGCTTGATGCCGGTCAACGGGTTGATGTCCACAATCTTCGTGTCGCTGAGGTCCAGCAGGGTGAGCGGCATCCCGGCCAGCGGCGCGAGATCGAGCAACTCGTCGCAGTTCCTCAGGTTCAGCTCTGTCAACTGCATGCCCTTCAAAGGGGCAAGGTCTGTGAGGCGGTTGAGCCGGGCGAGGTTCAGGCTCATCAGCGGCATGCCCTTGAGCGGGCCGAGGTCGGAGACATTGGTGCAGCCGGCGAGGTTCAGGCTGGCCAGCGGGATGCTTTGCAAGGCTGCGAGACTGCTCACCGGATTCTCGCTGAGGTCGAGGCTGTAACGGCCCGATCCATCGCGCTCCAGCAGCTCCGGCTTGATCTGCGCTGCTGCGAGCTGCCGTCGGAAGCCCACGACGACCTGCGTGTCCGTGGCCGCGACCATCGCGAAGATTCGGCCCGCCTCCTCGATGCGCCCCTGCTCTCGGAAGAGCTCGTAGATGTCGCGCTTGCTCTTGTCGTTGAGTTTCTTCAGGTCGGGGTTGTCCCGGATGATGGCGGCGCAAAGCACCGAGCTGCGGATGGCGTCAGTTAGCTTGGTGTCAATCTCCCGGGCCTTTTCGAAAGCCTCCCGCGCCTCCTGAATCTCCAGCAATGACAGGAAAATGTTGCCCTTGATGTTGTGGAAGCGGGCGACGGAATCGTCGAGCTTGATGGCCTGGTTGATGTTGGTCATCGCTTCGGCGAACTTGAGCTCCCGCAGCTTGCCCTCGGCCACTGCGGCCATGGAGGGCGCGGTTTCGCGAAGCTCCGCCACGGTGGCCTTCGCCTTCGTTAGCGCTTCCTGCGCCTTGATCTCGCTCAACTTCACCTTGCCCAGAAAGCCGAGCGCGACGACGAAGACGAGGATGAGCGCCCCGAAGGCCATGAAGACCTCCTTCTTGTTGCGCTGGAACAGCAGCCTCAGCAGCGTGAACATGTTCGCATCCTGTGCGCGCGTCGCGTAGCCGCCCTGGTAGGCCGCGAGGTCCGCCTGCAACTCCTCCACCGTCTGGTAACGCAGCGCGCTCTCGCGTGCCATGCACTTCATCGCCACGGCGGAGAGCGCGTCGGGAATCGTGCCGTCCGGGCAGTGCGGCGCGGTCTTGCCCGATGGGTTTTCAATCGGCTTGCTGTTGAACGAGCTGGGGGACGTGATGTCGCCCGAAGTGACCCGCGTGAGAATCTCGTCGAGGTTCGCGCCCGTGACGGGCGGCTGCATCGTGAGCGTGTAATAGAGGATGCCACCCAGCGCGTAGATGTCCGATCGCGTGTCAATGTCCGCCACACGGCCCTCCGCCTGTTCGGGGGCCATGTAGTTTGGCGTGCCCTTCACCTGCCCGGCCATCGTCGCCATCGCGTCGCCTCCGGGCGCGCCGGGCAGGGGGCCGGAGAATTCCCCGCCATGCTCCTCCGTGTCCGCCTGCCCCGGCTCCGGCAGCACTTTGGCCAAGCCCCAGTCGAGGATCAGCACCTCGCCGAATTCGCCGACCATCACGTTGTCCGGCTTCAGGTCCCGGTGGATGACACGCCGCGAATGCGCGTAGGAGATGCCGTCGCAAACCTTCTGGAAGATGGTCAGCAGGCGCGAAATCGGGAACCGCTGGATCGTGTCCGCGTTGCCCTCGCGGATGTCCTTGAGGATGTCGCGCAGCGTGCGCCCCTCGATCAGCTTCATCGTGTAATAGATCGTGCCGTCGGCGGCCACGCCGATGTCGTGGAGAGGGACGATGTTCGGGTGCTCGAGCTGCCCGGTGATCTGCGCCTCGGCCACGAAGCTGAAGACCGTCTGATCATTCGCGTCCGCGCTGTTGAGCATCACCTTGAGCGCGACCGTGCGGGCAAGATTGTTGTCCTGCGCCTTGAGCACTGCGCCCATGCCGCCGGTGGCCACGACTCCCTCCAGCGTGTAAAAGCCCGTGCCCGGCTGCGTCTGTGGCGCAAAGGCGTTGCGGTCCTCGCTGCCGCGCGAGGTGAGGAAGTGGTTGATGGTGATATTGCCGCGGCCCGCCTCCATCTCAAGTGTGCGCTTGAGCTGCTGGAGCAACTGTTCGGCAGCCTTCCGCTGGGGAGTGACCTTGGGCTGCTCTTTGGCTTTGAACTTGATCATTGGTGCTCGGTGGTTGGGTGGACGCGCGCGACAGCTTTACGTAGCAGAGGAACGGGCGCGAGGCCAGCACTCTGTTGCAGAAGCCGGCAACGGTTAGCGGTCAGCAAGAGGCTTTCGTTCGCTGACCGCTGATAGCTGATAGCTGATAGCTGATAGCTATAGCGCCCTCGCGTTGGACACCGGCTCCTTTCTTCGCTACAAACGGCCGCCCATGAAGCACACCGCCGAGACGTTGCAGCAAGTGGATCGGGTCTTTGTCCGCCGACGCGGCCGGCGGCTGGTCTATTTCGCAGGGTGCGATTACTACCGGCTCGCCAGCCATCCGCGCGTGCTCGCCGCCGTCCGGCGCGGGCTGAAGGCGTTCGGGCTGAACGTGGCTTCCTCTCGCAAGACGACCGGGAACCACTCGCTCTACGAGCGGCTGGAGCGCGAGTTGGCGCGATTCTTCCATGCGCAGCGCGCCGTGCTGGTGGACAACGGCTACATGACGAACCTCGCCGTGGCGCAGGCGCTCCGAGGTGAGTTCACCCATGTCCTGATGGATGCGCGGTCCCACACGAGCGTCGCGGATGCGGCGGTGCTGCTGGGGGCGACGGTCGTGCCGTTCGCGCATCGCGATGTGGCGGATTTCACGCGGCAATTGCGCGGGCTGGGCCGGGGCGCGCGGCCCATTGTCTTCACGGACGGGATGTTTTCCCACGACGGGTCGGTCGCGCCGCTGGCGGAGTATCTCGCGGTGTTGCCGGCCAGGGCGGCGCTGCTCGTGGATGACGCGCACGGCGCTGGCGTGCTGGGGGAGGCAGGGCAGGGGACGCCGTCGCACTGCGGCGTGCAGGACGCGCGGGTGATCCAGACGGTGACCTTGAGCAAGGCGTTCGGCGCTTTTGGCGGGGCCATCGTCGGCAGTCGCGCGGTGGCGGAGGCGGTTCTGGCGAGGAGCCGGTGCTTCACTGGTGCGACGCCCGTGCCGCTGCCGCTGGCGGCGGGGGCGTTGGAGGCGCTGCACATCTTCCGCGCGAATCCGAGTTTGCAGGCACGCCTGCACGCAAACGCGGCGTGGCTGAAGGAACGCTTGCGCGCGGGTGGAATGGAGTTGCCAGACGCGCCCGGCCCCATCGTGCCGGTGATTCCCGTGTCGGCGAAGGAGGCGGCGCGGCTCAAAAGGCGGCTGCTGGCGGCGGGGATTCACCCGCCGTTCATCCGGTATCCCGGCGGGCCGGAGGGCGGGTTCTTCCGCTTCGTGGTGAGCAGCGAGCACACGCGCGCGCAGCTCGCGTCGTTGGCGGGGGCGCTGACGAGCCGGTAGGGCGAGACTCCGTCGAGCCCCATTTGCTGACGAAGGAGGCGCGAGCACAGCGAGTTTCATCTCCGCAGCGTTCAGCTGACAGGCTCCCTGCGCTTGGAATGGTGGCTCGATGGAGTCTCGCCCTACCTTGCAGTCCCAACTGCGCGATTGACGGGCCGCTTGCAGACAGGGATTTTCACCGCCTCTTTATGGCCAAGATTCAACGCGCTCTCCTCTCCGTCTCCGACAAGGCAGGTCTCGTCCCGTTCGCCCAGACGCTCGCCGGCGCGGGCGTGGAACTCATCTCGACCGGCGGCACTGCCAAAGCGCTCCGCGACGCAGGCCTCGTTGTGAAGGACATCTCCGAGCACACGGGCTTCCCCGAGATGCTCGACGGGCGCGTGAAGACGCTGCACCCCAAGGTCCACGGCGGCCTGCTCTACATCCGCGGCAACACCGAGCACGAGTGGGCCGTGAAGCAGCACGGCATCGCGCCGATTGACCTCGTGGTGGTGAACCTCTACCCGTTCGAGGCCACCGTCGCCAAGCCAGGCGTCTCGCTCCACGACGCCATCGAGAACATCGACATCGGCGGCCCCTCCATGCTCCGCAGCGCCGCCAAGAACCACGACCACGTCACCGTAATCGTGGACCCGAAGGATTACGAGGAAGTCGCCGCGCTCGTGCAGGCGACGGGCGAGACGACGCTGGAGCTGCGGCGCAAGCTGGCGGCGAAGGTGTATGCGCGGACGGCGGCTTACGACGCCGCGATTGCGGCGCACTTAGAGAAAGCGTTCAGCGAACAGCCATCAGCGGTCAGCTTGCCGAAGACGCTCATCGTGTCCGCGCCACTGGTGCAGCCGCTGCGCTACGGCGAGAACCCGCACCAGCAGGCCGCGCTCTACGGAAAGTTTGCCGACTACTTCAAGCAGCTCCACGGCAAGGAACTTTCCTACAACAACATCCTCGACCTCACCGCCGCCACCGCGCTCATCGCGGAGTTCACTGGCGACGCGCCAACACTCGCCATCCTCAAGCACACGAATCCATGCGGCGTGGGCCAGGGCACGACGCTGCGCGAGGCGTGGGACAAGGCGTTCACCACGGACAAGCAGGCGCCGTTCGGCGGCATCATCGCCGTGAACCAGCCGCTCGACGGCCCGTGCGCAGAAGCCATCGCGGAGATTTTCAGCGAGGTCATCGTCGCGCCAGAGTTCACCGAGGAAGCGCTCGCGGTGCTGACGAAAAAGAAGAATTTGCGCCTGCTGCAAATCCTCAAGAACCCCGCCACCGCCGCGCCGTGGGACGTGCGCAGCGTCGGGGCCGAGTCCTTCCTCCTCCAGCAGCGCGATCTGAAACTCACGACCGCCACCGACCTGAAGCTCGTGACGAAACGCGCGCCGAGCGAGGCCGAGTTGAAGGCCATGCTCTTCGGCTGGCGCGTGGTGAAGCACCTCAAGAGCAACGCGATTCTCTACAGCGCCTCCGACCGCACGCTCGGGGTGGGTGCGGGCCAGATGAGCCGCGTGGACAGCAGCCGCATCGCCGTGTGGAAGGCGGGCGAGGCCAGGCTCCCGCTCGCGGGAAGCGTGGTGTGCAGCGACGCCTTCTTCCCGTTCCCCGACGGCCTCATCGCCGCCGCCGAGGCCGGTGCGACCGCCGCGATTCAGCCCGGCGGCTCCGTGAAAGACCCAGAAGTCATCGCCGCCGCCGACGCGCGCGGGGTTGCAATGGTCTTCACCGGCACGCGCCACTTCCGGCACTGAGCGGAGCGCGGATTTCAGCTTGGAGCCATCCGCCCGGTCAGACAGCATGGCCGCAGTTGGTTCTATTTGTCGCATGACTGAGTCCCTTCAATCCCGCTGGTCGCCAATCGCGTTGCTGGTCGTCTCGAATGTCTTCATGACCTTCGCATGGTATGGACACCTGAAATACAAGAGCGCGCCGCTCTGGCTCGTCGTGCTGGCGAGCTGGGGCATCGCGTTCTTCGAGTATTGCCTGATGGTGCCTGCGAACCGCTGGGGCCACGGCACCTACTCGGCCACGCAGCTCAAGATTATGCAGGAGGTCATCACCATCCTCGTCTTCTGCGCGTTCGCCGTCCTCTATCTCGGCGAGAAGCTGAAGTGGAATCATCTCGCCGCCTTCGCCTGCATCATCGCCGCCGTATTCTTCGTCCGTCTCGACACCGGCGGCGACGCCTCCGACCAGACGACCCCTCTCAACTCTCAACCTTCAACTCTCAACCCTCCCCAATGAGCTTCTACGACCAACTCAAGTTCACCGCCGATGGCCTCATCCCCGCCATCATCCAGGAGCAATCCACCGGACGCGTGCTGATGATGGCGTGGATGAACCGCGCCTCGCTCGAAACCACCATCGCCACCGGCAAGACGCACTTCTGGAGCCGTTCGCGGCAGAAGTTTTGGATGAAGGGCGAGTCCAGCGGCCACGTGCAGGTGGTGAAGGACATCTCCTTCGACTGCGACGGCGACACGCTGCTCATCCAAGTCGAGCAGACCGGCGCGGCGTGCCACGAGGGTTTCAAGAGCTGCTTCTTCCGCAGCATCGAAGAAGGAGGAGCGACCTGCAAGGTGACGGAGCCACGGCTCGAAACGCCGGAGCAAATCTACGGGAAGAAGGCATGAGGGGTTTCTCATAAGGAGGGCAGGAAGGCAGGAACTCAGATGCCACCGCCTTTCTCCCTCTCCTGCCCTCCTGCTCTCCTTAATAAGTCTCTCCCCTCCTCCCCTCCTCGCCGTGGAAGACTCAGTCCCCTTCGCCAGCCGTGACTACCTCATCACGCTCGGCCTGCTGGTGTTCGCGCGCGGGATGGATTTCCTCAGCACCTGGTTTGCGACACCCACGCTCGCGCTGGAGGCGAACCCCCTGGCGAAGCGGCTTGGCTGGAAGTGGGGCATCGGCTTCAACATCCTGCTGTGCCTCGCGGCGGCGCACTGGCCGCTGGCCGCGTTGATATTGGTCACAACCAGCCTTCTGGTGGCGGCACGAAATTTCAAATCCGCCTGGCTCATGCGCGCGCTGGGCGAGACGGGCTACGCGATGCTGGTGAGCGATGCGATGAGCCATTCAAGTCGCCGTTCGTTTCTCGTCAGCGTGCTGGGCGAGACGCTCCTCTTCGGACTCGTTGGCGGAGCGGTGGTGCTCTCGGGCGAATGGCCGTCCGTCCCGATGGCTGTTGGGATGGGGATGGTCGCTTATGCCGTGGCCGTCGCGTTTTACTCGTTGCTGGCAGTCTGGCGGATGTGGCGGCGCTGAGGGCGCATCTCAGTTTCTTGCAACGGACCTTGCGGCTGCGGAGAAGCCAGCAGGGCTTCCGCTTGAATAGGCGTGGGTGAAACACACGGCAATTCATGTTGAAACTCCGCGGGTTTGGAGCAGTGCCTCGGACAAGGTCGCAAAGAACCTAAGCCAGATTCATCCAGTTGAGCCGCGAATGGAACACGGGTTACGCGCGGAAGCGCAGCAAGTGTCCCGAAGCTGCCTGCCGCGTCCGGCACCGCTTTTTGGTGTGCGCGTTCGGCTTCTCGGAGGGTTGCCTTTTCCTCATCCCCATCCGTGGCGAAAGAAATGTTGGCCAAGCTGCACCCCCGTATGGACTGCCCTGTGAAGTTTGCTGGCGGACTGCGCGCCAGCACGCAACAATCCGGTCCATGAATTCCTGCCGCCGCTGCGTCATCTGGCTCACACTCGGGTCCGGTCTGTTCCTCGCCTCCGAAGGTCTCGCCGCCGAAGCTGTCTTCAAGGCCGGGGCCGCCAAGCGCGACATCACACCGAAGGAGGCGGTGCCGATGTGGGGATACGGCGCGCGCCATGACATGCTCTCGACAGGAGCGATCGATACGCTTCACGCGGCGGCCGTCGTCATCCAGGCGGGTGACAAGAAGCTCGCCATCGTCGGCCTCGATCTCGGCCGCTCGCCGTCGGAGAAGTCCCTCCAGAACATCCGCCAGCGCATCAAGGCCGAGGCAGGCATCGAGCACTCCTTGGTCGCCGGCTCGCACACGCACCACGGGCCGGTGCTCGAACTGAGCGACGCGGACGGCAAGGGCAAGGGCCGTTTCGATGCTTCCATCCGCTACTACCAGCAGCTTGAGGACGGCATCGTCACCGCCATCGTCGAGGCGGACCGGAAACTTGCCCCGGCAAAATTCGCCACCGGCGCCGCAGACCTCGATGGCTTCAATCGCAACCGGCACACGAAGCTCCCGCTCAAGCCCGTGGACCGCTCGCTGACCGTGATGCGCTTTGATGACACCTCGGGCAAGCCGCTCGCCGTGCTCGTGAACTTCACCGGCCACCCGACGAGTCTCCCGGCGCAGACGCTGAAGTTTTCCGCCGACTACGTCGGTGCGATGAAGGCGGCGGTCGAGAAGGATTTTGGCGGCACTGCCATCTTCATGCAGGGAGCATCCGGTGATCTCTCCATCAATAAAGGCACGAACGCGGACCACGTCGGCTTCGGCCAGGCGCTCGCCCGCGAGGTCGTGAAGCTCGCGGCGTCGCTCCAGCCCGCCGTGGTGGCGAAGCCTTCGCTGGTCGTGCGCGAGGAGCGGTTCCGCTTCGAGTCGCGCAGCGATTTGAACAACCCGCTGATCCGGCTGGGCTACTCGTTCGCGTTCTTCCCCGAGCTGGTCGCGAATTTCGCCGATGAATTTGCCGACGGCATCCGCCCGCGCCTCACCGTCGCAGTGCTCAACGGCGACACCGCACTCGTGGGAGCGTCCGGCGAGTTCTTCTGCCAGCACGCGCTCCGGCTGCGGGAGCGGGCGCGGGTGGAGCGGCTGTTCTTCTTCGGCTACAGCAACGGCTACCATCAATACTTCCCAACCATCGAGGCCGCCGCCGAGGGCGGCTACGGCGCGGACAACCAGGTCGCGCCCGCAGCGGTTGGTGCGGGCGAGCAGTTGATGAACACGGCGCTGACGTGGGTTTTCCAGATGCAGGGGAAACTGAAATAGCGTCGGCGATTGCAAATCGCCGGCACGTTTTGCACGGCAACCTTGGCGCTTCAATACCGCGCACTTGCGCCAGCACACGGCACCTGACCTACTCGCCGCACAACACATTTCCAACAAGCCATGAAATCGCTCGTCCTCCTCCTCTGTTTGCTGTGCGTGGCTGACGCCGCCACCGGTTTCCGCGCGGGCATTGCAACGCGTGTCGTCACGCCTGACCCGCTGTTGCCAGTAAGCGGCGGTGTCGGAGCCGGGCGACCGGCCACGCGCGCGGAGGGTGACCTGACCGTGCGGGCGCTCGTGTTTGAGGATGGCAGCACGCGCGTCGCGATGGTCAGCGCGGACTTCCTCGGCCTTCCAGCGGTGCTGGGCAATCGGGTCCGCGCCGCAGTCAAAGGCATTCCGCCGGAGAACATCCTGATCGGCGCCACGCACACGCACAGCGCGCCCGATTGCTACGGCTTTCCCGACGGCAAGGGTGGAACGTCGAGTGATCCCAAGTTTCTGGCCATTGTCTGCACCCGCATGGCCGAAGCGATCAACGAGGCCGTTGCGAAACTGCAGCCCGCGCAGCTCCGGATTGCGACTGGCGAGGCCAAGGGGAAAATCGCCTACAACTATTATGCCGAGCAGCTCTACGACCCGCGCTGCCATGTCATCCAGGCGCTCGATGCCTTGGGCAAACCCTTCGCCACACTCGTCAACTATGCGATCCATCCCGAAGTCATCGGCAGTGCCGCCGGGGTTTGCAGTCCCGACCTCATCGGGCCGCTCTGCGACGAGATCGCCGCGAAGGGCGGTGGCACGGCCATCTTCATGAACAGCGCGCAAGGCGGCATGGTCACAGCCGACAATCGCCAACCCGAGGGCCGCGAAGCCAGAACCTGGGCGGAGTGCCAGCGCATCGGCACGTTGCTGGCCGGCGAGGCGCTGCGGATCGTGCAGGCCGCGCCGGTGCAGGGCTCGCCCAAACTTTTCTGCGCCGCCCGCACGCTGACGTTGCCCGTGGACTCGCCGCTGATGCGCGCGCTGCTGAAGCTCACGCCCGGAGCCGCCGGCGCGAACGTGGAGAGTGTCACGACGCAGTTCAACCTTGTGAACATCGGCAACGCGCAGATCCTCACCATCCCCGGCGAGGCGCTGCCCAACATCGGCTTCTATCTCAAACGCAAAATGCGCGGCGAACACAACCTGCTCTTTGGCCTGACCAACGACGCCTATGGATACATCCTCACGAAGGAGGACTTCGAGAGCTTCAAACGCTACGCCTACGTCTCTCGCACCAGCCTTGGTGAGCGCACCGGCGAGATTCTGGTCAACGAAGCGCTGAAGTTCGGGGACGAGAGGGGGGGCCCGACGGTCCTGGGCGGGCAGTAATCGGCACGGACGAACGCGACACCTCGGTCCTCGGCAGCCCCGTGCGACTTCGGAATTCAGTCGTGGGCCGAACTCCGGCGAGAGCGCTCCGAAGGTGCATCAAAACCCAGTCTGGGCATCGCCCTGAAATGGCGACTCATTTTCTCACAACCTGGACTTTCCGCTTGGCTTCAGGCTGGCGTGGCCCTACAACCGCGCCCGGTTCTTTGAACAACGGCGGAGCTGCTCCGCCACCACCGCTTACAAGTGCAGGGAACCCCGTGAGAACCGGGGACGGTTGCGCCACTGTGACGGGCTACGGACTCCCAATGCCACTGACTGAAGGTCGGGAAGGCGGGAGCGAGGTTTGAAGCCCGGAGTCAGGATACCGGCTTGTCAGCGCTCGTCAGGGCACGCTCACGCGCGCCCGCTTCTCCGACAAAGAGAAGGATGAGGCCAGCCCGGCGAACCATCTTTCGGCGGGATTGAGATGCCTTCATTCTCCAATTTGCGGAGGTGAAGGCTTTTTGCTTTCGCCTCCCATCTGGTCTCCAACACCAACCGCTCCGCGCGCCCAGGAACCCGCGCGGGGCTTGCAGTGAAAGACCAGAATGAAATCAGCAAACAACAGTCAGCGGTCAGTGGTCAGCGGTCAGGAGTCAGCAGGAAGAGAATGGCTCGGCAGTCTTCGCTTTCCTCCATCCTCTATCCTCTATCCTCTCCTCGCCGTCCTCTCTTCAGGCGCAGCGGCACAGGAGACCAAGACCAACGCCCTCGTCCAACTCCCCGCCCTCGTTGTCACCGCCACGCGGCTGCCGGAGCAGACCGTCGCCGTCGAGAAAGTTCCGGCGAACGTCTCCGTGATCACCCGCGAGATCATCGCGGCGTCACCCGCCTTCACGCTGCCGGAGCTTCTCTCGCAGCAAGCTGGCTTTTCCTCTCTTGATTCCGTGGGCTTCGGCGGCCAGACCGCGCCCTTCAGCCTTCGTGGATACGGTGACAAGGCGGGTGCGCTCATCCTCGTGGACGGCGTGCGCGTGAACGACGCGGGCCTCGGCTTCTTCCTCTGGAACTCCGTCCCGCTCTCCGCCATCGAGCGCATCGAGGTCATTCGCGGGGGTGCCTCCACCACTTACGGCGAGGGCGCGGCAGCGGGCGTGATCAACATCATCACGAAGGAAGCGGCGAACAAACCCTTCTCCGGCAGCCTCGGCGCGAGTGTCGGCAATCTTGGCTTCTACCAAGGCAGCTTCTCTGTCAGCGGGCGCGCGAACGCCTTCAGCTACGTGGTCACCGGCAGCCGCAACGAGTGGGCTGGCTGGCGCGATGGCGCGAACTATCGCGGCTGGAACTTCCTCGCCAAGCCGTCCATCGAGACCCCGGCGGGCCGCTTCACCCTCAGCTACCAGTTCCACGACGAGCACAGCGAGAACCCTGACATCCTCACGCCCGCGCAGTTTGCCGCAAACCCGCGCCAGCGCGGTGCGACTCAGTTCCTCTTCGAGCAGGAGCTGCATCGCGGCTGGATCGCCTACCACAAGTCCTTCGAGGACGCGTGGACGGTGAACGCGAAGGCATTTGCGACGAAGGACAGCGGCTTCAACGTCGGCTTTGCCAACATCACCACCGAGCAGCCCAGCTACGGCGGCACACTGCAAGTGGACTGGAAGACCGAGCCGGGGCAGCGCGCCAACACGCTCACATTCGGCGCCGAGGCGGTGCGGCAGGACTTCACCCAAATCGGCTTCGGCACGACGGTCCACGACTCCTCCACGCTGAGTTTCTTCGTGCAGGACACGCTTCAGATCACGCCGAAGTTGTCCCTTGCCGCCGGCACGCGCTTCGACCACCGCAGCACGTTCATGAATGTGCCCTTCGCCTTCCCCGCCTTCACTGGCAGCAAGGAAAACAATGTGTGGAGTCCGAAAGGCAGCCTCAATTACGAGTTCACCGAGAAGTCCTCCGCCTGGGTCTCGCTCTCGCAAGCCTACCGCCTGCCCAGTGCCAATGACGTCGTCAGCGCCGACCCGCGCTTCTTCGGCAACCCCGCGCTCGTGCCCGTCAACGCCCGGACCGTCGAGATCGGCGTCCGTAGCCAGGCGCACAAACTCCTCGGCGGCGGCCTCACTTACTACCGGAGCTGGGTGGACGACGATATCTTCTCCGACCCTGCCGCCGGGGCCGCCGGCAGCGCCGACGCTTTGCGCACGGGTGTTGAGTTGAGCCTGAATTCCCAGCCCGCCGAGTGGGTGGAGGTCACCTTCAACGCCGCCTACTCTGACGCCCACTTCACCAGCGGCACCTACACCGGCCAGCGCCAGGTGCTCGTGCCCGAGTGGCAGTTGAACGGTGGCGTGAACTTCCGCCCCGCCCCCGGCTGGCTCTGGCGCATCGAGACGATCTACGTCACCGGCCAGCGCCGATTCAACGACCTGCCCAACCTGCTCCCCGCGAACACTTATGCCGTGGTCAACACGAAGCTGAGCCACCAGTGGAAGCATCTCACGACCTACGCGGCAGTGAACAATTTGCTGGACCGCCGCTACGAGCAATTCCCCACTGCCACGTTCCCATTCCCGCCGCCGTCCCTTCCGCGCCACAACCCTGCGCCTGGGATTAATTTTCAGGCAGGCGTCTCGGCCACGTTTTGAGCCGTCTCTGGTCGCGCGAAGGACGTGAAAGGGTCCAAGGCCGAGCTGGAAAAACTTCGCTTCCTTCGCGGACTTCGCGCGACACTCTCTTCATCGCATGAGCCGCCACGCCGAAAGCAAACGCTGCCCCGCGTGCGGCGCGGTCTTCGAGTGCCTCGCCCACTGCGGCGCGAATACTTGCTGGTGCATGGAACTACCGCGCCTCCCGATGCCGACGGATGCCACCACCGACTGCCTCTGCCCAGCGTGCCTCCGCGCCCATATCGAGAAGAAACTTGGCCGTGGAACGAACACGGATTGAACACGGGTGAAGGGACCGCAGTTCGCCGGACCGGCTTGATTGCGAATCCGTGTTCAATCCGTGGCTGAATGAATCCGCCGCCATTGGCCCACGGGCAAATCTCCCAGATCGAATTCTCCGAAGCGGCTGCGATGCAGCCGCATGACCGTCCAGCCCTGGCTGGCGAACATCCTCTTCACCTGGTGATACTTGCCCTCCGTCAGCTCCAGCCGCGCCTCGCGGGCGCTCACTATTTCCAGCTTCGCGGGGAGACACGGCTTGTGCTCGTCCTCCAGCACCAGCTCGCCAGCGGCGAAGACGCCGATAAGCGACGCGTCGAGGTCGCGGTCCACTGTCACTTCGTAGAGCTTGGTCACGTGCCGCTTGGGCGAAGTCCAGCGATGCACCAGCTCGCCCTGGTCGCTGATGACCAGTGCGCCGGTGGCGTCTTTGTCCAGCCGGCCCACGGAGGTGATCGGAGGGTTGCGCTTGAGCCAGCGGGGCGGCAGCAGGTCAAAGACGCGCGGGCCTTCCTTCGTGTCGTGTGAGCAGACGTGGCCGGCGGGCTTGTGCAACAAGACGAGAATTCCCTCCGGCGAATCAAGCGGCTCGCCATCCACGACCACGTCCGCCGCCCGCGCCTTTTGCTCCACCGCCTCTGCCCGCTGGCCACCCACGAGCACGCGCCCGCCGCGCACCCACAGGCGCGCCTCGCTCCGGCTGCAATAGCCGCAGGAGGAGAGCATCTGATCGAGTCGGCGGAGTGGCTGCGTGTTCGGCACAGGCAGGTTGTAACCCAGCAGCACCTCGCTTCCAACCTCGCGGATATTCTGAACCGGAACCATGCAGTTGAGCCACGGATGGAACACGGATTTTACACGGAAGAGCAGTCGACTGGCTTGACGATGCCCGCCGGGTTGGCCACCACCGTCTGATGTGCGTGTTCGTCTCCTTGAAAGGTTTCCCTTTCCTCGTCCCCAACCGTGTTTCATCTGTGTTCCATCCGTGGCAAAAGAATCGTTCCGGCTGAACCAACTTTCGCCCGGCAACGGTGTTTGCTACCGTCGCGCCAGATGCCCGACGCCACCGACCCCGATGCCATGCTGATGCTCCGCGTCAAGCGTGGCGACCGCGCGGCGTTTGAGGAGCTGGTCGCCCGCTACCAGCAGCCGGTGCTGAACTTCATCTTCCGCACGCTGCCGGACGCGACGGAGGCGGAGGACCTCGCGCAAGGCGTCTTCGTGCAAGTCTGGAAATCCGCCGCCCGCTACGAGCCGTCCGCGAAGTTCTCCACTTGGCTCTTCACCATCGCCCGCAACCTTTGCCTCAACGAATTCCGACGCCGCTCGCGGCACCCCGCCGATTCCCTCGACGCCCCGGCGCACGCGGGCACCGACGAGCCGCGCGGCCACAGCGTCGAGGAAAAGCGTGTGGCCAGCGCTTCGGACGCAATGCTCTGCGGCGAGCTGGAGGAGAAAGTGGCCGAGGCCCTCGCCGCCCTGCCGGAGAACCAGCGCACCGCCCTCCTGCTCTGGCAGCGGGACGAGCTGGCCTACGACGACATCGCCGAGGTGCTGGGCTGCTCCCTTTCGGCTGTTAAATCCCTCATCCACCGTGCCCGCGAGACGCTCAAGGCCCGGCTCAAACCGTATCTGCGCACCGGGGAATGGAAGGACGAATGAACCCTGCAACTTTGCCCGCGCTGCGGGTATCAAATGGAAGGCCAACATGAACAACACCGAGTTTGAAGAATTCCTCGCCCTCCGGCAGAAACGCTCGCTGACGCCGGACGAGCTGGCACGCGTCGCTGGCTGGCTGGCCGTGCATACCGCTGACCGGGAGCGTTGGGATGAAGAAGCCGCTCTCTGCTCGGCGCTCCGCCGGATGCCGGAGCCGCCCGTGCCCTCGAATTTCATGGCCCGTGTCTGGCTCGAGATTGACGCGCAGGAAAGGCGTGCCGCAGCCGCATCCATCGGGGCGGGATGGCGCGCGTGGCTTCGCTGGCCGTCGCTGGCGACGCAGTTCGCCTTCGCCGTGCTTCTGCTATCGGCGGTGGTGGTTCTCCAAGGCCGGCGCGTCCGCACGCAAACGCAGGTTGCACGCAGTGTTGAACACATCGCCGCCATCGCGCGCGGGCCGAGCGTGGAAATGCTGAAGGACTTCGAGGTCATCAGCCGCCTGAACCAGTCGGCGGCGGACGTGGAACTGCTGGCGGCCTTTGAACAGCAACGTTGAGCCATGCATGCGATCCACTCCAACCCGGTAGGGCGAGACTCCGTCGAGCCGTATTTCGAGCGCAGCGAGGCGAGCGCAGCGAGTTTCTGTGCTGCGCGCCCGGCCCGAGATGCTCGCTGTGCCCGCGCCGTTTTCGTCGCCAAATGGGGTTCGACGGAGTCTCACCTTGCCGGGAGGTGGGGAGTTGCTGGTTTCATCGTCGCTTGTTGCTTGGTTGTGGAGATGGCGGGTGCTCAGACTGCCAGCAACACGGAGCGCAATCCGGTTGCCGTTTTCCGCAACTTGCTCGCCATGCGGACGGACGCGCGGACCACGGAACTGGCCGCCAAACCGGCTCGGCTGCGCGAGGTGCTCTCCACCCGGCTTCGCGAATATGACACGCTCCCGCCCGCCGAGCGCGAGGCCCGCCTGCGCGCGACGGAGCTGCGCTATTACTTGAACCCTCTGCTCACGACACTTCCCTCGACGCGCGCCACCCAGCTCTCCGCAGTGCCGGAGAGCCTGCGCCCGCTCGTCGAGGAGCGGCTTGCGGCGTGGGACAAGCTGCCCGCCGAGATTCAGCGTGAAATCCTCACGAACGAGCGGCTGCTGCAAGCCATGACGCGGCCGGCGGTTCCGAACGCCTTCCCACCGTTGCCGCCCGGAATGGAGGCGAAGGTTCCGGACAACCTCACGCAGTGGCAGGAGTTTGACGCCCGGCAGCGTGAGCAATTGCTCGACAACTTCACGCACTACTTCCGCCTCGACGAGCGCGCGAAGACGAGGGTCGTCGCCGCGCTGCCCGAGCCAAAGCGAGCGGAGACCGCACGCACGCTGGAGCAGTTCGAGCACCTCACCGCCGGGGAACGCGCCGCCTGCATCACCGCGCTGAAGCAGATCGGCCAGATGACGCCGGGGCAGCAGGCGCAGTTCTACGCGAACGCGAAGCAGTGGAAGGAGATGCCGGAGTCCGAGCGCGCCGCATGGCGGAAGGTCGTCATAGAATTTCCCCCGCTGCCACCGGGTGCCGGCCCGCTGCCGCCGCTGCCGCCCGGATTGCCCGCAAAGCCGTAGGGGCTCTGCCTGCAGGGCGCAGCTCACTTTCTTGCAGGCCGGATGGATCGAGTAATGCAGTTTGGTCGCTCCTCCTTCTCGTAATCCTAATCCTGCTCCGCTGGTCGAAACGCGAGGGAGGAGCATGAGCAGGATCAGGATTACGAGCAGGAGGGTAGGGGTTCCCGGTTGCAACAAAAAGTGAGATGCCACCGATGCCCACGGACTGGCGCACGGGCGGCCCGCCGCAAGCAGGTGCGCGAAGATGCACTGTGTGAGTTGTCGCGCTCATCCGCGAATCATCCGATGCGCCAAGGGAGCCCGCGCTCCGGGAGTTTTTGCGCTTCCCCTTTTGATAGGACCGCGGAAACTCGCCGCCATGAAGCCGCCTGTAGTTTTGTTCAACCGCCTGCATTTCTTCGCCGTCCTGTGCGCCGCGTGGCTGCTTGCGTGGCCGTTTGCATCCGCCGCAGAGCCGAAGGCCGCCGACCCGGCGCGGTTCGAGAAGGCCATCGCTGACTATGAGGCGGGGGACAAGACCAACGCGCCGCCAGCGGACGCCACGCTGTTTTATGGCGCGTCGAACATCCGGCTGTGGAAATCGCTGCCGCAGCGCTTCGGCAGGCAGAAGCCCGTCAACCGAGGCTTCGGCGGCTCGCATCTGAGCGACTGCGTCCACTTCGCCGACCGCGTGGTCATTCCCTATGCGCCAAAGACGATTTACCTCAACGCGGGCGGCAACGACCTGCACGCGGGCAAGCCGCCAGAGCGGGTTCTCGCGGATTTCAAGGCGTTCGTGATGAAGGTCCGCGCGGCGCTGCCAAAGACGCAGATTAACTACCTCTGCATTCCGACATCGCCGTCGCGCTGGAGCGAGGTGGAGCAGGTGAGGAAAACGAACCAACTCATCGCCGACTACGCGAAGGCGGACGGAAAGCTTGGCTTCATCAATTATTTCCCGCACCTGCTCGGCGAGGATGGGCAGCCGCGCGCGGATTTGTTCCTAACGGACAGGCTGCATTTCAGCGAGGCGGGCTACGACATTGTCACGTCCTGCATTCGCTGGCAGGGCGCGATGGACGTGTTCGCGAAGGCCGACGCGACCCGCGCGCCGACGAAGGGTGGCATCGTCTTCGTGGGCAGCTCCAGCATCGTGCGATGGAAGTCGCTCGCGGAGGATTTCCCGGAGCACAAAGTCGTCAACCGCGGGTTCGGCGGCTCGGAACTGTTCGACTCGATCAACTATTTTGACCGCGCGGTGCTGCCTCACGAGCCGCGGCTCATCGTGTTGTATGCGGGCGGCAATGACATCAACGCGGGCAAGACACCGGAGCGGGTGACGACGGATTTCACGAACTTTGTCGCGCTGGTGAAGCGGAAGCTGCCGCAGACGCGCATCGCCTACATCTCGGTCGCGGGGAACCCGGCGCGTTGGAAGCAAGTGGACACGGTGCGCGAGACGAACCGGCGCATCGAGGCGCTCACGAAGGCCGACCCGCAGCTCGCGTTCATCAACGTCTTCCCGCACATGATGGGGCCGGACGGCACGCCCAGGCCGGACATCTTCGTGGAGGACAGGCTGCACATGAATGAGAAGGGCTACGTGATTTGGAAGGAAGTAGTCGGGCCGTTTCTGAAGTAGTCGGGGGAGATTTCAGACGAAGCGAAGAGTTGCCTGCGAATCACGCGGATGGAGAGCCTAATTTGATCCGCGTGCCTTCGAGTGATTCGCGGGCGGGCTTTCCTTTTCCCTCGGCCCGTTGAGCAGGCGGCCGATCCAAGTGTGGCGCACGCACCACTGGTAGCTGGCGAGGAGCACGGACACGTTCACGGCCATGATGAATGTGAACTTGAGCAAGCCGTTGACCGGCCACTTCGCGACGAGGGCCTGCAGCCAAAGCACCAGCGGCAGATGTGCGAGGTAGCACCAGTAGGAGGCGTCCGCGAGGTAGCGGATCCACGGGCGGTGCTGGCCCGCGAAGCGCATGAACCAGCCCGAAACCGCGAAGATCATCGTCCAGGCGTAGAGCGACGCGGCGATGAGCGCGAGCAGCTTGAGCTGTTGGAACTGCGCGTCGTCGGGCTTCACCTGTGCCATGTGACATGCGCCCAACGTGAGGAAGGCCAGCACCGCGAGAGTGAAGTAGGTTTTGAGCCAGCCATGCAGCGCACCTAGCCCGTGCCGCCGCCGGTGCAGCCACCAGCCGATGACAAAGAACAAGCCGTAGTAGGCCACCGCACGCGCGGCGGGGAGCAGTCGCAGGCCGGAGGCGTCAACCTCGCCGAGCATCGGCCCGCCCCACAGGCACAGCGCGGTCGGTGGGACAAGCAGCAGCGGCTTCCAAGGGGTTGCGATGAACCAGTCGAAGGCGGCGTCGAGCCGGGGCAGCCACGCGGCGAGGTTCAACTTCTGCCCCACCCACGCGATCAGCGCCGCGCCGCCGTAAAGCAGCAGCAGCATCTCGAGGAACCACAGGTGGCCCGTGGGTATGGCGAAAATGGTCAGCTCGCCGTATTGCCGTCGGGCCGGGCGCGGGTCCGCCTGCAATTCCGCCCAGCCCCACACTGCGATGGTAAGCGGGACCAACGTAACCATGCTCAGGAGGAAGGGGACGCCGATGCGTTTCCAACGCTGGCGGAGAAAGTCTTTTGTGCCGAGCCGCTGCCACAGCAGATGCGCGAAGTAGCCGGCGATGAAAAAGAAGAGCTGCATCCGAAACCCGTGGATGACTCCGACCATCAGGTCGAAGCCGAGGGCCCGGCTCACGTCGCGAGCGATCCACGGAATCGGCAGCGTCATGAACGACAGCGCCGCATGAAGGACGATGCCCAGCAGCATGGCGACGGCGCGGAGGTTGTCCAAGCCGTGGACGCGCTCCTCCCGCGGTGGTGGCGGTGTGTTGGTGGAAGTGTCGGACATGAGAGTTCGGCTGCGGCGAATTTCGGGGGGGAGGGTTTGCGAGCGTGCGCGCGCAGTCAAAGTGAATTGCGAGTCGGTGAGCCGCTGCGGCGGAAATTCTTGCTCGCCCCGACGTGCCGGGTGTCGATAGTTTTCCTTCGTGACTCCAACGAAGATTTTTGGGCTGACCGGCGGCATTGGCATGGGGAAGAGCGCTGTGGCGCAACTGCTGGAGCGGCGCGGCGTGCCTGTGGTGGACACGGATGTGCTGGCGCGCAAGGTGGTGGAGCCGGGGCAGCCGGCGCTGGCGGCGATTCAGGAAATGTTCGGCGGCGCGGTGCTGGCGCAGGACGGGTCGTTGCGGCGCGACGAGCTTGCGCGGCGAGTCTTCGCCAGCGACATGTCACGCAAGCAGTTGGAGGCGATCCTGCACCCGCGTATCCGGGCTTTGTGGCAGGCGCAGGTGGACCAGTGGCGGACGGATGGTGTTAAACTGGGCGTGGTGGTGATCCCGCTGCTCTTCGAGACGAACGCGGCAAGGCACTTCGACAAGGTCATCTGCGTGGCGTGCTCGGCGGCGTCGCAGCAGCAACGGCTGGCGGCGCGGGGGTGGAGCGCGGAGCAAATCCAGCAGCGCATCTCGGCGCAGTGGCCCAGTGAGAGGAAGCTGACGCAGGCGGACTATGTGATTTGGACCGAGGGCAGCCCGGAGGTGACCGTGACGCAGGTGGACCGGATACTGGCGGAGGTGTAGCAGGTGAGCAGGTGGGAAAGTGGGAGAGTGTGCAGGTGAGAGGCGCTCGTCCCCACTTTCTCACCTTCCCACTTTCCCACTCGCTCACTCATCTCCTGCGGCTTGCATTCACGGGGCGTTGCTGGTGTTCTTACCCGCCAGACAAGCCATTTGCGTGAAAACTGCCCTCGTCATTGACGATGACCCCATCGTGCTCACAGTGCTCTGCCGCACCTTGGAGGACGAGGGCTGGCAAGTGTTGAAGGCTGATGCCGGGGACACGGGCGTGGCTCTCGCAATCGAGCACAAGCCCGAGGTGATCATCACTGACCTGCTGATGCCGCGCTTCAACGGCTATCAGGTATGCCGCGCCATCCGCTCGAATCAGGCTTACTTCCCACAGCCGCGCATCATCGTCGTCTCCAGCAGCAATTATGCGGCGGACCGCACCAATTCGATTGAGGCCGGAGCGGATGACTTCCTGCTCAAGCCCATCAAGCCTGTCGAGCTGCTTCACCTGCTCGATCTGGAAGGCGGCACCACCTTCCTGCGCAAGAGCGACGTGATGGGGAGCAAGAGCGCGGCTCCGCCCGACACCACGTTTTTCCGCCGCGCCATCGGGACGCCGCCGACCGTCCGCTTTTGGGGCGTGCGCGGCTCCATTGCCACGCCGGGAGACTCGACGCTGAAATACGGCGGCAACACCGCCTGCGTCGAAGTGCGAGCCGACGGCGAACTCATCGTGCTGGATGCCGGCACCGGCATCCGCAACCTCGGCCGCAAGCTGGCCAGCGAATTCAAGTCCCAGCCCATCGAGGTTTCCATCCTCATCACCCACACGCACTGGGACCACATCCAGGGCTTCCCCTTCTTCATCCCCGCCTACAGCCCGCACAACCAGATTCGCATCAAGGGCTACGAGGGCGCGCGCGTCGGCCTCCAGAGCGTCCTCACCAGCCAGATGGAAAGCCCCTACTTCCCCGTCTCCATGCAGCAGTTGCCCGGCTATCTCAAGGTCGAGGAGATCAAGGAAATGCAGTTCAACATCGGCAAAGTGAAGGTCACCGCCGCCTTCATGAACCATCCCGGCATCTGTGTCGGCTACCGCCTCGAGACCAGCGGCGGCTCCATCGCCTTCCTGCCCGACAACGAGCCGCACTCGCGCCTGCGCATGGCCCCTGTCACCGACAGCGCCCAGTCCTACGAAGTGCTCGCCTACGCGCAGAAGCAGGACGAGAAGCTCATTGATTTCATCCGCGACTGCGACGTTGTCATCATGGACTCGCAATACGACGGCGCGGAATACAAGTCCCACATCGGCTGGGGCCACACCTGCGTGGACGACGCTGTGGCGCTCTCCGTCATCGCCAAGGTGAAGAAGCTTTTCCTCTTCCACCACGACCCCGACCACGATGACGCGAAGATCGACAGCATGCAGGAATGGGCGCGCGAGCTCGCCGCCATCCACGGCAGCAACCTGGAAGTGGACGCTGCCCGTGAAGGCGTGGAGGTGGTGCTGAACCGGGCGGCGGCGTGAACAAGGCCGCCCTCCCCGTGCCGGCGACTTGCAGTCACGGTCTTTGATTCTCGCGTCCGAGTGAAGCGGCGACTGCAAGTCGCCGGCACGGACGCTCACTCATCCTTCTTCTCACCCGAGCTGCGGCTGAAGACCAGCCAGCAGCCGATGCCGATGGCGACCAGCACTGCGAGGATGATGATTTCGGAGAGGCTGACCACAGGCTTACGACTTGATGTCCCTCATGTGGAAGTGCGTCGCCCCGATGACGAACGCAGTCACGTTCACGCCCACCAGCACGCAGAGCGACTCGGCGATTTGCGCGAACTGGATTGGCTTGGCGAACACCAGTATCCACGCCCGGAAATGGTGCGTGATGGCGAACTCCCGCCAGTCCTCGAAGAAGGGCATCCCCTCCATGACCACGCTGAGGAACAGGAACGACAGCGCGAGGATGGTCGCGGCGGCGGGCTTCATGTTGAAGCACGAGAACATGAACGCCAGGCTCAACATCGTGCAGGCGTTCACGGCGAGGAGCAGGTGCGCCAGCGCGTAGAACTTCAGGCCGGCACCCGCCTCCAGCACGTTGAAGACCGGCGAGCTGCCAGGGATGGGGATGAAGATGAACATCCCCTTCCAATCGAACCAGCACCGCGCGAAGAACAGCGCCATCGCACCCAGCGAGACGACGAGCAGCGCCGCGAAGATGACTCCCGTGAGCCACTTCGTGAACAGCAGCCGGAAGCGCGAGATGGGGCGCGAGAGAATCATCCGCAGCGTGCCGTCCTCCGCCTCCTTGGCCACGAGGTCGCCGCCCACAAGCATCACATAGAGGGGCATGAGCAGGAGGATTTGCGGAATGAGCATGAGCACCGCGACCGTCAGCGCGGAGATGAATTCGCTGGCGAGGTAGCCGTTGGATTCCAGCAGCCTGGCCGTGCCCTTCTCCCAGTTGGAGAAGCGGAAGGCCAGCAGCATGAGGTTCTGCGCGAGCAGGAAGACGCCGAAGCCGATGTAGGTGCGCTTCTTGCCGAAGAGCTTCGCCAGTTCGCTGCGGAGTTGGAGGAGGAACATGGGGTTGTGGCGGTTGAAGAGTGAAATGGTTAAAGGGTCGAAGCGGTGTGCAGGTGCGACTGTTCAACCCTTCAACTTTTCACCCTTCAACTCTTTCGCGTGCGTTCGGCTGTCCTGCATCAGGTTCAGGTAAAAACTTTCCAACGTCTCCTCCTCCTGCGCGACCTCAAACACAGGGATGTC
>JACRKB010000092.1 GCA_016235545.1 Verrucomicrobiota bacterium | reverse complement strand
TTGAAGAACGTCGCGCTCGATCCGAGCAGGAAGCCGAGCGGGGTGGCGATCAGGATGCCGAGCGTGAACCCGTAGGCCACACGCTTCAAACTGTATGTGGCCAGCAGGAGAATGCCCTGGTCCATCTCGCCGCGCTTTTCGAACGGCTTCATCACGTAGTCCTTGCTGGCCTCCCAGGTTTTATGAGGCGTGGGCAGTTCCTTCGCCCACGTCTTGCTGGAGATTTGCCACATCAGAAGCACCACAGCGACGCCGATGAGCGGGAGGATGAGCCAGTCGAATTTGAATGCTTTCATGATTGGAGAGAGTCGGGTTCAGCCGGCAACTGCTGTTCCACCCACGCCGCCGCGCCCGAAAGGAACGCGACGGCGAAGGTGATGAGCGGGGAGCATAAAGTTTTGACAACGACTGACAGGTTGACTTCGTGATGCACCCAATGCTCGCCCTGATGCACGACCGCCTGAAGCAGGCCGATTGTCAGCCCGATCAGCGCCGCCCGCCGCCAGACCGGGCGCTGGCAGCAGGCACGAATCCACAGGTGGCGTTTGAGCGTGTTCATGGCGGGCATTCATTGAGGTTGGGCGCGGAAACAAGTTCAGCCTTTGGCGCTGTTCACGGCGAAGCCCTTGGCATACGCCTCCAAGTCGCCCTTGGGGTCGAACTTCACACCGTCAAACATTTCCCAGCCGGAGTCGTCCTGCGTGCGGTCGGTGACGCCGATCTCCTTCATGGCCTCGGTGTAGATGTCGCCGCGCATGACCTGCTTGGCGACGCCCTCGTAGTCCGGCGCGCCCGTGACCATGCCCCAGCGGCGGAACTGCGTGAGCCACCACTTGGCATACTTGGGCTGCGGGTAATTGCAGTTGCGCTTGCTGAAGTGCATGTAGAAATCGTCCTGCACCGCCGGACGGCCATCGCCGTAATCGAGCTTGCCCAGCAGGCGGCCCAGGATGATGTCCTTGTCGCAGTTGATGTAGGTGGGCCGGCTGACAATCTCGCACTGCTCGGGACGGTTCTTCAGATCGTCGAGCCACCCGCTGGACTCATGCAGGGCCTTGAGCACGGCCTTCACGGTCTTGGGGTTCTTCTCGGCGAACTCCGCGGTGAACGCGCAGACCTTCTCCGGGTGGTCCTTCCACATTTCCTGCGTGGTGACGCTTGTGAAGCCAATCTTGTCCGCGATGGCGCGGGCGTTCCACGGCTCGCCGACGCAATAGCCGTCCATCTTGCCGACCTTCATGTTCGCCACCATCTGCGGCGGCGGGATGGTGATGAGCGCCACGTCCTTGTCGGGGTTGATGCCGCCGGCACCGAGGTAGTAACGCATCCACATGGCGTGCGTCCCCGGCGGAAACGTCATGGCAAACGCGAGCGGCTCGCCGAGTTTTTTCGCTTTGTCCACGAAGGGCTTGATCGCCTTCGGGTCGGCGCCCACCTTGCCCTTCCACTCGGCCTTGAGCGTGATGGCCTGGCCGTTGCGGTTGAGCAGCCACGGGATGACCATCGGCTTCTTCGGCGAGCCGAGCAGGCCCATCGTGCTGGCGATGGGCATGCCGATGAGCATGTGCGTGAGCTGGTTGTCGCCCGAGGAGAGCGAGTCGCGGATGGCCGCCCAGTTCGCGCCCTTGGCGATGGTCACGTCCACGCCGTATTTCTTGAAGAAGCCCTTCTCCGCCGCGATGACCAGTGGCGAGTTGTCCGTCAGCGCGATGATGCCGCAGCGGAGCTTGGCGGTTTCCGGCGCGTCGCTGGCATACACGCTGCCGACCCAGCCGCGAGGCAGGGCGCCAAGCAGCGCGCCGGCACCGAGGGTTTGGCCGACGCGAGAGATGAAGCGACGGCGTGAGGCAGTGTTGGTGAGGATGGGATGGTTGGGCTTGTTCATGTTCAGCAGGTTGTCCGAGCCAGTGTTGTTCACTCGTGACGGGCTTTAGCGGGCGCGATGCCAACCGCCCCGCGCGCCAGCCCGCGCCTGCTGAAAGAGATTCCGGCAACAGATGAAACAGATTCCTACATGAGCTAGCCACTCGACAGCACGCAGCTCCGCGCCTTCTCCAACTTGGCAAGTTCAGACGGCTTTTCAGGCCCGGCGCAGGAGTTTTTAGTGACGCAGCCCGCCATCAGCCACGGCCGCAAGGCGCTTGAAGAGGTTGTTGCCTGTCGGTTTTTTGTCAGCGTGGGCAAACCCGTGTGCTCACACCGACGGATTGGCCAACGATTTCTTGCCTCAGATGGAACACAGATGAAACACGGATGGGGACGAGGCAGGCGCATCCTCCCAAGGAGCTGCACGCGCACACCAAATGGTGGTGGCGAACACGGCGGGCTTCGTCAAGACAGTCGCCTGCTGGTCCGTGTTTGATCCGTCGCTCAACTGCGTGGCTCCGAATTAGCCAGACACGCAAAGGTGCGTGGCAATGGCCCGATGACAGCCGTGAGGAGGGCACTCTTCGTCCCAATGCGTTGGCACCGCTTCGTTGATAATGGAGAGGAGTGCCCCCTCCAAGCGTCAGTCCACCGGCGACTCTGCGAGGAGCCTCCGATAGACCTGCCGGGCGTGTTCGTAATCCTGCCGGGCCTGCGGCTTCTCCTCGGCGGCGTAAGTGCGGTCCTTCTGAGTCCAGCAAAGCTCCAAGGACTTCGCGCACCACTCGGCGCTGCGCTTGGAGGCGCGCACGGGCTGGTCGCCGACCATCACCCAAATCGGATTCGTGTGGCTGCTGGGCAGGATGCGCAGCGCGACCCAACTGCTGCGCTCGATTTTCGTCTCGAATACGAGGTTCACCGGCGAGCCGTCGGCGAGGATGCTCCCGGTCGCGACGGGCTTGCCATTGACGATGAGTTCCACTGGGACTTCGCGCGACTCGCCGACGCGGGCGCGCTCGATGTCCCAGTAGGGCTTCTGAGCGTAAGGGCGGTTCTTCATCGCGGCGTCGGGTTGGTCGTTGAGGCGGGCGGCGACCTTCGCAGAGACTTTCACGATGCCGGGCGCAGCGAGCTTGAGTTCGCTGCCGTTCACGCCGAGTGAGGTGTTGTTGACCTTGAAGTCAATCAAGTGGCTCTTCCCGTCGCTCACATAGTTGTTCCCCACGCGGATGCCCTCGCACCAATCCTCGTAAGTCCACTTCGCCGGGAGCTTCACGTAGCTGCGGCCCAGCCCGACCTTCTCGCCGTAGATGCAGGGGAAATCCGTCTCGCCGCTGATGCGCGTGCGGAAGCCGACGTTGAGCGTGTGATACCAGATGTTCAGCTCCCACGCGTAGGGCGTGTCCACCATGCTGAGGAAGTCCACGGCGGGCACGGGCTTCTTGTCCGGGCCGGGCACGGTGTGGGTCACGGCCATGATGTATTCGTTCGCGCCGATGCCGTTGAAGGGCGGGAGGTCGTAGCTGGGCAGGTCGCCGGTCGGGAGGTTAAGGCCCCAGCCGCTGTGCGCGGGGCCGACGAGCGCGCCCTGCGCCTTCGCCCAGCGCAGCGTGTTCAAGCCGAGCGTGGGCCAATGGTTCTTCGAGTCGCCGCCGGGATACATCTGGTCCTTCAGCCGCAACAAACACAGGTGCCCGCTCTGGTGCGAGCCGAAGCCGGAGACCTCGATGTCGTAGCGCAGCACGTAGGGATGCAGGGAAACCTTGTCGTCCTTGCCGGTGAAGAACTGCTTTTGGTAATCGAAGCACGGCCCCCACGTCAGGTTCGCGCCGACCTTCAAGTCCTCGCCCAAGATGTGCCGCACCATGTCCGGCGCGTGGACACCCTCGGTCGGGTTCGTGTAATGCGCGCAGCCGGCGGCGTGGATGTGGTGGTCGCCGGAGATGTAGCCGAACTTCATCGGGTCAATCCACCGCTCGACCTTGAAGTCGAGGCGCTTCGTGGCCTTCGTCACGCTGACCTTGCTCGTCTGCTTCACCGACTCCGGGCCGCGGTCGAACTCGATGGTGTAATCGCCCTCGGGCAAACGGAGCTTCTCGCCGTCCATGCGATAGACCTGCGGGTGGAAGGCAAAGTCCGGCGCGAGGCGCTTGGCCTGCGACGGATACACGCGGCCCTGCGCGTCGCGGATGACGAAGCCGGCGGTGGCGGGTTTGTTGTTCTCGTCCTTCACGCCCAGCGTGATTTCCGGCGCGGGCAGGCAGGTGAAAAGCAAATCCACTTCATTGCGGAAGCCGATGTCCTGTGTCCCTTGGCCGACGTTGAAGCCAATCTTCGCCTCACGCTTGCCGGCGTCGCGGCTGTAGAGCTGCACGATGCGATACTCGACGGTGAGGCCGGAGAGCGCGGGGCGGAGCGGTTGGGCGTCGTAAGTGCGGAGGTCAAGCCAGAGGTCGGCGACCTTGAGCGTGGGCGGGGAGCCTTGGCCGCGCCGCAGTTTGTCGGACGGAGTGGTGGCCGCGCGGACGTTGTGGACGGACTGCGCGTTTGGGCTGACAGCGGCGAGCGGCGCGGTGGTGCCGGACTCGTTCGCCACCTTCACGAGGAACTGCCGCCAGCCGTCCTGCATCAACTCGGCCTTGGCGTCGCCTTGGGCCACCTTCACACGCATCTCCGGGTTGATGTGGACACCGAAGAGCGCGTAGCGGTCGAGGGTTTCCTGAAGCTTCACAACAGCAGCCGGATGGTCGGGCGACGCCATCGCGGTATTCAGCGCCGCCTTGTCCGCCGCGCTGAACGGCGCGCCGAGATAGTCCGTGGCCTCGATGAGCCGCCGCACTTGCGCGACGAACGGCTGCCACTCGACCTCGCTGACGATGGGCAGCGCGGCGGCGAGTGAGTTGAGTGAGAAGGCGGAGAGGAGTGAAAGGACAAGCAACGACGCACGCATAGGGAGCACGGGGCTAAGGTTGATGCACGGAGCGTAGCAGATGGCCCCGGCGTGCGAAGCGGAAATTACAGTCCCCCAGCGGTGGGGGCGGATACTGAGACAGCCTCTCGTTGCTTGCGCGGACACCCTCGCTTCCATCGGAGGGAGGAGAGGGTTGGGGAGAGGAGGGTTTGCGGCAAAGCCGAGGCTCCCTCTGCGGCCCCGCTCGTTCCTCGCGGAGCGAGGGAGAAAACGGGGGCAGCGCCTCAGGTCGCGCCCTTCTGCTCCCGCTTCCCAATTCCTGTGTTGCGCCGTTTTGCGCCGTTCCCCTACGCTGACGGGAAGTTTCGACATGAAAGTCTATATTGACGGGAAGTTTTACGACGAGGGCAAGGCCAAGATCTCCGTGTTCGACCACGGCCTGCTCTATGGCGACGGCATCTTCGAGGGGATCCGCGCCTACCACGGGAAGGTCTTCAAGCTCAAGGAGCACATCGACCGCCTCTACTACTCGGCCAAGGCCATCCTGCTCACGATTCCGATGACGCCCGCCCAGATGACCAAGGCGGTCCTGGACACCTGCCGGAAGAACAAAATCACCGACGGCTACATACGCCTC
The DNA here is from genome assembly GCA_016235545.1 of Verrucomicrobiota bacterium. Taxonomy (GTDB): domain Bacteria; phylum Verrucomicrobiota; class Verrucomicrobiia; order Limisphaerales; family SXTU01; genus SXTU01. The sequence continues at coordinate 33,750 of JACRKB010000092.1, read as the reverse complement.
GTCGTCACGCGCGGCGTGGGCACGCTTGGGTTGAACCCCAACCGCTGCAAAGAACCCTCCGTCATCGTCATCGTCGGCAAAATCCAGCTTTACCCGCCCGAGCTGTATGCGCGTGGCATGGACATCGTCACCGTGGCCACCACGCGCAACCTGCACAACGCCGTCAACCCGGCCATCAAGTCGCTCAACTACTTGAACAACATCCTCGCCAAGATCGAGGCCAACAACGCCGGCGTCGAGGAGGCCATCATGCTCAACTCCGACGGCTACGTGGCCGAGTGCACGGGCGACAACATTTTCATCATCAAAGGCAACGAACTGCTCACCCCGCCCCTCTCCGCCGGCGCGCTCTACGGCATCACCCGCGCCACGGCGCTGGACCTGGGCCGCGAACTGGGCCTCAAGACCGGCGAGCCGAACCTCACGCGCTACGACCTCTACAATGCCGACGAATGCTTCCTCACCGGCACCGGCGCGGAGATCATCCCAGTCGTGAAGATTGATGGCCGCGTCATCGGCACCGGCCAGCCCGGCGCGATGTCGAAGCAGCTCATTGAGAAGTATCACGCCTTGACGAAGGTCAGCGGCGAGCCAATTTGACGGCATCTTTCATCGCCATGCTCTGCAACGCCTGCAAACAAAACGAAGCCAAGGTCCACCTGACCAAGATCGTGGGCGACAAGATGCAGAAGGTGGACCTGTGTGAGGATTGCTCGAAGGAAAAAGGCGTGGACGACCCCACCAGCTACTCCGACCTGCTCCTGGGCATGAGCGCACCACCCGCTGAAGCCGAAGCCGAACCCGCTGCGGAGCCGGGCGCGAAATGCCCCACCTGCGGCTACTCCCAGGCAGACTTCAAAAAGGCGGGCCGCTTCGGCTGCTCCGAATGCTACGCCACCTTCGGCGAGGGCCTCGAAGGGATGCTCAAGACCATGCACAAGGGCACACGCCACACCGGCAAAATCCCAGCCGCCCTCCAGCAGTCCCGCGCCGAGGCGCAGAAACTCAAGCTCCTACAAAAGCGCCTCGACAAGGCCATCACGGAAGAGAACTTCGAGGAAGCCGCCCAGTTGCGCGACGAGATCAAGCGGCTGAAATAGAAGACGGTTCTGAGTTCTGGGTTCCGAGTTCTGCGCTGGCGCACGTCCGCGATTGACCCGACTCAGAACTCAAAACTCGGAACCCAAAACTGTTCATGACCATACACGAATTCCTCGCCCCGCCCGCAGTCGCCTGCCAGCGCACCGGCCCGCACGACCAGATCGTCATGTCCAGCCGCGTGCGCCTCGCGCGCAACCTCCGCAAGCACCCCTTCCCCTCGTGGGCCAAGAAGCCCGACCGCATCCGCGTCCTTGAAACCGTTCAGCCCGCCGTTGAGAGCCTCCCGCAGCTGGCCCCGCACTTCGCAGCCGCGATGGACGACCTGTCCGCGCTCGACAAGCAAATCCTCGTCGAGCGCCACCTCATCAGCCGCGAGCACGCCGCCAAAGGCTCGGGCAGCGGCCTCGTCGTGAACCAGGAGGAAACCCTCTGCCTGATGATCAATGAGGAAGACCACCTGCGCATGCAGGCGCTGCGCCCCGGCCTGCAAATCAAGGCCTGCTGGCAGGCCATTGACGCCCTCGACTCCGCGCTCGAGACCAGGCTCGAATTCGCCTTCAGCCCCGAGCTGGGCTACCTCACCGCCTGCCCCACCAACCTCGGCACCGGCATCCGCGTCAGCGCCATGCTCCACCTTCCCGGCCTCGTCCTCGCCGAGGAGATCACCCGCATCATCAACGCAGCGAACAAACTCAACTTCGCGGTCCGCGGCCTCTACGGCGAAGGCACCGAGGCCCTCGGCAACGTCTTCCAAGTCTCCAACCAGATGACCTTGGGCGAGTCCGAGGCGCAGATCATCGAGCGCATCAGCAAGGCTCTCAACCAGATCATCGAAGAGGAGGAGAACGCGCGCCTCTTGCTGCTCGAAAAGAAGTCCAAGATCGTCTTCAACCACATCGGACGCGCCTACGGCATCCTCGCCAACGCGCACACCATCACCTCCAAGGAGACGATGAACCTGCTCTCCCTCCTGCGGCTCGGCGGAGAGCTGGGCCTTTTCGAGAAGCTCGACCGCTCCCTCACCGACGAGCTTTTCCTCCTCACCCAGCCCGCGCACCTCCAGCAGCAGCACACCGAGAAGCTCGGCGCCGAGGAGCGCGACATCCTCCGTGCCACGATGATCCGCGCCCGCCTCCGCCCCGTCCCCCGCCCGCAAGCGCCGGAGTGAACAGGGTAGCTGCCGAGGTCACGAGGCGGATTCTTCCGAACGCAACAAAGTCCGCCTCCTCACCTCGGCGGCTGCTTCTCCCAAGCCTTATTGCTCATCGGCAGCGTGGAAAGGTTGCCGCTCATTCACTCAACTGGACTGGAAATCTGGAGCACAGCGCGGACGAAGCTCTGCCTTGCCCGGGGTTGGCTTTGCAGAAAAAGGTCATACGTCCCCGCGCGTCGCACAGCCAGACCTCGTCGGCACCCGCATTGAAATAGAGCCGTTTCTTTTCCGCGATTTCGTCGCGTGTGTTGCTTGGTGAAATGACCTCCACGCAAATCTCGGGAGCACGCACGAGCACGTTGTTCCGGCGGGCCTCGACGATGCGCGCCGTCGAGATCCACACCACGTCCACTCCCTTGATCCCGTCTGCGGTGGAGACTGGACACTCGGTGAGAACCTTGCCGCCCTTGAGCAGCCGGCGGAGGTGAAAGCTGATGGTTGACTGATAGGCACCGTGGTCGATTCCGGGCGGGGGCATCATAGTGGGATGACCATAGCGGTCAGTTTCGATGCGGAACTCATACGCGGCCAGCACAGGATCAGCGCAGATTTCCTCCCAGCGTTCCAAGTTGAACGCGTGCTGGTCGCTCACCACCGGTAGGTCGAGTGTGGTTTCCATGCTGTGGCCGAACGTAGGCGGCTCGTGTCCGGAAATCAATACCGGCCTGCGGCAGAACGGCCCGCGCTACTTGTTAAACGACTTCGTGAAATCCTCCGCCGTGCTCACGACCACCTTCTTCTCGTGGCGCGAGTTGGCGATGAGTTCGTTGAGCTTGCTCTCCCACGCCTTGCTGTCCATCGGCAGCTCGATGCTCTGGTTGATGAGTGAGGAGTAGAGGAGGACGTTCGCCAGCTCGACGGAACCCATGCCCTCCGCGCCGGGCGTGATGAGGGGCGTGCCATCGAGGATCGCGTCCACGAAGTTCTGGATGAGGATGCCGTGCGGGTTGGTCGCCGGCTCGAAGGGGATTTCGCAGTTCCACGCGTCGGGCTTGGCGAATCCGCTCTTCGAGGTCTTGCTGAACTCGATCATGTCCGACTCGTTGCGCGTGAAGCGCATCTTGTTGTCCTCGACGACGAGCTTGCCGCGTGTGCCGCAGAGTTCGAGGCGGTTGGTGCCGGGGGCTTCGCCGGTGGAGGAGATGAACACGCCGGTCGCGCCGTTGGCCCATTCCATGAAGGTGGTGATGTTGTCCTCGACCTCGATGTTGTGATAGCGCCCGAGCTGGCAGAAGCCGCGCACGGTCTTGGGCATGCCGCAAAGCCACTGCAGCATGTCGAGCTGGTGCAGGCACTGGTTGAGCAGCACGCCGCCGCCCTCGCCCTTCCACGTCGCGCGCCAGCCACCGCTGGCGTAATATGCTTCAGTGCGGAACCAGTCGGTGATGACCCAGTTCACGCGCACGAGCTGGCCGAAGTCCGCGCTGGCAAGGAGCTGCTTGATCTTCTGGTAACGCGGCTCCACGCGCATCTGGAACATCCCGCCGAAGACTTGCTTGGGATGCGCCTGGGCCACCGCGATGAGCCGCTCGGCGTCGGCCTTGTGGGCGGAGATGGGCTTCTCAACCATGACGTGCAGCCCGTTCTTGAGCGCGTCAATGCCGATGGTGGTGTGGAGAAAGTGCGGGGTGGCGACGATGAGGGCGTCAATCGCGCCCGAGCGAATCATCGCCTCGCAGCTCGCAAAGGTCTGAAGGCCGGGCCGGTTTTGGTAGGGCGCGAGGCCTGGCGCGAAGGCGTCGCTGACGGCGGCCAGCTCGCAGCGGGAGATTTTTTTGTCGAGGAGGTAGCCGGCGTGGAACTTGCCGATGTTGCCGAGGCCGACGATGCCGAGACGGACGTGTTTCATGAGGTGGAGTATCGCGGGCGGGGAAAATGGTGGGCAAGCCCTTTCCGAGTTTTGGGTTCGGAGTTCTGGATTCAGCTTTCAGTGCCCGGTCCGCCAAGCGCCACCTTGTTACCGACCCGACACCAGCACCATGTTCGCATACTGAATCGTGTCGCCGGTGCGGATGATGCCGATGGCTTCCGGCACGCGCTGGCGGAATTGCTCGTGCGGCTCGAAGTCCACGGCGCAGCCCCGCAGCGCGCGGAGGAACTCGTTCTTCGTCTTGCGTGAGTTTTCTTTCACAAACTCCCGGGCCATGTAGGCCTGGGAGACGCAGAAGTTCTGTCGCACGGCGGCGAGCACTTGCAGCACGGTGGGCACGTTGTCCACGAGCGAGATGTCCACGGTCTCGATGTCCGGCCAGAGCGGGAAGCCGCGGTCCACGATGACGAGTGTGTTCGTGTGGCGAACGCGCGCGAGAAGGGAGTTGAGGGCGGGATTGAGGATGCCGGTGATGAGCATGGCGGGAGGATGGTCCGCTTGCGGGGCGGAGGAAAGGGTGTTTCAATCCGCCACTCGCACATGAAGCCGACGCGCTCCCTCACCGCCCTGCTGCTGGCCGGTGCGCTCCCGTTCACCGGCTGCCAGACGTATGAGGAATACGGCCTCACCCACAAGCTCTGGTCGGACGCGGGCCTTACGGACCACTACGAGCCTGCGGGCACGGCGACACTCAAGACGTTTCAGCGCCCGCCGTCGTCGCGGCTCAAGGTCTCGTATGACGAGCGGCGCGAGAAGGACAGCTCCATCCGCCGACGCGCGTTCTTTCTCCCGGACAGTGCGAAGACGCTGGCAGCCCGAGGCAAACCCAGCTTCACCAGCCCGGCTCCCGGTGCGGGCTGGGTGGAAGTCCCGGTCATCGTTGCGGGCCAGCCCGCGCCTGCCCCGCCGCTTTACCTCAAGCTCGCGGCTGACAGCAAGAGCTTCACCATCGTCCGCGACGGCGTGCCGGATGGCCCGCACCAACTGCCGACCTACGTGGACCAAAGCAGCACGGCCTTCCGCGTGGTGATGACACCGGTGGCGGTGGTCGCGGACGTCACGGTGGTGGCCGTCTGGTTCGGCATCGTCTCGCTCTACATGTATGCGGGCGGGCCGTTCCATGTGCATTGATGAGCGCCCTGCTTCGCGCACTGGCCCGCGTGTTCATGCGCGTCTGGTTCCCGCAAGTGCGGCAGCTCCCGCCCGCGCAGCTCGCCGCGTGGCTCGCGGACAGCTCGCGCCCTCAGCCGCTGCTGCTCGATGTGCGACAGCCGGAGGAATTCGCCGTGAGCCATCTCGCTGGTGCGCGACGTGTGGAGTTCAGCGATGCAGCGAAAGCCGTGCTGGAGAACGTGCCGACGACGCAACCCATCGTCTGCTACTGCGCGGCGGGCTTTCGCTCATCCGTCATGGCGAAGCGGCTCGCTCGCGCCGGGCACCGGGAAGTTTTCAACCTTGAAGGCGCGATCTTCGACTGGGCGAGCGAAGGCCGACCATTGGTCTGCGCCGACCAGCCGACACGCGAGGTTCATCCCTTCAACTGGCTGGGCCGCCTCCTCCTGCCCCGCGGCGTGCGGGCCTCCGCGCCTTCGCTGCGCCACTGATGCGAAGCCCCAACTCGTTATCACCTCCACCAGTGCGTCAGCAGCGGCGCGACGGCGAGGCTGGGCAGGTAGTTTGCAAGTGGAACTTTCCGCACGTCGAGGATGACGACGGTGATGCACATCACCACCAGACCGCCAGTGACGCGGATGGAGCCGAGCAGCAGCGGATCGTGGAGTTGGTCTGCCAGCGCGTGCGCCAGCAGCGTGAGCGTGCCCTGATACGCGAGCACCGGCAGCGCGGCCAGCAGCACGCCGGGGCCAAACGTCGCCGCGAAGCCCATCGCCGCCAGGCCGTCCAACGCGGACTTGATGGCGAGGATTTTGAAGTCGCCGCTCGTGCCGTCCTCGAGTGCGCCGAGGATCGCCATCGGCCCGACACAAAAGAGCAGCGTGCAGGTGACGAAGCCCTCGCTGAAGCGGTTGTCGTCCGCCGGGCTGGCCTTGGCGATGCGCTCCTTCACAAAGCGCCCGAGCTTGTTCAATCCGGCCTGGAGCCGCAGCGCCATGCCCAGCGCGTTGCCCAGCACCAGCGCAAGCATCGCGATGCCAAGCTGCTTGAGCACAGTGCCGAGGCTCCCGCCAGTGCCCTGCCAAACCATGCTCGCTCCGGCGTAAAGGGTGAACGCCGCGAGCGCGAGCTTGATGCGCGTCTGCGTCTGCGCGGAGAGCTGGCGCGCCGCAGTCAGCCCGACGAAGCCGCCGACGAGAATCGCCGCCGTGTTGATGAACGTGCCGGTCAAGGCGCGAACTGAACCACGCCGCCGCAGTGCCGGGAAGGCGAAAGCCACCGCCAGGCTGGAGAAGGGCGCATCTTGGACACTGCCCCCCATTCAGGCGGCCAGCCAGAGTTCATCCCAGCGGCGATTGTGCCGAGCTTCGGTCAGCGCGTCCAGACGACGCATCCCCGCAGGGGTCCCAAATTGCCCCGGCCGTTTGAACCCGAACTCCGAAGTGGGATGGGGAGCGCACGCGGCCCGCGTGCAGGTTTGGGCGGCCCGCCCAAACCTTCGTTCACTCACTGGCTTGTCGGGGCCGGAAAAAGGTGAGTGGAACGAGGTTTTCGGCGGGCCGCCGAAAACCGCCCGCCAGCGGCGGGCGCTCCCCGCGCCGGGCGGGCTTCGCCCGCCGCCGACTTCGGAATTCGGGTTGAACCCGAACTCCGAAGTAGGATGCGAACTGTCGGCCAGGAGCGCGGCCTTCAGGCCGCAGAGACGTGCCCAAACCAACCGGCAGCCGAATGCACTTTTCCTCCCCGGCCTCCTGCGGCGTGAACGCCGCGCTCCGTCCGCCTTTCTCGCGTCCCCTGCGGTTCCAATTTCGGAAATCGGGTTCAACCCGAATTGCGAGGTCACAGGCATTCAGCCTGCGACTTCGGCAAACGGGCTGAAATCTCTGCGGCGAGCCCAGCATTCGGGCCTCCGGGCGAAATGCCCACCTCCACGGCAGGCGGGGCCGCCTGCCGCCACTACTTCTTTCTGAAGTAAAGCTCCTCGGCGTTCCACGAGACGCGGTAGTAGCTCAGGACGGAGGGGCGGAGGTTGGCGATCTCGTTGCGGACGGCCACGTAGCTTATGGGCGAGACGGTGTAGATGAGCGGTGCCTGGCTGCTCATGATCTGCTGCACTTCGTCGAAGAGCGCCTTGCGCTTCGCGAAGTCCAGCGTCTTGTGCTGCTCGTCCATGAGTTGATCAATGCGCGCCTCCCAAGGTGTCGAGGGTGTCTTCTGCTTCGGAAACCACTCGTGCGTGTAGCCGTCGGACTTGAGCACGTTCATCGAGGAGGAGGGGTCGGTGCTGCCGCCGCCAAGGCTGAGGAGGACGCACTCGTATTCGTAGGTGTCATTGATGCGGGTGATGAGCGTGTTGAACTCGATGGGCTGGTAATTGACCTTGATGCCGAGTTTTTTCAGGTCGGCCTGGATGAAGATGGCGATCTTGTCGCGGACGTTGTTGCCGGTGTTGGTGTTGAAGGTGAACTCGATCTCGTTGCCCTGCGCGTCTTCCAGGATGCCGTTGCCGTTGCGGTCCAGGATGCCGATTTCCTTGAGCAGGGCGCGGGCGCGGGCAGGGTCGAAGGGATATTCGGCCAGGCCGCCGGCGAGCCACTTTTTGTTGGCGGCAGTGATGTAGCCGAAGTTGGCCTGCGCCTTGCCGGCATAGACGGCCTTCACAATGCTGGGCCTGTCCACGGCGTGGGCAATGGCCTGCCGGAATTTCTGCTGCCGGAACCACGCGAGTTTCCTCGGCTCCACGATGGGCTTGCCAGTCGTTGCGTTGAGGTTGGTGTTCTGGTTGAACCAGAGGAAGCCGCGCTCCAGGCCGATGCCCAGCTCCTTTATCTGGAAGCGTCCGCTCTTCGTGGCCTCTGACCTGAAGCGCTCAACCTCGTCGGGCCGGAGGAACTCGTGGAGGTCATTTTCGCCCTTGAGGAAGCGCAGCGACATGGCGTTCATGTCGGGCACGACCTGATACATCAGGTTGTCGAGATAGGGCAGGCGCGTGCCGGCCTTGTCCACGACGAAGTAGTTGGGGTTGCGCTCCAGCAGGGTGAACTCGCCGGCCTTGTGTTGCTTGAGCTTGAAGGGGCCGCTGCCCACCAGCTCGGCGGGCGGCGTGTCCACACCGTAGGCCGAGACAAATTTCTTCGCGGCGAGTTTCCCGGCGAGGATGTGTTTGGGAAGGATGGGCGTGTTGCCAACGTTCTCCTCGAATGGTGCGCACGGCCCGGGCGTGACGAACTGCACGGTCAGGGCGTCGAGCTTGGTGACGAGAAAGGGCTTGCCGTCCACCTTCAGCAGGTCAATGGCCGGGTTCGGCACATCGGGATCGTAGATGACTTGAAAGGTGAAGACGACATCGTCGGCGGTGAGCGGCTTGCCATCGCTCCAGACCAATCCCTGGCGCAGCTTGAAGGTCCACGTCTTTTGATCGGCGGCGACGGACCATTTGTCCGCGAGGCTTGGGAGCATCTTCTGGGAAGGCATGTCCAACGTGAGCAGGGATGAGAAGATGAACCTGTAAATGTCCTCGGAGGAACCTTCGTTGGAGGCGATGGGGTTGAAGGTCTTGGGGTCGCCGAAAGTGGAGAGGACCAGGCGCCCGCCGCGAATGCCCGGCGCGCACTCGTTGACAAGCGGGGGCACGGGGAGCGCGGCGGGCGGCGCGGCACCCGCCTGATTGCAGGCTGCGAATACCAGCATCGCCACGGGAGCGACGGCGAGGCACAGGGAGCTGTTTTTCATGCGTGTCATGTTGGGAGGATTTCCAGCCGGGACGGGAAAGTCGAGCCGCAAGCACAAAGGCCGGAAGCGATTTGAACCCTGTTTCCGAAGCTGGCCGCAAAGAGCGCAAGAAGACGCAAAGCACACACTGGCTTTCATCACTTTGCCCGGAACTGTTTCACTGCGCGCAGCCTTGACCGCAATCTCTTCTCTTAGCGTCTCCTTGCGTTTTTTTGCGGCCACTCCATCTCGGAGTTTGAGCTGAGCCGACACATGAGGAATCTCTTTGGTCGGTGTCAGGCGCTCCATCGTCGCTGCGTGACTGTCAAAAGGCGGGTTGCCGTTCTAGACTGCGCCCGTGAACGAAACCGCCACCAGCATCTCCGTCATCATCCCGACGCTGAATGAGGCGGCTGAGCTGCCGGAGACGCTGCGGCGGCTGCGGCAGGTGCCGGAGGTGAGGGAGATTGTCATCGCGGACGGCGGGAGCGCGGATGACACGGTGAAGGTTTCGGAGGCGGCGGGATGCGTCCTCGTGCATGGCGCGCCGGGGCGCGGGCGGCAGCTACGCGCGGGCGCGGAGCGGGCGAGGGGGGAAGTCATCTTGCTCCTGCATGCGGATACGTGGGTTCCGCCGGAAGCCGGCAGGGCGTTGCTGGCGTGTCTGGCACAGCCCGGCGTGGTGGCGGGCGGGTTCTACAAAGTTTTCCGAGACCCGCCGAGCTGGCTCGTGCGCGCATCGCGTTTCAAGTGCTGGTGGCGGCTGCTCGTCGCGCGGCGCGTGATGGCGGATCAGGGGATTTTCCTGCGGCGCGATACCCTGGCGCGCATCGGGGGCGTGCCGGACGTGGCCTTGATGGAGGAGTTCGAGCTGTGCGCGCGGCTGCGTCCGCTGGGCCGCCTCGCGCTGGCGGACGCCACGGTCGTCACCTCGGCGCGGAAATTTCGCAAGCTGGGCGTGCTGCGGACTTATGCGCTGATGTGGCGGGTGACGGCGGGTTACTACCGTGGAGTGCCGCTGGAGGAATTGCGGCACGAATACGAACGGTGAACCTGGGACCTGGCCCGAACTCCGAAGTTGGACGCGAGCCGTCGGCCAGGAGCGCGGCCTTCAGGCCGCAGAACCATGCCCAAGCCAACTGGCTGCCGCCCTCCTTGGGCTCGGCCTGGGCTGCTTTCTGCCGCTGCTCAGCAGTTGGTGAAAATCAACTTGTCCAAAGCCTTGCTCCAATCAACCGGGATGCGCCCCGCAGGTGCGCAGGTGCGGACACCTGAACTGCCGATTGACAGCCAACTCCTCACGACTAGAGTGAGCGACACAGTCAAACCAACGCTCGCTTATGCGCCACACGAAGCCCACCCACCGCACGGCCCGCCGGTCCGATACCGTGCTGGCCTTCACACTCATCGAACTGCTCGTCGTCATCGCCATCATCGCGATTTTGGCTGGGATGCTCCTGCCGGCCTTGAGCAAGGCGAAGATGAAGGCGACCGCCACACTGACGCTCAACAACCTCAAGCAGCTTGCCACGGCGTGGCATCTATACCTGTCAGAGTCTGACGACCGGCTCGTGCAGGTGCACCTCTATTACAATCCGTCTGGCGGAGGCAACTGGGGACCGGGGAACGTCAAAAACCCGGAAGCCTGGGTCATCGGAGACATGCGAAACGATCCGTTCTACGAAATGCGGCCAACCCTTCACGCAAATGATGCTCCAAAATTGGACCCCGCCGTGATGAACTACACAACAAACACCTACGGCATCACACGGCCGCTCTTCAACCGCTACATGGCCGGCAACTTCAAAGCCTACAAGTGCCCCGCAGACAAATTTAAGAATGACTCGACGGTGGCGACTGCTGGAGCCTCTTTGGGACAGGACAGACTTCGGAGCTACTCAGCGAATAATTTCATGGCCGGTCGCGATAATTTCACAACTGGCGCCAAGGTCTTTTACCGGTTGGCTGAAATCGATCAGCCCGCCAATCGCTACGTTTTTCTGGATGAGAATGAGCGTAGCATGAATGACGGATTCTTCCTCACTCACATGACGACTCAGACGAGTCAAAATGACGTGCCAGCCTCACATCATGACGGGTCGTATCCGCTGAACTTCAGCGATGGGCACACTGAAATGGTCAAGGTGCAGGATGGACGGACCCGGACTTGGAACGGCATCGGAACCGGGCCGTTTGCCAGTGCGGGATTGAATTTGGATTGGGTGTATCTCACGAACAAGGCTTCATTCCGCTAGCCTTCGGACCTGATTCACTGCCCTACCGATTTATGCGCTGGCTTCTCGTTCTACTGGTTGTTTTGGGCGGTTGTCGCCGGAAGTCTGTAGCGCCGGCGGCGAGCCCTGCCCCATTGGAGCAGGCCGCTCCAGCCGGTCCAGCGGTGGCACCTGGCAGTCCAGTAGCCGCACCCTCTCCCATGTCTGCTCCTCGTCAGGTTTCCTCACGCGCCGGGCACCCGGGGGAGCCGGCCAACCCCGCCGAATTACGTGGATTGAAAGAAAAGTTCTTCGATCAAGTCGGAAGCTTTCCAAATTCCTGGCAACAACTGATTGACCGGAAATACATCCGCGCAGTTCCAATGGGCAAGAACGGCAAACCTCTCGATTTCAGGCAATACGCTGAATGGGCCACGCTTCCGCCGTAAGGTTCAAGGCTCCAACCAGGCCGGTGTTTTCCAAATTGCCACGGGGAGGAGATTTTCCGTGATCCTGCGCGGACATCAATTCTAAGATGAACAAACTCATTTCTCTCCGCCTCGTGGATGACGACCCTGCCATACGTGACCTCTGGACGCGGCAACTCAACCGCAAGGCGGGCTTTGAAATCACCGGCGTCTTCGCCGACGCCTTCCATCGCGGGTCTGAGCCAGCGGCCCTTCCCTCCTCCTGCTCATAATCTTGATCTTAACCCTGCTCCTCAACTGTAGCGGGATGGGAAGGAGCAGGATTAGGATCAAGATTACGAGCAGGAAGGGAATTGTCGCCCGGTTTCAAGGAACTGACACCAGTTCGGAATGTGATTTGGTGGGATGGCAAGTTAGCACCGCAGAGACGGGACGGACGCAGAGGCGGAGGTTCAGGGGTTGAAATCGCGGGACTTGGCGGGCCGTTGGTTTTCTCCACTTCTCCGGGGAAGGTTGAAGACGCGCATCGTGGCATCCTGCTTCCATTCCCCCGACTGGCTTTGGGAATTGGTATGAGCTGCGGCCGGCTTCTGTTTGGACCGGACAGGCGTTGAGCGGACAAACCGATTGAACTCCCTCCGCCCCTCTCCTAGAGTCGCTGCGCTTTATGGGCACTGAAAACTCTGCGGGACCGGGCATGGCTTGGCTGGGGTGGGCGCTGCTCACCGTCGTTTCATGGGGCGTCTATGGCGTCTTCCTCCACACTGGCGCGATGGGCATGGCAGACCCCGCCAACGGGCGCATCAAGGCGTTTCTCTTCGTGGGTGTGGCCTACTTCCTCACCGCCGTGCTTGCGCCGCTGGCCATCCTTGCGCTCAACGGCGCGTCGTGGGCATTCCCGGCCAAGGGCCTGTGGTGGTCGCTCATCGCGGGCATCGTCGGGGCGGTGGGCGCGCTGGGCGTGCTGCTGGCCTTCGGCGCGAAGGGCACGCCCGCCGTGGTGATGTCCATCGTCTTCGCCGGCGCGCCGGTGGTCAACGCGCTCTACGCTCTGGTCACGCACCCGCCGGCGGGCGGCTGGGGCAGCGTCAAGCCGATGTTCTGGGTGGGCATCCTGCTGGCCGCGCTCGGTGGGACGCTGGTGACTTTCTACAAGCCCGCGCCGCCTGCGCCGCAGAAACCCGCCGCCGTCACCGCGCCAGCGAACCCAGAGTTGCAACCGCCAGGGAAGTGAGCCGCAGATGATTTGCCACAACAAGGCACAGGAGGCGCAAAGGGAAATCCTCTTCGCGCCTTTTGCCTTTGGCGGGATGACTGAACCGCTATCCTGCACTGACCCGCACTAATGGAGACATTGGAACGAGTTCCCATTAGCCGGACCGATTCTTTAGCCACGGATGGAACACAGACGAAACACGGATGGGGACGAAGAAGCGACAACCTTGCAAGGAGACGAGCCTGCGCGCCAAACGGCGGTGGCGAACCTGGCACGCATCATCAAGAAAGTCGCCTGCTGTTCCGTGTTTGTTCCGTGTTCCATCCGTGGCTCAACTGCATGGATTCGGATTAGTGCAGGTCAGTGCAGGTTAGTGGTCGATGCTCTGTGAACGATACGCTCAGCAAACTTAACGTCCTGCTCGTCGCGCTGCGGACGAATCCGTTCTACGCGGGCAAGCTCGCGGGCACGGGCTTGCTCGATGGCGTGGCGAGTCTCGCCGAGTTCAGCGCGCGCTGCCCCTTCACGACGAAGGCAGAACTCGTGGCCGACCAGCTCGCACACACTCCCTACGGCACCAACCTCACCTTTCCGCTGGAGCGCTACACGCGCTGCCACCAGACCAGCGGCAGCACGGGCAGGCCGCTGCGCTGGCTGGACACGCCGGAGAGCTGGACGTGGATGCTGGACAACTGGGAGACGGTCCACCGCAAGGCCGGCACCACGGCGGCGGACCGAATCTTCTTCGCGTTCAGTTTCGGTCCGTTCCTGGGTTTCTGGACGGCGTTCGAGTCGGCGCAACGGCTGGGCTGTCTGGTCTTCTCCGGTGGCGGCATGACGAGTGTGGCGCGGCTGCAAGCGATCCTCGATCTGCGCGCGACGGTTCTTTGCTGCACGCCGACGTATGCGATCCATCTCGCCGAAGTCGCGGCGAAAGAGGGCATTGATCTCCGCCGTTCGCGGGTGACGACGCTCAGCGTGGCGGGCGAACCGGGCGGAAGCATCCCGGCCACGCGGGCGCGGCTCGCGGAGTTGTGGCCCGGAGCTCGCGTGTATGATCACCACGGCATGACGGAGGTCGGCCCGGTGAGCTACGGCTGCCCCGCGCGGCCCGGCGTGCTGCACGTCATCGAGCGGGCCTTCATCGCCGAGGTGGTCAATCCCGCCACCGGCCAGCCCGTCGGCACGGGCGGGACGGGCGAGTTGATCCTGACGAATCTCGGCCGCACCGGCTCCCCGCTCCTGCGCTACCGCACAGGCGATTTGGTCCAACTCTCAACCCTCAACCCTCAACTCTCAACCTGCCCCTGCGGTTCCACGGACCTCGCGCTCGAAGGCGGCATCCTGGGACGTGTGGATGACATGATTGTCGTGCGCGGGGTGAATGTGTATCCGAGCGCGGTCGAGGAAATCATCCGGCGCACCGGCGGCGTGGCGGAATATCAAGTGCGGGTGAGCCAGCGGCATGCGCTGACGGAATTGATCGTGACCGTGGAACTGGCGGCCGGGAGCTCAGACTGCGGCCTCGCGGGCCGGCTGGCGGGGGCGTTCGAGGCGAGCCTGGCCTTGCGTGTGCCGGTGGTGCTCGCCGAGCCTGGGAGCCTGCCGCGTTTTGAATCCAAGGCCCGGCGCTGGGTGCGGGAGCCGGGGTGAGAGGAACGATGGGGCTCGCTGGGAGCGGGTTTTGAAGCTTGAATGTTTTCCGCAAGCCTGCGTCGTATTCACCGCGCTGCTAATCCGGCGCATAAACAAAACAAAACAAAACCCTGTAGCATCATGAAGAAACTGTTCGCACTGTTCGCCGCCACCCTCGTCGCTGGATCCGCCTTCGCTGGCGAGTTCCCCGACATCAGCATCGCCGACCTGAAGAAGGCCATCGCCGACAAGAAGGTCACCGTCATTGACGTGATGGGCACCGGTTCCTACAAGGACAAGCATGTCCCCGGCGCGATTGATTTCGCCTCGGCCAAGGCGAAGCTCGCCGACGCCCTCCCGGCGGACAAGAACGCCCTCGTCGTCGCCTACTGCGGCGGCCCGAGCTGCAGCGCCTACAAGGCCGCCGCCAACGCGGCTGAGAAGCTCGGCTACAAGAACATCAAGCACCTCTCCGCCGGCATCTCCGGCTGGGTGTCCGCCGGCGAGAAGACTGAGAAGGCCAACTAAGCCTTAAGTTGAAATTCCCAAGCGCCCCGTGCTCACGCGCGGGGCGCTTTTGCTTTTGGCGGAGGGTTGGAACTGGAAAGCGGGCAGGTGAGAAAGTGAGAAGGTGAGAAAGCGGGACGAGAGCGTTCCTGCTCACCTGCCCACTCACCGGGAGCACGCGGCCCTTTTTCACGTCTGACCACCCGCATGCGACACGTTTGTTTTGACCGCGCTTCCGCCGGGCGTTACACCAAACACGCCGTTACGCTCCCAGTTGTTTTTGCTTCATGAACTTGCCGCTCTACATCCTCGCTGCGGGGACGAATTCCCAGATCACCTACATCTGGGAGAAGGCCACCATCGAGGCGAAGGTCATCATCATCTTCCTGGTGATCTTCTCCATGTTCGCTTGGTCCGTCATGGTTTCCAAGAGCCTGCAGATGCGCCGCGCCCGCCGGCTCAACGATCTCTTCATGGCAGAGTTCCGCGCGCAGAGGACCGTGCTGGACATCCACGACCGGCGCGTGCAGGTCGAGGGCTGCCCGCTCTTCACCGTGTATCAGGAGGGCTGCGTGGAGACCGAGGCGCGGCTGAAACAGCCCGATGGCTCGCGCAAGAAGCACGTCTCCCTCAAATCCATGGAGCATATCAAGCGCACGCTGGAGAGCGCGGTCGCGCGTGAGGCGCTCGCCCTCGAGTCCGGCATCATCCTGCTCGCGCTGGCGGTGAGCGGCGCGCCGTTCCTGGGCCTGCTGGGCACGGTGTGGGGCGTGATGGACACCTTCGCCGGGGTGGCGCAGGCGGGCCGCGCGGACCTCGCGGCGATGGCCCCCGGCGTGGCTGCGGCGCTCATCACCACGGTCGCCGGGCTCCTCGTGGCCATCCCCTCGATGTTTGGCTACAACTGGCTCGTGCATCATCTGCGCGTCCAGACGGTCGAGCTGGACAACTTCGCCCAGGAGCTGGCGTCGAAGCTGGAGACAGAATTCCTCAAGGATGAGTGACGAGCAGAACATCTCGATGCCGCCCCGGGCACAGAGGGACATGCCTGTCCACTGCGTGAAGTGTGGCGCGTTCAACGACCGCACGTCCGACATCTGCTCCGCCTGCGGGGCGCACCTGCGCCTCAAATGTCGGAAGTGCCACAAATCAAACCTGCGCACCACCAGCCGTTGCATTAAGTGCCACCAACCCCTCCGCAACGTCGGCAGGGATTTCAGCGTGTTCAAACTTGATTTCAAACGCCCGCGCTGGCGACGCGGCTGGTTGAGGCGACGTTTCCAGCGATGGAACAGGCCGGCTGCCCTCCTGCTGGTCGGCGGGCTGGTTCTCTGGCTTCTGCTCGGCGGCGCCCGGATTTTAGGCATCCAATGAGACGCTTCTCCCAACGCAACTCCCTCGTGACGTTGAGCGAGATCAACATCACGCCGCTGCTCGACCTCGCGTTCGTGCTGCTCGTCATCTTCATCATCACCACGCCGATGCTCGAAGGCTCGCTGGACATGAACCTGCCCGGCCAGAGCGCGCGGCCAGAGCAGGCCCGCCCGCCCAAGGCCGAGGACATCCGCACCGTGGAGATCGACCGCGCCGGGAACTTCCGCCTCCAGAAACGTCCGCTGACGCTCGATCAGATCGAGGCGCAGCTCGTCGCCGACTTCCGCGCGAACCCGAACCTCATCATCCGCGTGCGCGGCGACAAGGACGGCAAGCTCGACCACGCGATGCAACTGCTCGACCGCTGCACCCGGCGCGGCATGACACAGGTGAGCTTCAGCACGGAGTTGAAGCAATGAAGCTTTCAGCGATCAGCGGTCAGCGATCAGCCGGAGAAAAATTTATCATTTGCGAAAATGGCTGGATGGCCTTGCCCGGCGAGCGGGGGGGGCAACCTCTCATCGGCACCCGGCTGAACGGACTGTGTGAAAACTCCACGGCACTTGGCCGACTTCGGCGAAGCAAGAGAGTTGCGACAGAGAGTAGCCCACGGCGTGAGCCGTGGGTCACTCGGGCGAAGGAGGCGAGCCGCAGAGCGGCGGTAGAGAGGGCGCGAGTTCTGGACGTCAGGCCGAGTTTTCTGCCGCCCCTCCGGGGCTTGCGACGGTCGCCTGCGGCACCCACGGCTCGCGCCGTGGGCTACTCTCTGGCGCAACTCCGTTGCTGCAAACAGCGACTCCAGTGCGGTGGTGAAGTTTTCACACAACCTGTGAAGCCCGGTGCCAATGCGAGCCCGCCTTGGCGAAGAATTCGCGACGATGCCGGAGCACGACACATCGCTTCCCGTCGAATCCACGTCCGCGCGTGAATTAGCTCCCGCCAATCCCAATCCATTCACCGAGTGAACCAGCGGCTCCAGACAAAATGCTTTCTCGCCTCGGCGGCGATGCATGCGCTGCTCTTCGCAATCCTCGTCGTCGCGCCCGCCTTCCTGCCGGAGAAGCCGCGCGCGAACGCGCCCGTCATCAACCTCGTCAGCGCCCGCGAGCTGGACGCCCTCTTGCGGGCCGCCGAAGCGCCGCCCGCTCCCGCACCAGTTGCCTCGCCCACACCCGCGCCCGCCGCGCCAGCAATCACGGAGCCAGTTCCTGTTCCGAAAACCGTCGAGCCGCCGCGCCCGGTGGAGCCAGCTCCGCCAGCTCCCGCGCCAAAGGCCAAGGCCGTCGAGCCGGTGAAGAAAAAAGAGGTCGCGAAGGAGCCGCCGCCCAAGATCACGAAAGTCGAGCCGCGCCCATCGCACGTCACCCCGAAAGGCAAGGAAACCCCCGTCAAAAAGGAAACCAAGAAGGCGAAGGAGCCGGAGCCGCCACCCGCGAAGGCCTCGCCCAGCAAGTCCACCATCAAGATTGCCGACACGAAAGCTCTCGTCTCCCGCAAAGCCGACGAGGACGCGAGGTTGAGGCAAAAAGCTGAGGCCGAGGAGCGCGCCCAGTCCGCCGCCGCCGCCAAGGCCGCCCAGCAAGCCCACCTCCAGCGCGTGGCGAAAATGAAATCCATCCTCGGCGGCATCCAGGGCGGACTTTCCTCGCCGGTGGACATCCACATCGACGCCGGCGGCGGTCCCAACGCCGCAGCCTTCCTGGACTACGGCCAGATGATGGTCCGCACCTACGAGCAGATGTGGCTGGTCCCGCCCAACCTCAGCGAGGCGCTCTCCATCGTGGGCGTCACCGTGACCGTCGCGCGCAGCGGGCGCGTGCTGGAGTGGCAGTTGCTCAAGCCCTGCGGCAACAGCGCGATTGACAGATCAGTGCGCGAGACGCTTCAAAAGGTGATTCAGTTCGAGCCGTTCCCGGCAAGTTTCCGCGAATCACAACGAACCTTCAACATAGACTTCAACCTCAAAGCCAAACGCACCACCGGATGAACCCAAACCGATCTCAGCTTTCCTCCACGAACCCGATGCCGCGCCGCGCCGCGCTGGCCGGCCTCTTCTTCGCCGCAGCCGCGCCGCTCATCTCTCGCGCGCAGGAGCCGGCATTCAAAGTCTATGGCAAGGCGGACCCGTCAGCGCCCATCCCCATCTCCCTCAGCGGCTTCACCGGCGAAGTCGCCACCACGCTGCGATTCGATCTCGAAGTCGCCGGATGCGCCGTCGTCAGTGCCGAGCAGGCTGCGGTCCTCGTGCATGGCACCAACGGCGCGCGCCTCGAAGGCTTCGTCTCCGACCGCGCGAAGAACTACCTCCTCTCCAAGGCCTACACCGGCGCGAGCCAGCGCCAGCTCGCCCACGCCTTCGCGGACGATGTGATCTTCGCGCTCACCCAGACGCGTGGCATCGCGAGGACGCAAGTCGCCTTTAAGGTCAAAGCCGCCAACAACCCCGGCGAAATCTACGTGGCCGACTATGACGGCCACGCTGCCGCGCCGATCACCGCCGACCACGCCATCATCGCCGCACCCTCATGGGGGCCGGGCAGCAAATGGCTCGCCTACACTTCCTACAAGCTGAACAACGCCGACGTCTTCTCACACAACCTCGACACCGGTGAGCGGCATGTCGTCGCGCGCTACGGCGGCTCGAACTTGTCGCCGTCCGTCGCGCCCGGCGGACGCCTCGTGGCGATGATCCTGAGCAAGGGCGGCAAGCCTGACCTCTACGTCGCGGACATCCACGGTCGCGGCTTGCAACAGCTCACGCGCTCGCGCGAGGGTGTCGCCTCGCCATGCTGGTCGCCGGACGGCCAGACAATTTGCTATGTGTCGAGTGACGACGGCCCGGCCCAGCTCTACCGCATCGGGGCAAACGGCGGCGCAGCACAGCGCATCCGCACCACCGGCGTCTTCAACGCCACCGAGCCGGACTGGTCGCCCGACGGGAAGTGGATTGCGGTCACCACGCAGCGCGGCGGGGGCTTTGAGATTTGCACAGTGCCAGCCGCCGGTGGCGACGCGCAGTCGCTCGGCACGGGCCAGGACGCGACGTGGGCGCCAAACTCGCGCACGCTGATGTTCTGCAAGCGCGGTCGAGGCGGCCCGCTTTCCTTGTCTCTGCTTGACGTGCCCACCAAGCGCGTCAAGGATGTGCCCCTGAATTTGGGAAATTGCTCCCAGCCCACGTGGGCACGCTGAAGTTTTTCACCAGCCGAACACAAATTATGAAACGCACCATTTTCCTAAAGCTTGCCACCGTCGCCCTGCTCGCCGTCGTCGCCGTCACCGGCTGCCGGACCAAGAACCCGAAGAACGTCACGCCCATTTACGGGGCACGGACAAGCGTTGCAGACGACTCGCGCGGAGACGCCCTCACCAAGCTCCCTACCCCAAAGGGTCCGCTCGATGGCATCACTCCGGGTGGCACCAGTGGTCCGTCATCCAACCCCGCTGTAGGGACGGCCATTCCCAGCGGACTCACACCCGGTGGCATTCCGGGTTTGACGCAGCAGGGTGGCATCCCTGCCGCTGATCAGGGCGAGTTTGATGGCATGCCGATGGACCGCAGCGCCTTCGCGGCGAACACGATTCATTTCGACTACGACAAGGCCATCGTGAAGGCCAGCGAGCTGGGCAAGCTGCAACCTGTCATCGCTGCGTTGAAGGCTTCGCGGCAAAACAAACTGCTCATCGAGGGTCATTGCGACGAGCGCGGCACGGAGGAATACAACCGCGCCTTGGGCGAGCGCCGTGCGCTCGCCATCCGTGCGCAGCTCGCGAAGGCCGGCATTTCCCCCGACCGTCTCCGCACGACGACTCTTGGCGAGGACAAGCCCGCCGAGCTCGGCCACACCGAGGCCGCGTGGGCCAAGAACCGCCGCGGTGAACTTGTCCTGCTCAAGCCCAGGAATTGATTTGAACGCCTTCCGGCTGCTCCCGTCGAACAGCCGGACGCCTGCTGGCAGCAGCAGGCACCGAAAGACATCCGCCTGATGCCGGCATCCGCCTGATGTGTTTCGCAAACCTAAACAGTTAGTGAAACCATGAACGCACAAATGTTAGCAATGCTCGGATGGCCCGAAATGATCGCGATCCTCGTCGTGATCCTAATCTTCTTCGGGGCCAAGAAACTCCCGGAACTTGCCAAAGGCCTCGGCCAGGGCATCAAGGAGTTCAAAAAAGCCTCAAGCGACATGCAGAATGACCTGCATCGCTCTGTTAGTGAGGACCAATACGCCGCCCCTCCGAAACCCGAGCCGGCCCCCAAGCCTGCGGCTCCGGCCCCAGCGCCACAGGACACCCAGTCTTCGGCTGCGCCCAAGGCCTGATCTGACCCTGTCAATTCCAGCGAGTCTAGGTCATGGCGAGTGAGCCAGAGGGCGTGCCCCAGCAGCCTTTCCCTGCGGATGACGTGAAGCCATCCGCCGGGCAGTCCGTGCCCCAATCCAAAGACTCCCCGGCGCAGCCCGTGACGGGAGCACCCCTGTCCCCTGCCGGTCCTGCATCGGAGGCGTCGGTTGGTGTCCCGCCTTCAGGCGAATCGGCGACGCCCGCATCGGCTGAAGCGGGGGCACCAGGCACTCCACCCGGCGCAGTCCCGCAGTCCGACAGCGTGGCCCCAACGCCCGTGCCGCAAAGCCCCGAAGGCTTTCCCTCGGCGGAGCTGGATCGCACATCGTCCGCTGGCGACACAAGCAGCGGAACCCCGCCGGACCACAGCGGTTCCGAGCCGCACGAGCAAGACCCGTATCACCAGGAGCACCAGCACGACTACGGGAGCGAATACCATCACGACGATCCGAACCACGATCCGAACCACGCCGATCATCACGCCGGTCAGCACCACGAAGATTCTTCGCACCACCACGCCGGCGAGTATGAGTATCCCGCCTACACGCCGCCGCCGCCGGAGGAGGAGCATGGGTTCGTCAAGGCCGTCCGCTCCGTCACAAGCGTCCTGCGCTCCGACGATGAACCCGGCGGCGAAGGCGGTGGCCCGATCAAGCCGTTCCTCGACCATCTCGAAGACCTGCGGTGGATGCTCATCAAGGTCACCGTCAGCGTGCTGGTGGCAATGATGGCCTGCCTCGTGGGAGCCAACTTCCTGGTGAAAGTGCTGATTTGGCCGCTCAAAGAGGCACGCATACAATCGCAGCAGGAGGTGCTCAAGACCAACAAGCCGCTGGAACGCGTGCCACTGATGCTGGGGACGAACCGCCTTGGAGTGATCGAGCTCCCCGCGCTGGGCATCAAGCCCGATTTCAACCACACCAACGCAGCGGGCCAGGTGCGCAGCGTGCAGGTCGTCCCCGTTGACATCGGCACGAACAAGCTGCTCGGCCTGCAGCTCTCCACCAATTCGCCCGCCGCGCTGGACCCGCTGGTCGAGCTGGTCATCCTCGGCCCGCTGGACGTGATCTGGATCACCATCGAGCTTGCGCTCTTTGGCGGCCTGGTCCTCGCCGCTCCATTTGTCTTTTATTTCCTCGGCCAGTTCATCCTGCCCGCGCTGCGCGTGAATGAGAAACAGTTCATCAAGCCCTTCGCCGTGTGGGGCACCGTCCTGTTCCTCTCCGGCGTGACGTTCTGCTACTTCGTCATCCTGCCGCTGATGCTGCGGATGACAGTCGAATTCTCTCAATGGCTTGGATTCAGCGCTGACCAGTGGCGTGCGCAGGAATACCTGAGCATGGTGCCGAAATTCCTGCTGGCGATGGGCCTGAGCTTCGAGATGCCCGTGATCATCCTGACCGTGGTGAAGGTCGGCCTGCTCGACTCCAGGAAGCTCAGTTGGTTCCGCTCCTACTTCATCGTCATCAACCTTTTCGTCTGCGCCGTGGTCAGCCCGTCGGGTGATCCGTTCACCATGATGGTCATGGCCGCGCCGCTGTGCGTGCTCTACGAGGTGTGCATCCTCATTGCCCGCTTCTGGGAATGGCGCGACCGCAAGCGCGAGAAGGCTGAACAGCAGGCTGGCGACAAGGCGTAGGCCAACCCCGCAACAGCAGATGGTGAACGCCCTACCGCACGGCGCCTTCGCGTGAGGCAACTGCGGGTTCCACTTTCCCGTTGAATCCCCTCCTGCCCTCCTCCCCGTGAATCCGTTGGCCCGCCTGCCGTCCATTGCAGCCACATGAAAGTTTTCCCAGCCTTGCTCCTTGCCGCCTGCGCGTTCCCTGTTGTCGCTGAGAACTGGCCCGCCTGGCGCGGCCCACGCGGCGACGGCACCAGCGCGGAGAAGAGCGTCCCCGTCAAATGGAGCGGCACGGAGAACGTGCTTTGGAAGACACCTCTCGCCGGTGGCCACGCCTCTCCCATCGTGTGGGGCGACCGGCTCCTGACCGTCGGGGCCGCCGCGGAGACCGAGGGGCGCAGCCTCCTCTGCCTCGACAAGCACACTGGCAAAGTTCTTTGGGAACAGACCGTCGTGAAGTCGCCGCTGGAGAAAAAGCACCGCGAAAACAGCCACGCCTCCAGCACCCCCGCCACGGACGGCAAGCTCATCTACGTCGCCTTCCTCGACGTGCAGGAAATGGTTGTCGCCGCCTACGACTTCAGCGGGAAGCAACGGTGGCTCGCGCGGCCCGGCGCATTCAAAAGCGTCCACGGCTTCTGCACCTCGCCCGTGCTGCACGGCGACAAGGTAATCGTCAATGGCGACCACGACGGCGACAGCTACCTCGCCGCGCTCGACAAGCACACCGGCAAGACGCTCTGGAAAATCCCGCGCGCGAACAAGACCCGCAGCTACTGCGTGCCGCTCATCCGCCAGCTCTCCGGCCGCACGCAGATGATTCTCTCCGGCGACTTTTCACTGGCCAGCTACGACCCCGACACTGGCAGGCAGCATTGGTATTTCAGAGGCCCGACCGAGCAATACGTCGCCTCGCTCGTCTATAACGAGCGCGCCGACCTGCTCTTCCTCACCGCTGGTTTCCCGCAGCACCACCTGCTCGGCCTTCGCCACGAGGGTCGCGGCGATTTGGGTGACATCTACCACCATGCGGAGATCACCCATCCGCAAGTCGCATGGCACCACACCAAGGCCAGCATGGTTTCCTACGTGTCCTCACCCATCAGCGCGGGAGACTACTTCCTCGTCGTCGGCGACACCGGCATGGCGAACTGCCTCCTGGCCAAGACCGGCGAGCCGCTCTGGCAGGAGAAGACTGGTCGCAGCCACGCCTCGCCCGTCTCCGCCAACGGCCTCGTCTATTTCCTGAACGACGACGGCGTGGCCCACGTCGTGAAGCCGGGAAAAACCTACGAGCTCGTCGCGGAGAACAAACTGGGCGAACCCACCTACGCCTCCCCTGCCATCAGCGACGGCAAGCTCTACCTGCGCGGCGACAAACACCTCTTCTGCATCGGAGCCGCCAGCGCGAAGACAGCGCAGCGGTGACTCTTCCAACGATGCCGTTGGGAGGGAAACGCAGGCCGCCGCGTTCTCCGCCTCTCTCTCCCTTCATCGGACGAGGGGTGAGGGGTTTCACGCGTCGGCATTGGTGGCCGCTCCCCTCACCGTTTATCCAGCGCGGGCAATGGAAACTCGGCGGACACGACGTGCTGCGCGCGCATCACGTCGGCCATCTTGTTGACCACATCGGGATACCTCGCGGCCACGTTCGTCGTCTCCGCCGGGTCGTCACGGAGGTTGAAGAGTTGAATCGTGAAGTCTGGCGCTTTCTTCGCGGCGGGTGCGGGCTTCAGATTCTGGCGCACCCCTTTCCAATCCCCGATGCGCACGCACTGCTGGCCACCGTAGCCGGGGAACTCGCGATATAGAAATCCCCGTGCGTCCTGCCGCTCGCCCAGCAGCGTCGGCGCGAAGCTGACGCCGTCCGATTCCTTCGGCGTGACTCCGTGCGCACCGGTGAGCTCCATCAAGGTCGGCATCCAATCTTCAAAGCCAGTCACACGGTTGCTGGTCTGGCCGGGCGCGATCTTCCCCTTCCACCGCACGATGCCCGGCACGCGGAAGCCGCCCTCAAAGAGCGTGCCCTTGCCATCCCGCAGGCCGCCGCTGGAGTTGAAGAACGTCGCGTCCGTGCCTGCGAGGCCCTCATGCCGTCCGTGCAGCGGGCCATTGTCCGAGGTGAAGACCCAGATGGTGTTCTCATCGAGGCCGAGTTCGGCAACGAGCTTTATCAGCGCGCCGATTTCCTTGTCCATCCGCGTGATCATCGCGGCGTAGGCGGCGCGCGGTTTGAAGTGCGGGAGGTAGCCCTTGCCGCCGGCGTAAGGCGGGTCGTCGAACGCATTGGCATACTCGGCAAGCGAGTCGTCCGGCACTTGCAGCGCCAGGTGCGGCACGGTCGTCGGCGCGAAGAGGAAGAAAGGTTTGTCACGGCCCTCGCGCACGAAGCGCCGCGCCTGCTCCCAGATGAGATCGGAGGAATACTCCGTGCCTTGGAATCGCGCGTAGGACATCGGGTCCGCCGGACTCTCGCCGTCCTTGAAGGTGTCATGCGCGGAGAACACGGCGTTCTTCAGCGGCAGCTTGCGATCATTGTCCCACAGGTAGGCCGGGTAGAAATTGTGCGCGACTCCCTGGCAATTGTAGCCGAACCAGCGGGTGAAGCCCTGCTTGAGCGGCTCGCCCGCCGTGCCGGGACCGCCGAGGCCCCACTTGCCGAAGCCACCTGTCGCGTAGCCGCGTTGCTGAAACAACTTCGCGACAGTGACCGAGTCGGCAGGGATGGGGAGCTGTCCCTCCGGCTGGATGGAGCGGTTGTCGCGGATGAAGGCGTGGCCAGGGTGCTTGCCGGTCATCAGCACACAGCGCGACGGCGCGCAGACGGCGTTGCCGGAGTAATGCTGAGTGAAGCGCATCCCCTCGGCGGCCATGCGGTCGAGGTGCGGCGTGCGGATGCGCTTCTGCCCGTAGCAGCCGAGGTCCCCGTAGCCGAGGTCGTCGGCGATGATGAAGATGACGTTGGGCGGGCGCGGCGCGGCGCTGGCTGGACCGGCGCAAAGGTAAAACGACGCGACAACGGCAGAGAGAAGAAGCAGCGGGCGCATGGTCTGAAGATGACGAGCGCGGCTGCTCCGGGCAAGCCAGCACTCGGCGGTCAGTGTTCACATCCGAACTCCGATGTGGACAAAGACTCAAGTCGAGCCGCGAAAGGGCTTCATCTGACCGGCGCTCATTCAGGCGCGGTGAAAGGCCGGTCCGCCTGGTAGAGCTTGAGCCGTTCTAGAAACGGCGCTTCCAGGCTGCGCTGGTTTTTCTTGCGGGCCAGCTCGATGGCTTCGGTGAGGGTGGCGGCTGCCCGCCGGTGGTGGCCGGCGGCGGCTTGGGCAGCAGCCAGAACATCGAGCAGCTCGGGAGTGCGCTCCGGCGCGAGCTGCACGGCGTCCGTGGCGAACTGGAGTGCGGCGGGGCCATCACGGAGTTTCTCCTGAGTGGCGACGATCCACGCCAGTTGCTGGAGTGCGCGCCAGTGGCGGATTTCGCGGCGGAGAACCGTCTCGAATTCCGCCTTTGCCTCCGCCGTGCGGCGGCTGCGCAGGAGGAGCAGTGCGTAGTTGTAACGGGTGTCGGCGTTGTCAGGCGCGGCTTTCAGGGCGGTCTGATAGTGAGCCAGGGCATCTTGGCCGCGCCCACGTTTCGCGAGCAGGGCGGCATAATTGCTGAGGGCCGGGGCGTTGGTGGGGGCCATGCGCAGAGTTTCCTCCAGCAGGCTAAGCGCCTCAGTCTCCCGCCCGAGTATCGCGAGGTAGGCGGCACGGTCGAGGCGGGCTGGAATGTCCTGGGGGGCAACGTTGATCGCCTCAGCCAAAATTTGTTGTGCGCCTTCGTAGTCCTTGCGCACAGACAGTGCGATGGCTATGAGCTTGCGAATCTCGTAGTTCTCTGGCTGGGACTGGGCTGCGGTCCGCATGGTGGCGAGCAATCCCGGGGTGGAGGGATTCCCTGAAGATTCCCGGAAGGCGCGATAGACAAGGAGTTGAGCCCGGGGGTTGTCGCCCAACTCGTGCCAGCTCATCCCCAGGTTCCAGAGGGAATTGGGTCTGGGTGCGATGCGGATAGACTCTTCGAGCCATAGGATGGACTCCTTGGGTTTGTTAAGAATCCGGAGTTCCGCACCTACATTGTTGTAGGCGGTGGCGTTGTTCGCAGTGACCTTCGCAGCGTGTGTAAAAAGGGTGATGCTGTTATCCCAGTGGGCCAGTTGCGACCGGGTCAAGACTGCACAGCTCACCAACACCACTCCCGCAGCGACTCGCAAGGATTGCAGCCGCTCGGCCCGGTCTCCTGCCCAATAGCGCGCGCCCCAGACCAGCGAGCAGAAAATGCCGACGAGTGGCAGATAGGTGTAGCGGTCGGCGTGCGCCTGCTCGCCCACTTGCACAAAACCGACGACCGGCACCAGCACGCCGAGATACCACAGCCAGCCGGTCAGCAAGAACGGCAGCCGGCGGGCACACGCGAGGCAGGTCACCGAGAGCACACCAAGGATGAGCGCTGATGCCACCCAGGGACCGAGCGCTTGATGTTGCTGCAGCGGATACAGGACCGCCAAGCGCGTCGGCCAGATGGTCTGCCACAGGTATGTGCCGTAAGCGGCCAATGAGTTGCGCACGCGATAGTCCAGCGGTGTGTCCGACAGATCGCTCATGGTGCCCACCTGATGCTGCGAATAGATTGTGGAGAAGCACATCACCAGCACCACCCCAAACAGCGGCAGCTTCTCCGCAAACATTTTCCAGAACTGGCGGGCGCACTCACGCCAGCCCGCAGCCCAGCCTGAGGCGATGGGCGGCAGGCTGATGCGGTTCAGCGGCCAGAAATCCAGCAGCAACAGGACGCAGGGCATGGTGATGATCATTGGCTTGGACATCACACCCAGTATGAAGGCTCCGAAGACGGTCAGGTAGCGCCGGGGGCTGGGAGATTCCACGTAGCGGGCGTAGGCCCAGATCGTGAGGAAAAAAAAGAAGCCGCAGAGCACATCCTTGCGCTCGGCGATCCAGACCACTGATTCCACATGGAGCGGATGCCAGGCAAACAGCGCGGCCACCATCGCGCTGGGCCAGACCGCACGCGTGATCCGGCTCAGCGCGAGAAACGCCATGACGACTGCCGCGCAGTGGATGAGCAGATTCACCAGGTGGTGACCAGCCGCCACCGGGCCGAACAGCTCGATATCCAGCATGTGCGACAGCCAGCTCAACGGACGCCAGTAATCTATGTCCGCAGATGTGAACGCCCACTTGATGCCTTCCCACGTGAGGCCGCCCGCGACTTTCGGGTTGTTTGTGACGAACACGTCGTCGTCGTAGTTGATCCAGTTCAGCCCCACCACGGGCGAAAAGATGAGCAAGGTCAGCAGGGCCAGCCCGGTGGCTATCTTGCCCAGCAACAGTGTGGATGGCTCGGGCGATTCGGGCGCCGCCAGATGGTGGGGATTTGGGCGGGCGGCTTGTGGGAGTTCCATTGGATGGTAGCTGGGTGTGGGTCAGGCGGCAGGGGCCTGTGACGCGTTCAACGGCTCAACAAAAGCAAGGGCGGTCAATGGATGAAACGCTAGGACTTCCCGGCGAAGGTGTCAAAAACCGTCTGTGCCGAGCGCACACTTCGGACTGGTTGTGAGGCCCTTTCGAACCGTTTGCCTGCTCCATCGCTCCGGTTCAAAGCCCGCGCGCCAGCGTCCAGACGAGGACTTCGCCCGCGCCGTTCTCGCGCAGAACGCGGGCGACGGCGCTGGTGGTCGCGCCGGTGGTGAGAACATCGTCGAGGACGATGAGGCGCTCGCCGCGGAGGGACTTGGGCTGCACTGGGGCAAAGGCGCGCCGGACGTTGTCGGCGCGCGCGTGCTTGTCGAGCTGGGTTTGAGTGCGGGTGGGCTGGACGCGCTTGACGAGGTGCGTGAGCACCGGGATGCCGAGCGCGCGGGCGAGCGGGAGGGCGAGCCGTTCGGCCTGGTTGAACTCGCGTTCGCGCTGTTTCACGGGGTGCAACGGGACGGGAACGATGCCCGTGCAATTTTCCGAACGCAGGACCGGGACGGCCTGGCGCAAAAGCAGGTCGGTGAGGAATGGCTCAAACCAGAGTTCGCGGTTGTATTTGTAGCGGTGGATGACGCCACGCAGGAAGTCGTTTGCCACCACGGACGCGCGCGCCCATCGGAAGTGGAGGTCGAGGTCGCGGCAGTTCGCGCACTCGAAAGCCGTGGTGATTTCGCCTGCATACGGGAGGCCGCAGCGTTCGCAGCAGGGCGGCGTGACGAAGCGCAGGTTTTGCCAGCAGGCCTGGCAGACGTAGCCCTCAGCGGGCGTCGCCCGCGCGTCGGCACAAAGCTGGCAGACCGCCGGAAAAAGAAAGCTCAGGCCGGCGTCAAGCCAGTCACGGTTGACAGATTTCATCTCGGCACGGAGGAACTGATTGGGAGCCACGGATGAAACACGGAATCAACACGGATGAAAAAACTGGGCTGAAGCCCTTGCCTTATCCGAGTTCAATCCGTGTTCCATCAGTGGCTAAGTAGCTTCTTCCGGTGGCTGCGTTTGTGGCAGCCGCGCAACCACGGCGACGACGCCGACCATGACGACGCAGGCGAGCCAGCCATCCAGCAGCTTGTCCGTCCCCCAAAACGCACCACCTTCGCCCGCCCCGGGCGCGGTCACAGTTTTGAAAACCTTCAGCCAAAACACCCAGCCCGCGTGCAGCCCGATGGCGAACCAAAGATTGCCCGTGCGCAGACACGCCAGCCCGAGCGCGACACCGCCAAGAATCAGGGTGAGCGCATGGGGAAACAGTGCCTCGGGTGCGGCGATTCCGCGCGCCATGCGTGGAAGCAGCGCCAGGCCGGAGTCCCACTCGACCAGCCCGGTATGCTCGACGCGCGCGAGGAAATGGACCGCCGAATAGAGAACCGCGCTTGCCAGCAGCGCCGGCCAGCGCGGCCACGCGCGCCGAAGGGCTCCGAAGACCACTCCGCGAAAGAGGATTTCCTCCAACAGCGCCACGACGGCGGCGGAGAGCGTGGCGCTGGCGAGCAGTTGCAGCAGCACGGGCACCGAGTGGCTGAAGCCGAAGCTCCGCACGCCCGCCAGCGCCATCAGCACGGCGGCCAGCAGCAGCGAGCCGAAGCCCAGCACCAGCCCGAGCGCGAGCGGACGGCGTGCGGCCAGCGGGCTGACGAGGCCCAGCGCACGAAGGCCGGCGAGGTCCAGCGCGCGGAGCAACGGCCACAGCCCGGCCAGCGCGACGACGAGGAGAGAGCGGTTGACGTAGCGGTGGAAGGGCTGGCTGGCGAGGTTTTGGAGGGTCGGAAATTCGCCGGCAGCCCATTGCGCGAGGTGGAAGAGACCCGGGGCCAGCAGCGCGCCGCTCGCAAAGACCCCGGCGAGGTAGCAGAGCAAGAGTCCAGCGACGCGCACGCGCGGATTAAGCAACCTTGCGGAAAGCGAGCCAAGAGGATATTGAGTCGGGCGCAGAAGGCAGGGCTGGCACACGATCGGCTGACAAAGCGGGCGGTGCCGTAACTTATGCGATGGCGGCGCGTCCTTGACGCAGAACTTGGACACAATTGAACCGGGACGAGAAACTGAATGCTACCACTGGGCTTCTTCCGCAAAAAAAAGGAGACGACCGTCCGCGATCCAAACGCGCCGCACCTCTTCGGGCCGTATTCCCTCCATGAGCTGATCAACCGCGGCGGCACGGCGGAGATTTGGACCGCCACGGACCAGGATGGGCAGACTTACGCTCTGCGCCGGCTTCGGGGCAACGGCACGGTGGACAAGCAGGCGCGCAAACAGTTCATTCGCGGGTGCGAGGTGCTGGAGAAGATTCACGGGCACCCATTCATCATAGGCTTCCACCAGCACGGGAAGTTTGATGGCGTGGACTACACGCTCCTCGAGCGCGTGGCCGGCTCGAACCTCAAGCACCTCATCACCAGGAACGATCCGATCCTCGGCGAGTTCGTCGGCAACATCCTCATCGACATGGCGCTGGCGCTGGAGCACATGCACGAAAAGGGCTTCATCCACCTCGACTTCAAACCGGAGAACGTGCTGGTGACCGTGGCCGGCGACATCCGGCTCGTGGACTTCGACCTCGCGCAGCCGCTGCCCAAGCTGCCCAAGCGAATGCCCAGCAACGCCGGCACGCCCGCCTACATGGCCCCGGAGCAAATCCGCCACGAGCCGCTCGACCAGCGCGCGGACATCTTCTCCTTCGGCGTGACCGCCTACGAGCTTCTCACTTTCCGCAAGCCCTTCATCGGCGAGACTCCCGAGGCCGTGCTGCGCAAACAGCTCGATGAGAAGCACCCCATCACGGCTCCTCGCGAGATCAACGCGGACATCCCCATCGCCGTCGAGCGCATCATCCTCAAGTCCCTCGAGCACGACCCGGAGAAGCGCTTCCCGAACACGCATGTCCTCGTCGCGCAGCTCCAGCAGGCGCTCTACGTGAAGTAAGCTTCCGGCTTGCGCACGGCAGCGCGGGCTTCAACCTACCGGCCGTCATGTCATCCAAAACCGCAGTAGTCACCGGGGCCGGCAGTGGAGTCGGCCAGGCAATTGCCCTGAAACTCGCCGCGCAGGGCTGGAAGGTCGCCATCCTCGGCCGTCGCGAGAAGGCGCTGAGGAACACCGTCAAGCTCGCCAAGAAGCACTCCAAGCAGTTGCTCGTCATCCCCTGCGACATCGGCGATGTGACGCAAGTCGCCGCGATGGCGAAGACGGTCTTGGCGAAGTTCAAGTCCGTGGAAGTCCTCGTGAACGCCGCCGGCACGAACATCCCGCGCCGCTCGCTGGTCGAGCTTTCACTGGAGGATTATCACGCCGTCATGGATGCGAACCTCCACGGCTCCTACTATTGCGCGCAGGCCTTTCTGCCGCAGATGCGCGCACGCAAGTCCGGCACCATCGTCAACATCGTCTCCGAGGCGGGACTCAAGGCCAGCCCCAAGAGCGGCCCCAGCTACGTGCTCTCGAAATTCGGCCAAGCCGGCCTCACGCAGTGCATCAACGCCGAGGAGCGCGTCAACGGCATCCGCGCCTGCTCCGTCTTCCCCGGCGACATTGACACCGAACTGCTCGGCAAGCGGCCCGTCGTGCCCGACGCCGACGCCCGCGCCAAGATGATGCAGCCTGTGGACATCGCCCACTGCGCGCTGCTGGCCATCAACCTCCCACCCCGCGCGGTGGTGGAGGAAATCTTGGTGCGGCCCGGTTGAGGCGCGACCTTTTCAACGCAAGGGCGCAAAGACGCGAAGGCGGAGGGGATCAAAATGGTTCGCGGGTCACTTTCCTTGCGGCTCTGCGCTCTTGCGTCCTTGCGATAAATCCAGCCCACCGCCGCAATTGACGACACCCCGGGTTTCAGGCTTTCTTTCCCGCACGTTCAACCGCCGCCACGCATGACAACCAAGTTCTTTCCGCTCTGCCTTCTCCTCGCGCTGCTCGCACTCCCCGCCTGCGCGCAGAAGGTTCCCGTCATCGAGAAGACGCTCTCCAACGGGATGCGCCTGCTCCTGCTGCCGCGCCATGACGAGCCGACCGTCGCCGGCGGCTGGGTGGTCCATGTCGGCAGCGCGAACGAGCGGCCCGGCATCACGGGCATGGCGCACCTCTTCGAGCACATGATGTTCAAGGGCACGCCCACGCTCGGCACCAAGGATTACAAGAAGGACGTGGAAATCATCAACGAGCAGGAGCGCGTGCGCGACCTCATGCGCAAGGAGGAGGCGAACATGAGGACCCTCTGGCGACGCGGGGAAATCGCCGACCTGCAAAACCCCGACACCTGGACGCCGCGCTACAAGGAGCTTCAGGCCCAGTTCAAGAAGCTTGTGGACGCCCAGCGCGAGATTCTCGTGAAGAACGAGTTTGACCGCATCTACACCTCCAATGGCGGCTCCATGATGAACGCCTACACCAGCCATGACGTGACGGTCTATTTCATCACCGTCCCCGCCAACAAGCTCGAGCTGTGGA
The DNA here is from genome assembly GCA_016235545.1 of Verrucomicrobiota bacterium. GTDB lineage: Bacteria > Verrucomicrobiota > Verrucomicrobiia > Limisphaerales > SXTU01 > SXTU01. The sequence continues at coordinate 1,421 of JACRKB010000092.1, read as the reverse complement.
TGTGGATGGAGAGCGAGCGGCTGCTGCGGCCGGTCTTCCGCGAGTTCTACGCCGAGCGCGATGTCGTCTTCGAGGAGCGCCGGATGCGCACGGAGTCCACGCCCACGGGCCGCATCGAGGAGACGTTCTGGGCGATGTTCTGGGAGTCGCACCCGTATTCCTGGCCGGTCGTCGGCTGGCCCTCGGACATCCCCGCCATCACGAAGAAGCAGGCGGATGACTTCTATGCGCTCTACTACGCGCCGCAAAACATCACCACCGTGCTCGTAGGTGACTTCGACCCGGAGAAGGCCACCGCGCTCGCCGAGAAGTTTCTCGGTCGCATCCCGCGCGGCAAAGAGGAGGCCCCCGACGTCGTCACGCTCGAAATTAAGCAGCCCGCCGAGAAGCGTCTCAACGGCGACGCCGACACAAACCCGCAGGTGGACCTCATGTGGCACACGCCCGCCTTCGGGCACAACGACACCTACGCGCTGCAAGTCCTCGCGCAAATCCTCTCCACCCGCACCGGCCGGCTCTACAAGGGCCTCGTGCTCGGCTCGAAGACCGCCACCTCCGCCTACGCGCAGCAGCACACGATGCGCTGGGCGAGCCTGTTCAACGTCGGCGGCGAGGTGACCGACGGGAAGACGCCCGCCGACCTTGAGGCCGGCCTGCTCGCCGAGGTTGAGAAAATCAAGGCGACCGAGGTGCCGCCGGAGGAGTTGCAGAAGGTGAAGAACAACTTCGCCGCCGGCGAATACCGCAAGCTCGCCAACAACCACGCCATCATGCAGGCGCTCCTGCGCTATGACGGCGTCGGGCGCTGGCAGGAAATCAACGAGGCGGGCCCGAAGCTCCAGGCCGTCACCGTCGCCGACGTGAAGCGCGTGGCGAACACCTACCTCACGAAGGAAAACCGCAACGTCGCCACCGTCGTCCGCAAGGCCGGCAAGAGCGCGAGCGACGACCCCGACCTCGCCGGTCTCACGCCGCAGCAATTGCCCGTGGTGCGACAGTTCCTCAGCCGCCTGGCCGCGGAGAAGAATGTCGAGCTGCTCAAGGCCAGTCTGAAACAGATGGAAGAGCAGTCAGCCAAGGCCGGCGCGAAGGGCCAGCAGTTCCTGAACATCCAGAAGAAGAAGACCGCCGAGCGGATTGCGGAGCTGGAGAAGAAGTAACCCACGACTTTCCCATGAAGCAGACCCAAATCCTTTCGTTGTTCGCGTGCACTGTGGCCGCGCTTTGCGCCAATGCCGCTGACATCCCCGACCGGCCGGAGAAGCTCACTTACCCGCAACTCAACTACTCGCCGCCGGACGCGAAGCAGTTCCGTGTCGCGCTCAAGGCCGGGCCGGTGGCCTACGTGGTGCCGGACCGCGAGCTGCCGCTGGTGAACATTTCCATTCTCGTCCGCACGGGTGATTACCTCGACCCCGTTG
>JACRKB010000093.1 GCA_016235545.1 Verrucomicrobiota bacterium | reverse complement strand
GGCAGTGACCTACGGCCATTGCACGTTCGTCTTCCCGCACCCGATTGACATCCTCATCGCGAAGCTGAACCGGCTCGATGAGAAAGACCTTGAGGCTTTCCGCGTGGTCATCGGCAAGACCGGGCATCCGACGGAGGCAGAACTCATTCACGAGTTGCAGATGGCGGTGGATTTGTTTCGGCCCGGTTTCGATGAGGAGAATTCCCACGACCTCGTGAACAACACGCGGCGGCTCTGGCCGCTCATCTTTGGGCGCGAGATTGACCCGCGCGCGGAAATCATCACGCCTGCGCTCGCCATACGGCGGGCGGGCTACGGTCTGCCGACGCGCGACTACAAGAAGGAGCTGCTCGGATGAACTCCTGCCCCGGCCCAAGCGCCCCCAGCTCGCACCTGACTTCGCGCCGCCAGTTTCTTGAGCGCGCGGGCGGCGGCTTCGGCATGGCTGCGCTCGCGTCGCTGCTGAAGCAGGACTCGTTGCTTGGGAACGAAGTCACGCATCACGCATCACGCATCACGAATCCGCTGGCTCCGCAGGTCACGCACTTCGCGCCGCGGGCCAAGCGCGTCATCTTCCTCTTCATGTCCGGCGGGCCGAGTCATGTGGACTTGTTCGAGCCGAAGCCGGAGCTGGTGCGGCTGGCGGGGCAGCCGATTCCCGAATCGTTCGGCAGCTTTAAGACGCGGCGCAACGTGGCGAAGAACAAGCTGCTCCCGTCGCTGCGGCCTTACCGCGCGCACGGTCAGTGCGGCATGGAAATCTCCGACTGGCTGCCGCACATCGCATCGTGCGCGGACGACATTTGCCTGCTGCGCGGCTGCCACGGCGACAGCGTCACGCACCCGGAGTCGGTTTACATGATGAACACCGGGAGCATCCTCATGGGCAAGCCGAGTCTCGGCGCGTGGGCGGCTTACGGTCTCGGCACGGAGAACCAGAACATGCCTGCGTTCGTCGTGATGCCGGACCCGGCGGGCTGGGTGAAGGGCGGCGCGCCCGCGTGGGGCAACGGTTTTTTGCCGGCGGCGTATCAAGGCACCGTGCTGCGCGGCGGGGCGTCGCCGATTCTCCACTTGAACACGCCCGATGGCATCAGCGCGGCACAACAGCAGGCGACGGTCGGGCTCATCAACCAATTGAACCGTGAGGGGCTGGCTCCCAACGAGCAGGACTCCGAACTGGCCGCGCGCATCTCGGCTTACGAACTCGCGTTCCGCATGCAGAGCCACGCGCACGAGGTTGTGAACGTGGGCGGCGAGAGCGCGGCGACGCGAAAGCTCTACGGACTGGACAAGCCCGTGACGGCGGAGTTCGGCCTGCGCTGCCTGCTGGCGCGGCGGATGGTGGAACGCGGCGTGCGCTTCGTGCAGGTGTATTGCGGCGACACGAACGGCTGGGACGGCCACTCGAAGATGGATGAAAACCATTCGCGGCTTGCTGCGCAGAGTGATTTGCCAGTGGCGGGACTGCTAAAGGATTTAAAGTCGCGCGGGATGCTGGACGACACGCTGGTGGTCTGGGGCGGCGAGTTTGGCCGGATGCCGATGAGCGAAGGACCGGACGGTCGCGACCACAACCCGCACGGTTTCGCGATGTGGCTGGCGGGCGGCGGCGCGAAGGGTGGCACGGTTATCGGCGCAACGGACGAGGTGGGCTTGCGCGCTGCAGTGGACAAGACGCACGTCCATGATGTTCACGCGACGATGCTGCACTTGATGGGCTTCGACCACGAACGGCTGACGTTCCGGCACGGGGGACGCGAGGAGCGGCTGACGGACGTGGCGGGAAATGTGATTGAGCGGGCGTTGGCGTGACGCGCGCTCAGGACTTCGGCATGCCCGCGCCTTTCAGCACGATGGCCAGCAGCAGCGCGAGCTTGTAGCCCAGCGCAAGCGCGGCCACGAGGAGCATCCCCCCGGCGGAGCGCGTCATGTTCAACAGGGATTTGTCCGAGAGATGGCGGTGGCCGACGGACACGACGTAGCTCAGTAGGGTGAACCAAACCAGTCCGCCCGCCGCGACGCCGGCGATGCACAGCGACTTGCTGTTCCAGTTGGGATCCACCCATTCGTGTGAAAGGAAGGTGGCGGAGAGCGCGACCCATAGCAGCAGCACGCCGGGGTTGCCCAGCGTGCGCACGAAGCCGGTCATAAACGCAGTGTGCGGGTGGAACCGGTCCTCCATGCGCTCGGCGCTGCGGGAGGTGGTCTTCACCTCCTTGGCGAAGAGATATTTTATCCCAAGGAAGCTCATCAGCGCGAAGCTGGCGAGCTGGAGGACTGCTTTCGCGACGTTCGTGGTGAACAGCTCCGAGAAGCCGGCGAAGCCGATGGCGCAGTAGATCGTCTCCATCAGCACCGCGCCAAGTCCGATGAAAACCGCCCAGCGGAACCCGCGCTCCGCGCCCTCGTGGATGATGGTGACGTTGATGGGGCCGACCGGGATGGAGACGAGGAACCCGCTGACGAGGCCGGTGAGGAAGGCTTCCAGGAGCGGGTATTCTTGAAGCATGGCTAGGCGGCGGGCTTGATCGGCGGGGTGTTGTCGTCGCCCTCGTCGTCCTCGTCGTCATCTTCCTCGATGTCGTGCCGCATCTGGCGCGAGATCTTCGGACGGATGAAACCATAGACCAGGTAGAGCGTGAAGATGAGCGGGGCGACGACGGGGAGAAGCTTTTCCCACAGCAGGAAGAACACGGCGAGCACCACCAGGATGAGGAGCATCTTGTGAAATGGCTTGGTCGCCCGCCAGTTCAGCTTCTTAAAGGACGGGTATCTCACCTCGCTGACCATCAGATAGGAGAGGAAGAGCAGCAGCACGGGCAAGACGTAGCGCCAGTTGCCGACGGCGAAGTTCTTCTCGTCCCACCACATCAGGAACAGTGTGAGTGAGGCCACCATGCCCGCCGCCGCCGGGATGGGGACACCGGTGAACTCGCCGCTGTTGTTGTCCCGCGACCTGGGCAGCAGGGCCAGGCAGTTGAACCGCGCCAGACGGAACGCGCCACAAATCAGATAAATGGACGCGATGAGCCAGCCCACCTCCGGAATGTCCACGAACACATCCCGCAGCACGACGCGATGCACGAGGAAGGCGGGCGCAACCCCGAACGAGACGACATCCGCCAGCGAGTCGAACTCGCGTCCGAAGGGGCTTTCCTTGCCGACCATCCGGGCCACGCGCCCGTCCAGCAGGTCGAAGATGCACGCCAGCAGGATGTAGAGCAGCGCCGCGCGGAGGTTGGGGTATGGAGCCTCCAGCTTGGACTCGACGATCTTGGTGATGGCGAGGAACCCGCAGAAGAGGTTGCCCGCCGTCATGAGGTTCGGCAGGAAGTAAATCTGCAGCTTGCCCTCGTCGGAGCCGTCGGTGTCAGGAGATGTCTGCGGTGACTCCATTGCTCGTCCGGCGGTCAGAACTTGGTGTGCTGCACGGGCCGGATGTTAGACACGGGACTTTGCATGGGAAGCGAAACCTTTCTTCGGCGAGGAATGAGGGGGCAAGTCCGTTTCTGCCGTGGTGCGATCCACAAAGTTGCGCTCAGGGGGGAATGAGGGTGGCTCAGCCAAGGATGCCCTTCACCAGCTCGCCGTGGATGTCGGTGAGGCGGTAGTCGCGGCCCTCGTGGCGGAAGGTGAGCTTGAGGTGATCCACGCCGAGCAGGTGCAACAGCGTCGCGTGGAAGTCGTGGACGCTCACCGGGTCGCGGGTGATGTTGTAGCCGAAGTCGTCGGTCGCGCCGTGGACAGCGCCCGCCTTGAAGCCGCCGCCCGCCGCCCAGATCGTGAAGCAGCGCGGATGGTGGTCGCGCCCGAAACTCTCCTTCTTGATTTCGCCCTGGCTGTAAGCGGTGCGGCCGAACTCGCCGCCCCAGATGACAATGGTGTCCTTGAGCAGGCCGCGTTGTTTCAAGTCCTTCACCAGCGCCGCCGCGCCCTGGTCCACTTCCTTCGCCTTGTTCGGCAACGCGCCGGGCAAACCGCCGTGGTGATCCCAGTCGCGGTGGTTCAACTGGATGAAACGCGCGCCGCGTTCGGCGAGGCGGCGGGCGAGGATGCAGTTGGCGGCAAAGCTCGGCGCACCCTTCTTCGCGCCATAAAGCTCGAAGGTGGAATCGGGTTCCTTCGACAGGTCCATCAGCTCCGGCACGCTGGTCTGCATGCGGAATGCCAGCTCGTAGTTCTCGATCTGCGCGGCGATGGCGGGGTCCCCGAGCGCGCCGAGCTGGAGCCGGTTCAACTCGTTCATCGCGTCAATGGTCGAGCGACGCGCGGCGGAGCTGAGGCCCGGAGGGTTGGAGAGGTAAAGCACGGCGTCGCCCGCGCCCCGGAACGTGACTGCGCCGTGCTGCGCAGGGAGAAAGCCGGGGCCCCAGTAGCGGGATTGCAACGGCTGGCCACCGCCGCCGGATTGCATGCAGATGTAGCCGGGTAGGTCGGAGTTTTCGCTGCCGAGGCCGTAGCTGGCCCACGCGCCCATCGTGGGGCGACCGGGCTGCTGGTGGCCTGTGCCGAAGAAGGTGACGGCGGGGTCGTGGTTGATGGCCTCGGTGAACATCGAGCGGATGCAGGTCATCTCGTCGGCGAGGCCGGCGATGTTGGGAATGACTTCGCTGAACTCCGTGCCAGCCTGGCCGTGCCTGGCGAACTTGAAGGGCGAGGCGACGCAGAAAAGATTCTTCTGCCCGCTGGTCATGCCGGTGATGCGCTGCCCTTGTCGGATGGAGTCGGGCAAGTCCTTGCCGGTCATCTCGACGAGCTTGGGCTTGGGGTCGTAGAGGTCGAGGTGCGAGGGCGCGCCGGACATGAAGAGGTAGATGACGCGCTTCGCCTTCGGCTCGTGGTGGAGGCGCTTCAGCAAGCCGGGCACGGCAGGGCCGTTGCCGGGGATGGCGGCGAAGGCGTCGGGCTTCAGCAGCGTTGCGAGGGCGAGCGCGCCCCTGCCGGGGGAGTTGCGCTGGCGGACCGCGCGGCGAGTGAGCTGGGCGGGGTCAATCATGGGGAGTGGGTGAAAGTGGGCAGGTGAGAGAGTGGGAAGGTGAGAGGACGGGGGCAGACGTTTGACGGGCCGATGGAATTGGAAGCTGGGTGGAACGGGCCACCGGCCCGTTGCGGCGGGCGACTCGCCCGCCGCTTGAACGGCGCCGAGAACGCCCCGATTGGTTCGAGCGTTGGCTGTGCCGAAGCTCGGCGGCAGGTTGCCGCCGAGAACGGCCAAGTTGGCCGTTCCACCCTGCGTCAGACGCATTCGTCCGGCTTAGTCTAGCCGTCTCCCTTTCTCGCGCGTTTCTCACTGGCTGATGGTTTCGTTCAGGTTGAGAATGACATTGGCGACGGCGGTCCAGGCGGCGAGTTCGGTGGCGTTCGTGCCATCGGGGTTCTTGAAATCGCCGACTTTCAGGAGCGACTCGGCGGCGGGCTTCTCGGCGGCGAAGAGTTCGCGCTGCTTGCCCAAAGTCTTCTCCATGATGCCACGCTCGGTGGCACTGGGATTCCGCGCGACGGCGAGCCGCCACGCGTAGTTGAGCTTCGCGGCGTCATCGGCCCCGCCTTCCTTCAGCACGCGTGCGGCGAAGGCGCGGGCGGCTTCGACATAGACCGGGTCGTTCATCAAGACGAGCGACTGGAGCGGCGTGCTGGTGCGGGCACGGGCCGCGGCGCAGACCTCGCGGTTCGGGGCGTCGAAGGTGAGCAGGCTCGGGTAGGGCGTGCTGCGGCGGTGATAGATGTAGAGCGCGCGGCGGTATTGGTTGTCGTCGCGCTGATGCTTCCAACCGCCGCCGGCCATCTCGTTCACTTCCCAAATGCCGGGCGGCTGATAGGGGAAGACGGGCTTCCCACCGAGCTTGGTGTTCAGCAGACCGGCGATGGCCAGCGCGTTGTCGCGGACGAACTCAGCGTCGAGGCGGCCGCGCGGGCCACGGGCGAGCAGGCGGTTCTCGCTGTCCTTCGCGAGCAACGCGGGTGTGACAACGGCGCTCTGGCGGAAGGCGTGGCTCATCACCATCTGCTTGAGGACGCGCTTCACGTCCCAGTCGCGCGCGAAGTCGGCGGCGAGCCAGTTCAGCAGCTCGGGATGGCTGGGCCATTCGCCCTGCGAGCCGAAGTCGTTGACGGTCTTCACGAGGCCGGTGCCGAACATCATCGCCCAGAAACGGTTCACGGCCACGCGCGCGGTGAGCGGGTGCTGCGGCGACGCGAGCCATTGCGCGAGGTCGAGGCGCGTGAGGCGGTTGGTGGAAGTCGTCGCGGGCTTCGGTAGGAACGCGGGGAACGCGGCTTCCACCTTGTCGCCGTTTTTGTCATATGCGCCGCGCACCTTGATGAACGTGTCGCGCGGCTGGGCCATCTCGGCCATGACCATGACGGTGGGCACCAGTTTCTCCAGGTCGGTCTTCGCCTGGCGCACGTCGTCTGCCGCCTTCTTCGCGGCGAGGAAATCGGTGGCCTGTGTCTCGCGGAAGAACTTCTGCAGCTTGTCGGACTGCTCCTTCGTGCGCTTGGTCTTCTCAATGACCGCGAGCGCGAAGGTCGGGCCGCCCGCGAGCGTGGCAACTTCCTTCTCGGTCAGCGCGCGTGGGAAGACATACAGCTCGTCCACGCGCCCGGTGAAGGGCGAGCCGCCGCCGCCACGCCGCCCGATGGCGAAGGGCGCGGTGGTCTTGATGCTGCCGGGGAGTTTGTCCTTGAGAGTCTTGGTCGCGACGGGTTGGCCGTTGACGAAGAGCTTGAGGCCGGCTGCCTTGCCCGAGCCGTCGTAGGTGAAGGCGAGGTGCTGGAAGGTGTCGGCGGCCAACTCCTTCTCGGTCTGCACATGGATGACTTCCTCGGGCCATTTGTGGATGAGGTGAATGCTCGCTTTTCCGGCGGCGAACTCGATGTCCCAGCCGCGGAAGTTCGGGCCGTTCTCCATCTTGCCGAGCGGCGCGCCGGTGGTCTTGGCGCTGGTGCGGACCCACAGGCCGACGCTGAACTTGTCGGCCTTGTCGAAGTCGTAGCGCGCGCCGAGGTCGGCGTGGCCCTTGCCGGAGAGCAGGAGCGAGTTCCCTTCCACGCCGTCGGCGAAACCGGTCTCGCCCGAGAGCGTGGCCTCGATTTCCTTGCCGTCGTGTGTGACGCCGTGCGCGTTGGTGTTGAGCGGGAAGTGGTCGTAGGGGCCGGCGACCGAGCGGGAGTTTGGGTCGGTGGAGACTTTGGCTTCCCAAGCGAGTTGCGCGGCGTCGAGCTTGCCTTCGAGTTCTTTCACGCGCTTGTCAGCCGAGGCGATTCGCTCCGTCAGTTTCGCCAGTTCCCGGTCCTGCTCGGACGAAGGCACGGCCATGCGCGGCTCGGGGTTGAGAACGCGCGTGCCGTCTTTGCCCTTCTCCGGGACGTTGTGGAAAAACGCGTAGAGGCTGTAGAAGTCGCGCATCGTGACGGGGTCGTATTTATGGTCGTGGCATTGCGCGCAGGCGATGCTCATGCCGAACCACGTCGTGCCCAGCGTGCTCACGCGGTCCACGAGGTAGATGTTGAGATACTCGGCGTCAATGATGCCGCCCTCGTCGGAGGTCATCACGTTGCGCATGAAGCCGCTGGCAATTTTCTGGTCCACGGTCGCGTTCGGGAGGAGGTCACCCGCGAGCTGCTCGATGGTGAACTTGTCGAAGGGCTTGTTGTCATTGAAGGCGCGCACGACCCAGTCGCGCCACAGCCAGGTCTCGCGCAGCGAGTCGTTGTGATAACCCGCCGAGTCGGAGTGACGCGCGAGGTCGAGCCACGGCACAGCGACGCGCTCGCCGAAGTGGGGCGACGCGAGCAAGCGGTCCACGACCGTCTCGTAGGCGCGGGGGGATTTGTCAGCAAGGAAGGCGTCGGTGTCGGCGAGCGTCGGTGGCAGACCCGTGAGTGCGAGCGTGACGCGACGGAAGAGGACTTCGCGCGGGGCTTCGGGCTGGAACTTCAGCTTCGCGACTTCGAGGCGGGCGGCGAGGAAGGCGTCGATGGAGTTCGGGGCGGAAGTAATTAGTGATTGAGTGATTAGTGGGCGACCGGACTTCGGACTAATTACTTCCTTGCTAATTACTCTCGGGTCCAGCCTCGGCACCGCCGGAGCCACCGCCGGCTCAAACGCCCAATGCCCCGCATACTTCGCGCCCTCGGCGACCCACCGGCGGAACAGCTCCTTCTGCGCGGGCGAAATCGTCTTGTGCATGGAGGACGGCGGCATGAGGTCGTCGGCGTCCTTTGTGAAGAGGCGGGAGACGACCTCGGACTTGCCGGGCTTGCCGGGGACGATGGCGGGCTTGCCGGAAGTGCCGGACTTCAGCGCCTCCTCGCGCAGGTCGAGGCGGAGCTTGCCCTTGCGCGCCTTGTCATCGAAGCCGTGGCACTTGAAGCACGTGTCCGACATGATGGGCCGGATGTCGCGGCTGAAGTCCACCGGCGCGGGCTTGGGGCCGAACAGCGCGGCATGGACTGGCAGTGCGGCGAGCAGCAGCGGGAGGGAAAGCAGCTCGGCTCGGCGGGGCTTCACAGGCATAAGCGCTGCGTTTGACCCCGGAGGTTTCAGGCTCATTCAAGGGGGAAGCCTGCGCGGTTTTCTGCCCGCGAATCACTCCCCGTGCGGACGTGGGAGTCCGCGCTCCACGTCACGGCGCGCTCTTCACGAGCTTCCAAATCTTGCCGGACTTGTTGCCCAGCGCGCCGGACTGGTTCGTGAGCACGTAAAGTTCTCCGTCCTTGTCCTCGCCGAATGCCCAGACGAAGGCGGCTATGTGCTGGCCTGCGTGAGACTCGGGCTCGAGCTGCGCCAGCGTCCACTTGCCGTCAGCGCCGCGCGTGCCGGTGAAGAGGACGCCCTGTGGCAGGCTGAAATGCCTAGACCAGTCGGCGAAGATGTATTTGCCCGTGAGCTGCGGGAGAGCCTTGCCGCGATAGACGTAGCCGCCAGTGACGCTCTTGCCCTGGCCGTTGGTCGGGAAGGCGGCGAGGTTGCCATAGACCAGGATCGGGTCCACGAACCTGGCCGGGCCGGGGTCGAAGTAGGGCTTGTCCAACGGGGCGAGCTCCTTCTTCGGGTTGAACCACTCGGCCCCCTCGCGAAGGTTCCAGCCGTAGTTGCCGCCCTTGACGATGATGTTGACCTCTTCCCAGCGGCTCTGGCCCACCTCGACCTCAAACAGCTCGCGCTTGCCCCCTCGGTCGAAGCTCATGCCCCAAGGGTTGCGGATGCCCCACGCGTAAATCTCCGGGAGCCCGCCGCCCTTGGCGAAGGGGTTGTCCAACGGGATGCCGTAGGGCTTGCCAGCCGCCGGCTTGTCCACGTCGATGCGCACAATCTTCCCCAGCAGCGTGTTGAGGTCCTGGCCGTTGCCGTGCGGACCACGGGCCATGTCTGCATCCTCCTTGTTGATGTCGTTCTTGTGCCCACCGTCGCCAACGCCGAGGTAGAGAAAGCCATCGGGACCGAAGGCGATGCGCCCTCCGTTGTGATTGAAGTAGGGCTGGTCCACCTGAAGCACGACGCGCTCGGTGCCGAGGTCGGCGCTGTCGCCCTGCGCGGTGAACTCCGAGATGTTCATCGTGTGGTCCCACACGGCGGGCACGCCGGCGCGCTTCTCGGCGCTGTAGCAGACATAGAACTTGCGGTTCGCGGCGAACTTCGGGTGCAGCGCGATGCCCAGCACGCCGCGTTCATCGAACTTGCCCACGTTGATTTTCAACTTGCTGGTGAAGTCGGCGAAGGGCCTGAGCTGGCCGTCAGGAGTCATCAGGTGGACCGGCCCGACCTGCTCGGCGACGAGCACGCGCCCGCCATCGAAGTCCGTGAGGATGGAGGGCGCGGTGAGATTCGTGGCGATGAGCTTGAGAGCGACGCCGCTCCTGCCCTCGGCGGCGAAAGCTGAAAGCGAAACGGCAGCGAGGGAAAGGGCAACGCACAGCCGCTGGCGGGAAAGTGAATTCATGCGCCGGAGTGTAGGCGTGGGCGCGACGGTGACAAGTCTGTTGAACCTGCTGTCACACAAGCGGCGCATCCCCGAGCATGCGCCCGATTCGCTGGCGCTCTGGACTTTGGACTTTGGACTTTGGACCTTGGACTTTAGACTTCCCGCATGGACAAAGAGCAAGTCGCCGCCGTGCTCACCGAGATTGGCACGCTCCTCGAACTCAAGGGCGAGAACCCCTTCAAGACCCGCGCCTACCACAACGCCGCGCGCACGCTCGAAGGCCTCGCCGAGCCGCTGGACAAGATCGTCGCCGAGGGCCGCCTCGGTGAGATCAAGGGCTTCGGCGACGCGCTCGTGGACAAGATCACCAAGCTCGTCACCACCGGGCAACTGCCCTACTACGACGAGCTGAAAGCCTCCGTCGCGCCCGGCCTCGTCGAGATGCTCGGCATCCCCACGCTCGGCCCGAAGAAGGTGAAGAAGCTCCACGACGAGCTCGGCGTGGACACCATCGAAGCCCTCGAAGCCGCGTGCAAGGCCGGCAAAGTCGCCGTGCTCGACGGCTTCGGCGAGAAGACGCAGACGAAGATTCTCGAAGGCATCGCCTTCAAGCGCCAGTTCGCCAGCAAGCACCATCTCCACAAGGCGCTGGCCGTCGCGCAGCCGATTCTCGAAAGCCTCCGCCAGCATCCCGACGTGACGCGATGCAGCACCGCCGGGAGTTTGCGCCGCTGGAAGGAGACCATCGGCGACATTGATTTCCTCGTCTCCTCGCGCCAGCCCACCGAGGTCATCGAATTCTTTGTCACGCAGCCCGGCGTCCTCAGCGTCAGCGCAAAGGGCGACACGAAGGCCAGCGTGATTGTCGAGGGGGGCATCCAGGCGGACCTGCGCGTGGTGAGCGACGCCGAGTATCCCTTCGCGCTCGCCTACTTCACCGGCAGCAAGGAGCACAACATCGTCATGCGCCAGCGGGCCATCGCACGCGGCCTGCGCCTCAACGAATACGGCCTCTTCCGCTCGACCGAGGAAACCCGCGACCCCGCGCTCCGCCTGCCATGCAATACCGAGGAAGACATCTTCCGCGAACTGGACCTGACCTACGTCGAGCCGGAGCTGCGCGAGGACCACGGTGAGTTCGCCGCCGCCGAGGCCGGCAAGCTCCCCCGCCTGCTCGAATGGACCGACCTCCGCGGCTCGCTCCACAACCACTCGAACTGGAGCGACGGACACGAGACGCTCGACCAAATCGCGGGGCACGCCGAGGGACTGGGCTTGAGCTACTGGGCCATCACGGACCACTCGCGCGCCAGCTTTCAGGCGAACGGCCTTTCCCCCGAGCGCCTCACGCAACAGCTCGCCGACGTCGCGGCTGTGAACCAGAAGCTCGCCGACAGTGGCACGGACTTCCGCCTGCTCACCGGCACCGAGGTGGACATCCTCAAGGAGCGCCTCGACTTCCCCGACGACCTGCTCGCGCAGCTCGACGTGGTCGTCGCCAGCCTGCACGTCGCGGGCAGCGACGAGGCGGACAACACCAAGCGCCTCATCCGCGCGGCGGAGAACCCGCACGTCCACATGCTCGGCCACCTCACCGGCCGCCTCCTGCTGGAGCGCAACCCGTATCCGTTGAACCAGCAGGCGGTTATTGACGCGTGCGCGGCGACGGGCACGTGGCTTGAGCTGAACGCCAGCCCGTGGCGCTTCGACCTCGACTGGCGGCTCTGGCACTACGCGCGCAGCAAGGGCGTGAAGTGCGTCATCAACTGCGACGCCCACCGCCTCGACCACTTCGGCTACCTCCGCCTCGGCGCGGGCGTCGCGCGCAAAGGCTGGCTGACGAAGGCCGATGTGATCAACACGCTCTCGCTGGCGGAGCTGAGGAAGGCGCTGAAGGGGAGGAAAAAGTGAGCAGTGTTCAATGATGCGACCTTCCCCGGGACCGCGGCCGACTACTGAAGACTGAACACTCTCCGCGCAGCGCACTCAGCGCACCAGGATGTCCGGCCGCTGCCACGCAGCGTCCTCCCATTCCACGCTCACCATCGGCCAGTCCTGCGCTGGCGTGATGACTTGCGGGCCTTTGCTGGTCGCGAGAATCGTGTCCTCGCTCTTCGTGCCGGTGATGGAGGGGTTCCACGCGAAGGGCTGGTTTTCCAAGACGGCTCCCGG
>JACRKB010000087.1 GCA_016235545.1 Verrucomicrobiota bacterium | reverse complement strand
CCAGCTTCATCCGCATGCTGAACCAAGCCGACGCGCTCATCGAGGGCGGAGCCGAGCTGGAGAGCGGCTGGCTCCCGCCGCTCGTGCAGAATGCGCGCAACCCGCGCATCCTGCCCAACGCGCCCGGCCACCTCGTGCTCGCGCGCGGCCTGAGACTCCTTGACGTGCCCACGACGCTCGACCGCTCGCAAGGCGACGTCCACGCCGCTGGCAACCCGCACTGCAACCTCGACCCCGCCAACTTCAAAATCATGGCGGCCACCATTGCCGAGGGCTTCACCCGGCTCGACCCCGCCAACCAGTCCGTCTATCAGGCCAACCTCCGCGCGTTCAACGAGCGGCTGGATGGGAAAATGGCCGCATGGGCGAAGCTCGCGGCCCCGTTGCGTGGCGTGAAGGTCATCACCTACCACAAGTCCTTCGATTACCTCGCCGCCCGCTACGGCTTTGAAATCGTCGGCCAAATCGAGCCAAAGCCCGGCATCGAGCCAAGCGCCACGCACATCAATGCGCTCATCCCCAAGGCCAAGGCCGCCGGCGTGAAGCTCGTCTTGATGGAGCCGAACCGCTCACGCAAGACGCCGCAGTTCGTGGCCGACTCCATCGGTGCCAAACTGGTCGTCTGCCCGGGGCTGGTAGGCGGCGTTCCCGAGGCGAAGACTACTTTCGATTTGATTGAGTTCGCCCTCCGTGCGCTGCTCAAGGGACTTCAGCCGTGAGCAACATCAGCCACAATCCTCCGTGGGCTTGCCTCACCGACGCCACCGTCGGTTACGACGGGAGGCCCGTCCTGGCGGGCCTGACATTCGAACTGCCGCGCGGGCGCTTCACGGCGGTCGTGGGCGAGAACGGTTCGGGCAAGACGACGTTACTCAAGACGCTCGCGGGCATCGTCCCGCCAGTCGGAGGCCGCGTGGAATTGTCCGGCGCGAATGGTGAGCCGCCCGTGCTCGGCTACGTGCCGCAGCGCGACAGCCTCGATCCGCTCTGGCCGGTGTCGGCCTTCGAGGTCGCACTGATGGGAACTTACGGAAGACTCGTTGCGGGTAAAGGCGCGGGCGAGGCTGAACGGCAGCTCGCTCGCGAGTGCCTCGCGCAGACCGGCGCGGCAGATATGGCGCACAAAGCCTTCTCGGTCTTGTCCGGCGGGCAGAAGCAGCGCGTCCTCATCGCCCGCGCGCTGGCGACGCAGCCGGACATTCTCCTGCTCGACGAGCCGACGGCGGGCATTGACCCCGAGACCACCATCGCGGTGATGGAAATGCTCTCCCGCCTGCACCGCGAAAAGCAGCTCACCATTCTCATGGTCAACCACGACCTCCCGCTCGCCCGCAAGCACGCCACGGACGTGCTGCGCGTGGGCGATGGCAAGGTGAGCTTCGAGACACTGCCCAACCCCGGCGTGACATGAACGTCCTCACCGAAGTCCTCTCGCCCTCGTTTCTCCTGCGGGACGCGCTCTACACGAGCGTCGTCATCGGGCTGGCGTGCCCGGTGGTCGGCGTGTTCCTCGTGCTGCGACGCATGGTCTTCATGGGCGTGGCGCTGCCGCAGATTTCCTCGACGGGCGTGGCGCTGGCGCTCTCGCTTCACGCGCTTGGGCACATCCATTTGGAGCACGGTTCGTTCGACACCCACGCGCTGGCGTTCGTCGGCTCGCTGATTTTCTCCATCCTCGCCGTGACGGCGCTGGCGTTTCTGGAGCGGCGGCGCGTGGCGTGGAACGAGGCGCGCATCGGCGCGCTCTACGTGCTGTCCACCGCCGCGAGCCTGCTGCTGCTCGCGAAGTGCCCCACCGCCGAGCGTGGCTGGCTGAACCTCTTCAAGGGCGAGATCATCGCCATCTCGAACTCCGACCTGAAGCTCACCGGCGGCGCGTTCGCGGGCGTGCTGTTCCTGCTCTGGCTCTTCCGCAAGGAAATCATCCTCGTCTCCTACGACCGCGAGCTGGCGATGACATTGCGCAAGGCGGTGTTCGGCTGGGACTTGCTGCTCTACCTCCTCATCGGCCTCGCCATCTCCGTCGCGGTCATCGCCGTCGGACCACTCGTGACGTTCGGCTTCCTGCTGCTGCCGCCGCTGGCGGTGCGGCCTTTCGCCGGAACCATGCGGCAGTTCGTCATCGCGTCGAGCGTGCTGGGCGGCCTCGCGTCCGTCGTCGGCTTCGTGCTGGCCTATCACTGGGATTTGCCAGTCGGCCCGACCGATGTCGCGCTGCTGGGCGTCGTGTGTGGCTTGGGCAACGGCGTGCAATGGCTGCGCAACCGGGCATTGTCTTTCCGCTGACAACTGTGTTCAGCAGCGGCGGGTTTTCCCCTTGTTCCTGCCCGTGATCCTGATCTTTCCGATCGCGTTTCTGTCAGCGGAACTGGATCAGGATTGCGGGCAGGAAAAGCGCTGCCTTTGCCGGCACACCCTGTATCTTCGCGCCGAAGAACCCGATGTCTCTCCCAGCCAATCTCTACGCCACCTGGCGTGCGCAGCGTCCGGGCGCGGGGCCGTGCCGCGAGGAGGGGCCGCCGCCGGAGCGGCTGCTCCAAGCCGTCTGGCAGCACCAACGCCTGCTGCGCGACGCCCTCGCGCTGGCCGACGGGCGCACCGTGCGCGTGCTCCATCCTGGCTTCCTCAATCGCGAGGCCGGGCCGGACTTCCGCGACGCCATCGTGCAGTTCGGCAGCGAGACGCCGCTGCGGGGCGATGTGGAAATCGACCTCGTCGCCAGCGGCTGGCGCGCGCACCGGCACGATGTGAACCCGAACTTCCGCGCCGTCGTGCTCCATGTGATTTGGGAGGGCGCAAGCGCGGACGGCCTGCCGACACTCGCGCTGAAGTCGCGGCTCGACGCGCCGCTGGGCGAGCTGGGCGAGTGGTTCGGCGGCGAGGCTTCGGCGCGCGGCGCTGAGCTCGACGGCAAATGCTGCGGCCCGCTGCGCGAGCTTCCGCGCGCAGAACTCGATGCGGTTCTCCAGCAGGCCGCGCTCGTGCGGCTCCAGTTGAAGGCCGCACAGATTGCCGCCCGAGCGCGCCAGTGCGGCTGGGAGCAATCGCTTTGGGAAGCCCTCTTCGCCGCGCTGGGCTACAAGCACAACATCTGGCCCATGCGCCGGCTCGCGGAGATGGCCGGGACGACCGAAGGCGAACTCACCGTTGAGCACTGGCAGGCGATGCTGACGGGCTGGAGCGGCCTGCTGCCCGCCGAGCTTCCGCGCGGACGCGGGCCCGACGCGGAGTATCTGCGCCGGCTCTGGGACACCTGGTGGCGCGTGCGCGAGCGGTTCGGCGAAATCATCCTGCCGCGTGCCGCGTGGCGGATGAGCGGCCTGCGCCCGGCGAACCAGCCGCTCCGCCGCCTCGCCCTCGCGGCGCACTGGCTGGCTGGCCGTGATCTCCCCGCGCTTCTGGAGCGGTGGTTCACGCGCACCGTTGCCGACGAAAACCTGTCCGCCTCGCTTCTCGAATTGCTCCAGCCCGCTGGCGACGATTTCTGGTCGTGGCACTGGACATTGAAATCCCCCCGGCTCAAGAAGCCACAGCCCCTGCTGGGCAACTCGCGGCTCACCGACCTCGCGGTGAACGTCATCCTCCCGTGGCTCTGGGCGCGGGCAGCCGCTGGACGCAACCCCTCCATGCTTGCCAGGTCCGAAGCACGCCTGCTCGCGTGGCCAGCCGGGGAGGACAACGCCACGCTGCGGCTTGCGCGCGAACGCCTCTTCGCCGGCAGTCCGCCGCGCGGACTTTTCCTGCGGGCATCGGCGCAACAAGGCCTGCTCCAAATCGTCCGCGACTTCTGCGGGCAGTCAAACGCGCTCTGCGAGCACTGCCGCTTCCCCGAGCTGGTCCGGTGCGTTGGTGCGTGAAGCCTCCCCTTCCCGAAGCTGCCGGGGAAATGGAGAACCGAAGCACTCAGTCCGAACTCCGAAGTCGGCACTCCGAAGGAGCACAACAAGCCAGCCCGGGGCAACGCCCCGGGACATACGACCACGAGCGGCGCTGCCCAGAAAGGGCGGCGAGGCTTCGTTCCTTTCACCCAGGGCGTTGCCCTGGGCTGTTATGTGGCAGGCCTTCAGCCTGTGAGCTGAACTCACCCACCAATAAACACGGCAGGCATCGTCAAGACAGTCGCCTGCTGTTCCGTGATTTGTCCGTGTTCCATCCGTGGCTCAACTGAAGGTTCCGGCTGAACACTGAACGCTTCCCCGCCTACCTGCCCCCCACGCCCGGCACCACGGGCTGCGTCCACGCCGTCTCCACGTCGCCTCTCTGCGACGGGTTGGCGTGCGGCTTGGAGGAGATGATTTTGGCACGGACGTAAATCTCATCGCCCTTGGGACGGTAGCTCGCCCTCGGGCCTTTCACCTCGGCGAGCACGGCTCCGATGTCCTTGCTGTAGATGTGAGCGACGCGCACCGACTCGCCGGCGGTGTTGCGCTGCGGCTCGTTACGCGGGTCGTAGCCGCGCCGCGTGCCGATGAACTGAGTGGTGTAGGTGACGCCGGGCTCCGCCTCGATCTCCAGGCTGATCTCCTTTGCGCTCTGCCGCAGTTCACGGAGCTTCACGCCGGAGCTGGAGTAGAAGTCGCCCGCCTCCATCGCGGAGATGAGGCTCTCGGGCGTGAGCTTCGCGGCGCGCACCCAGACCCAGCCGCGCAAGGGGTTGCTCTTGCCGACGGCGTTGCCGTGGTAATTGTGGCCGTCGTCCGTGCCCAGGCCATAAACGACCGGGAATTTCAGCTCGGCCAGACGGCGCGTGAGGATGATGTCCCATAGCCGGTCCATGCTGGGAGTGCGGTTGGTGCCGTTGTTGAAAACTCCGGGATGCCCGTTGAACACCTCGAAGAAGCGGGCGTCGCGCACCTGCATCAGCTCCTCCGGCGTGATGGCCAGGACGAAGTTCGGATGGTTGATGTGCGCGAACATCGGCTGGCCGGTGCGCTGGCGCTGCTCAAGCACGGAGGCGATGTTGTTCTGGAGCACCTCGACGACGCTCTCGCCCCCGCGCGGCTTGATGGCCTCGCGGAGGTTGTGCGCGTTCATGTGGATGGGGGCTGTCTTCCAGCGGTCCGTGACCTCCTCGCTCTGGAGGATGAGGAAGCGGTCGGGCTGCTCGAACTTGCCGCGATACTCGGACATGAGCTTGAGCCGCACCTCGGTCTGGTTGTCCTTGCCGGGGCGCGCCTCGATCCACCCACTGGGCCAGCGAGCCGAGTATTTCGGGAAGGCGGCTTTCGGTCCCTTCTGCGTGCTCACGTTGACCCACTTGTTGGTGGTGTGGAGCGTGTTGTGGTCGGTGAAGGCGAGGAAGTGATAGCCGTTGGTCTGGTAAAGCTCGGCGATCATCTCGGGGAAGTCGTCGCCATCGCTCCAAAGCGTGTGTGTGTGGAGGTTTCCGCGCCACCAACGGGCGGAGTCGGCGGCGGGCGCAGCGGTGACAAGGCTGGTCAAACCCAGCGCGACGAGGATGGACGCGATTTTGTGCATGGCAAGTGCGGCGACTCTTGCCGAGGCACTCAGCGCGGGAAAGAGGAAATTACGCCCGTGGCCGCCGGGGTCAGGGCTTGCGCAGGCGGAAGAAGCGGTTGGTGACGGGCACCTGATTCGTCATGGCCAGCTCGCTGTTCTCCACGCCCAGCACGCCGAGGAAGTCGGCCCACGACTGCGCGCGGAGATCGGGCGCGACCTGCAGGATGTAGCTGGACGAGCCAAGCGGCCACGAGAGCCGGAGCTGTCCACCCATCGGCAGGAGGCCCAGCGTGGGCGCGGCGTCACCTGCAAATGCGTTGAAGCGCGTCACAAAAATGTCCTCACCGCCCGTGCTCGTGGCGTTGGTGCTGCCCAAGGCGCCCGCACCGTTGAAGGAGCCGACGAGCACAGCGCTGCCGTTCGCATCCACGGCCACGCCGAGGCCGAAGTCGCCACCGAGATCGCTGCCACCCGCCTGCTGCGCGAAGGCGAAAGTGCCGTTGGTGTCGAGCCGCGCAAGGACTGCATCAAACGTGCTGGCCACGCTCACCAGCGTGTCCGGCCCGAAGACCGCCGCGCCGCTGAAATAGCCGGCGATGAAGACGTTCGTGCCGCGCACGGTCACCGCGCGCGCCGAGTCCTGCAAGGGGCCACCCGCCTGCCGCGCCCAGTCCACCGCACCCGCCGCGCTGAAGCGCGCGATGAATAGGTTTTGATCGGAGAGGGCAGTGCTGAGGCTGGTGCCGGGCAGTTGCATCGTCCCGGTGAACTCGCCCACGATGTAGGCGTTGCCGCCGGCGTCCACGGCGAGGCCGTTGGCACGGGATTCCTGTGCGCCGCCGAGCTGGCGGACCCACTGCAAGCCGCCTGTGCCGTCAAACCGCGCCAGGAAAGCGTCCAGTCCGCCCTCGTTGGCGAGCGCGAGGCTGCCATCGAAGTTGGCAGCCGCGCTGGCAAAGACACCGGCGAGATACACATTGCCAGCCGCATCAGCAGCCAGCGCGGTGGCCGTGTCAGACTGCCCGGTGCTGCCCCCGCCCGCCTTGCGCGCCCACTGCGGGTTGCCGCTGTTGTCGTATTTCGCCACGAAGATGCGCCCGTGGTTGGTCAGCGCCACTCCGCTGAAACTGGGGAAGGTGGACTGGCCGGCGACGAAGACATTCCCAGCGCCATCCAGCGCCACAGCGCTGCCGAGGTCGCTGAAGGCGGCGACGCCCAGAGAGCGCGCCCAGACCGTCGCGCCGCCCGTGTCGAACTTGGCGATGAAGACATCGGAGAACGAGGAGGCGCTGCTGTTGGTGAGTGCGACAGAGCCGAAGTTTGCGATGCCCTCATAGTTGCCGACGATGTAGCAGTTCCCGCCCGTGTCCACGGCGACAGCGTTCACGGCATCGAAGCCCGCCCCGCCGATCGCGCGCAACCAAAGCGTCTGCCCGGAGGGGCTGATTTTCGCGAGGAAGCCGTCGCGCGCGCCGGCATTCGTGAGCTGGGTCGCGCCAAACATCGCGGTGCCGGTGAAGTGGCCGACGACGAAGGCGTTGCCGGATGCATCCACTGCCACGCCGTTGGCCGCGTCCGCGCCAGCGCCGCCGGCGACCACGCCCCACGGTGAGAACACGCGCAAGGGGATGACTGTGAGCGGCGCGCCCGCGCTGGTGATGGAGCCGTAGGTGTTGGTGACAACGACGGAGTAGATGCCCGCGTGCGCACCCACGACGCCGCTGATGGTGTGGCTGGCAGCGGTCGCCCCCGCAATGTTGGAGCCGTTGAAGCGCCACTGGTAGCCGAACGGCGGGGTGCCCGCGATGCCCACGCTGAAGGTGGCGGGCGCGGCGACGGAGGCGACGCGGCCCGCTGGCTGGGCCGTGATGATCGGCGGGGAGTTCACGGTCAGCGTGGCGTTCGAGCTGATGGAGGAGCCGTAGGAGTTGGCGACAAGGACGGAGTAGGCGCCGGCATTCGTGAACTGCGCGTTGGCCAGCACGAGGGAGGGCAGGTTGGCCCCGGGGAGGTCGGCTCCATTGAAGCGCCACTGGTATGCGAAAGGAGGCGTTCCCCCTGCTGTGACGGTGAATGCGGCGGTGCTGCCCGTCAGCAGGGTCAGGTTTGTGGGAGCGGCAGCGACGAACGCTGGCACAAGCACGGTGAGCGTGGCGTTCGAGCTGAGGGTGAAGCCAAGGCCGTTGTCAATCCGCACGCTGTAGTCGCCCGCCTGGTTGGTCTGCACGTTGTTGAGCGTGAGCGTGGGGCTGGTGGCGCCCGTGAGGTTCGCGCCGTTCAAGCGCCACTGATAGGTGAAGGGGGCGATGCCGCTGTTCGTGACGCTGAACGTGGCAGTCTGGCCGAGCACCACGCTCGCGTTCTGCGGCCGCCCGGTGACGATGGGCGCCCCAATGATCGGCTGGCCGGGGTTTTGGAAGATGAAGTCAATCTCGCCGTCCAGCAGCGCACGGTTGTAAATCTGCACGTCGTCCACGAGGCCGGAATACGTGCCGGTCGGAGTGCTGCCAGAGGTCACGCCACCCACGAGGAACGGGGCGGCGTTCGCAGCCACGGGAGAACTCAAGATGCTCCCCTCCACCGGCGCGCCATCCACGTAAATGGTCGTGCTCCCGGACGCCTGATAGACGCCGACGAGCAGATGCCAGCTTCCATCGTTCACGCTCGTGGTGGAGACCGGCACGTCCACGATCGAGAAGCCGCCGGCGAAGATCGTCCTGGTGCCGGCGTAGAAAAATGCCTTGCTTGGCCCGTTGGCCAGCACCGAGTGGTTGTAGCTCAGGATGTAGCCGTTGCCGAAGCCAGAGATGTGCTTGGAAAGAAAATTGGGGGAAACAGTGGAGTCCCCGGGCGGCGTCTTGATCCATGCGGACACGGTGAAGTCCGACCCTCCCATCATCAGGTTGTTGCCGAAGTTGACGAATCCATTCGCGGCGATGTCCAGGCTCATGGCGTTGCCCGACCGGCCGCCGGTCACAAAGCCGGAGCCGGTGGGCGAGTTGGTCCCGTTGAAACTGCCCCGGCTGTCCACAGCCACCGTGGCGCCCGGGGCCTCGTCAAATTTCCAGTGAGCCACAGGGGCGAAAGTGATGACCGTCAGCACCGCCACCGCGCTGGTTGTGGAGCCTGCGGTGTTGGAGACGCGCACGGAATAGTCGCCCGCGCTGGCCGCCTGCACATTCGGCAGCGACAGCGTCGCGCTGGTGGCACCCGGCAGGTTCGTGCCGCTGCGCAGCCACTGATACGTGAGCGGTCCAGTGCCAGCGACGGTGCCGTAGGCGGTGACAGTGAAGGTGACGTTCGAGCCGGCCACCGCGGCAATGGTCTGCGGCGGGACAGCGATGATGGGCGCGGCGGTGATTTCCTGGCCCGGAAATTGGAAGAGGATGTCGATCTCCGTGTCATTCAAGGCGCGGTTGTAAATCTGGATGTCGTCGAGCAAGCCGTCGAAGAGCCCCACGTTGGCAGTGCCGTTGAATGTGCCGCCGATGAGGAACGGTGCGGTGGTGTTCGGCGTGACTATCTGCACAGCCTTGGTGTCCTCCACAGGCGAGCCGTCCACATAAATCTTCTTCGTGCCGGCGACGACATCATGGACGGCGACAATCTGATGCCAGTCGCCATCGTTGACCGAGGATGTGGAGATGGGAGTCTCGCCGGTGGTTGGCGACGCTGCCCCCGAGCCACCGGTGACCAGGCTTGCTTTGCCTTGTGTGAGCACGCCGCCGGTGGTGTTCACGAGGAGGAAATATCCGTTGCGGCTGCCCGAGGTGTGCTTGGCCGCGATGACCTGGTTGTCCTGCACATCTCCGGGTGCCAGCTTCGACCAAGCGACGACAGAATAGACTCCGGAGGTGAGGCTCAGCACGTTGCCCATGTCCACGAATCCGTTTTGCGTGCGGGTCAGGCTCAGGGCGTTGCCCGCGCGGCCACCCGGCACAAAGGTGGTGCCGGCGGGCGAGTTGATCCCGTCGAAATTTCCCAGACTGTCCACGGAGTTTGTCGCGCCCGGCACTTCATCGAAACGCCAGTGTGCCAGCAGGCCAGCGGGGGTCGGGCCCAACTGCTTTACCACCACGTTGTCCAAAAACACATCCACGCCCGACGTGGAGAGCGAGGTGTCGAGGAAGGTGAGCGTGCTCGTGGGGCCTGTCGCGACGAAGGAGAATTTCTGCGGCGCGCTCCAACCCGAGACGGGAGCGACTGCATTCAAGGTTCCGAGGACCAGGCCGGAGCTTGACGTTGCTGTGCCCCGGACACTCATGGTGTTGCCGGCTGCTCCAAGCTGCACCACGTTGAAGCTCACGGAATAGGTCTCTCCCGGCGTGGTCTTGAAGGTCTGTGCAATGGAATCACCGGGAGTCAGATCGTTCCCGTTGAAGCCAATCCACTGCGCTCCATCCAGCGCGACCTGGCCCAGGAGCTGCCCGCGAATCAAGCCGACTGGATTGATCCCTCCGATGGTCCAGCCGGTCACCACGGTGGAGCCATTTGTGGCGGTGATTGTGGAGGCCAGCACCGGCAGCTCGAAGCTCCCGTTGGTGAACGGGCCGACTGGAATCACCGTGAGCGCGGCTGGCTGGCTGTTGACTGTGCCGCCGGGGTTGGTCACGCGCGCGAGGTAGGTGCCGGCTTGGTTCGTCGTCACAGCGGTGAGCGTGAGGTTGGAGGCGGTCGCGCCGGGGATGTTCACGGAGTTGAACGTCCACTGGTAGCTGATGGGCCCGCCGCCAGTGACGGTGACGCTGAAGCTGGCGGTGTTGCCCTCCAACACGGTGAGGTTCGTCGGGTTTTGTGTGATGGTCACCGGCGGCGTGGAGTAGGTGATGTTCAGGTCAATGAACTCATTTGGCGAGGTGCCGCCCACCGAGAGGGGCGTGATGGAGAGGTTGAAGGCCGGGTCCGTGAAGGTCTGGCCGATGGGCAGCGGATGCCGTGTGAAGTTCGCGGTGGCGGGGGCGAAGTTGAGCAGCCGGCTGCCGATGGTCATGTCGCTGGTGAGCCCCGGCGGCTGCATGCCCCAGCGGAACTCCACGCCGTTGGCCAGGAAGTTCGTCGCCCCGAAACTGTTCGCCGCGTAGTTGGTCAGGTCGCGCCGGAAGCCCAGCCAGTAGGCGCGGTCACTGGCCTGCCCCACCGTGATGCCGCGGATGCCGGAGGCGTTGGTGTGGTCGTGCCGAAAGAGGCGATAAACGCCGCCGGTGGGCGCCGTCCGCCACTGGCTGGTGTTGAGCCAGCCGAGATAGGCCTTGAACCATTCGCTGAAGTGGATGGGCCGGTTGCCGCCGATCCCCGAGTTCCCGCCCATCATGTCGTATTCGTCCCCGTATTCGTTGTGAGTTCCGGCGGGGTCGATCGGATCCGTGCCGGTGACATCCCAGCGGTTCGCATGCAACAGCCCGTAGTTGTGACCTAACTCGTGGGAAAGGATGCGAAGGGAGAATTCCGCGTTGACCCACATCCGCTTGGATCCGACGCCTGCCAGGCCGCCGAACTGCCAGTTTGCACCGTTCATGTCCGAGAAAACCACGGTGTCCAAATCGTATGTGGCCGGGTTGTATTGGCCCGTGTTGCCGTTTGCCTGATCAAATGACAGAGCGGCCGCCAGCATGTCCGTGCGGAGAGTGTCTGGCGTGCCAGCATCGTAGGTGGCTTTGGTCTGCGGCATGCGCAGCACGGCTGGCACATGGAAGGTCTGGATCGAAGTCTGGCCCTGCGAGTTCTCCAAGTAAAACCGGTTCACATCGGTCATGATTGAGTTCATCGTGTTCGTCGTGATGATCTGCCCTGTGTTGCGTTCGAAGGGCCCGCCGGGGTCGTCCGAGAAGTCCACCCGGACGATGAGGAAGCGTTTCACGCCCAGCGTCCAGCCCGGGCTGGGGGGGAAGGCCAGCACGTCCGGCGGTGGCGGCACGCTGCCGAGGATGGCCCGTGTGTAGGGGCTCTGCCCCGCCTCGCGCTGCTTCAAGCCCGCCTCGATCGCGAACGCGTCCTGCGCGCTCATCGCCAGGCGCACGGGGCCGCCCGTTTCCAGATGGATGGCTTGCCCATCCAGCCCCCGGTCCTGCGCCTCCAGCGGGTCGAGCTGCCGCACCGGGCTTTCGTGCAACGCGAGCATCCCATCCAGCGCCACACCGTGCAGAGGCAGATCATACTTCGTCGTCTGGTGATAACGCCGCCCATAGACAAAGGCCGACCAAGTCTGCCCGCCGATCTGCGCCCGCCGGAGGAACTGCTGGTCCGCCCGCACATTCTCCCCGCAGCGCACCATGACGAAGTAGTGACCCCGACCGTCCACACGCGCCTCCAGTTCCGCCAGCACCGCCGCAGGCAGGCCGCGCCGCGCGTCCGGGGACAATGCCTGCATCAAGGCAAACTCCGGGTCCCTCTCAATCCACCGCGCCATCGCCACACGCCGCGCCTTCGCCAGCGCAATTCCCTCCGCCTCCAGCCCCGCGTTGCCCGCTTCCGCGCGATACTGCGCCTGCCACGCGCGAAACTTCTCGAAAGCCTCCGCACGATTCGCCGGCCACTCCGTCACGTCCTGGATGGCGGGCTGGGCCGCTGGCAACTGCGCCCGCCAGCCATTCCAACCCGCCTCGGCATTCGCAGGCGCATTCGTCGTGCGGGCGGGAGTGGAGACCAGTGTCGGCGCGGGCGCCGGCGGCGGGCCGGCTGGCTCCGGCGCGCTGCGCGGCGGACGCAGACTCCAGAGGCTGCCGAGGGCGAGGACGGCCAGCAGCAGCCAGCCGAGAGAGCGGTGAGTTGAGCGGTTCATTGAGGTGGCGGCGACCATGCCAATTCCTGCCCCATTTACAAGTCAGGAGAATCAGGTAAGCAGTTCGAAAAGCCGCTCGACTGACTCACGGCCTGCGCAGGCGGAAGAAGCGGTTCGTGGACGTGAACTGGTTGGTCATCGCGAACTCGCTGGCCTCCACGCCCAGCACCTCGAAGGCGTCGCTCCAGGACTGCGCGCGCAGGTCGGGCGCGAGCTGCGGGAGGTAGCCTGGCGAGGCGACTGGCCATGACAGGCGGAACTTCGTGCCGATGGGCCGGATGCTGAGGCTGGGAGCGGGATTGCCGGTGTAGGCGTTGTAGCGCACGAGGAAGAAATCCTCCGACCCGGCGCTCACGGCGCTGGCGTGGCCGAAGGCGCCGAAATTATTGAAATAGCCGGTGACGAGCGCGTTCCCTGCGCCGTCGGACGCCACGGAGAGGGCGATGTCGCCGCCGGGATCGCTGCCACCTGCCTGCTGGACAAAGGCGAAGTTTCCGTTCGTGTCCATCCGGGTCAGGAATGTGTCGAACGTGCCGGCGATGCTGGTGAGGGAATTGGTTCCAAAGGTCGCGGTCCCTGCGATGTAGCCGGCCAGAAGTATCTGGCTGCCCGAATCCAGAGAGACTGAGGTGGCCGCGCCGCGGAACACGCCTCCTGCCTGACGCGCCCAGTTCAGGACGCCTGCCGGGCCGAAGCGGGCCACGAATAGGTTCAGGTTGGTGCCCCCGGCCAAGAGGTTGGTGCCGGGCAGTTGCAACGATTCCAGGAACTCGCCGGCGAGATAGGCATTGCCGGCGGCGTCCAGCGCCATGCCGTTGGCGCGGTCGTCCTTGGGGCCGCCGATGTGCTGCACCCATTGCGCCGTGCCGCTGGCGTCGAATTTCTGAAGGAAGGCGTCGCTCCCGCCGCGATTGGCCAGGCTGACCGCGCCGAAGGTTGCGACGGGGCTGAGGAAGGTGCCGGTGAGATAAACGTTGCCGGCGGCGTCGGTGCCGACGCCTTGCGCGACGTCGTAGGTGCCGCCGCTGTAGCTGCCGCCTTTGCGCGCCCAGAGCGGGTTGCCGGCGTTGTCGTATTTTGCCACGAGGACGCGGCCCAGGTTGTTAAGGGCGCTGCCAGCGAAGGTGTCGAGGACGGACTGGCCGGCCACGAGCACGTTGCCGGCGGCGTCCAGCGCGATGGTGTGGGCGTTGTCGTTGACCGACTCGACGCCCAGTGTGCGCGACCAGAGCACCGTGCCGTTGGCGTCGAGCTTGGCGATCGCCATGTCGCTGTAGGCCGAGGGGCTGGTGTTGGTGAAGGTGACGGGGCCGAGCGTCGCGTTGCCCTCGAACGTGCCGACGAGATAGCAGTTTCCGCCCGTGTCCGCCGCCACTGCGTTGAGCGTGTCGAAGCCGGGACCGCCGAAACGGCGCACCCAGAGCAGTTGTCCGGCGGCAGAGTATTTCGCCACGAAGCCGTCGCGTCCCCCGGCGTTGGTGAGCTGGTTGGTGCCAAAGGCAGCTGCGCCGGTGAAGTAGCCGGTGACGAAGGCATTGCCGCCGGCGTCCACGGCCACTCCCGTGCCGACGTCCGTGCCCGTGCCGCCGCCGGTCACGCCCCAGGGGGAAAACAACCGCATGGGGATGGTGGAGAGGGATGCGTCCGCGCTGAGGGTGACGCCAAAGGAATTGGTGATGAGGACGGAGTAAAGGCCCGTGTGCGCGTTGACCACGCCGCCGATGGAGTAGGTCGGGTTGGTCGCGCCGGGGATGGACGCGCTGTTGAAGCGCCACTGGTAGGCGAAGGGCGAGTTGCCCACGACGCTGATGCCGAAGGTCACGGGTGAGGCAAGGGAAGCGACGCGGCTGGGAGGCTGGACGGTGATGATGGGCCGAGAGTTGACGGTGAGCGTGGCATTCGAGCTGAGGACCGAGCCGAACATGTTTGTGACCCGGACGGAGTAGATGCCCGCGCTGGCGAGCACGGTGTTGGACACGGTCAGCGAGGGGGCGCTGGCACCGGGGATGTCCGCGCCGTTGAAGCGCCACTGGTAGGAGAAGGGCGGCGTGCCGGCCACGGCGACGGTGAAGAGGGCGTTGCTGCTGGCGAGCACGACCCGGCTGGCCGGGTGCTGCACGATGAAGGGCGTCTGCGCGACGGTCAGCAAGGCGCTCGAACTGATGGCGAAGCCGAGGGCGTTGTCCACGCGCAGGCTGTATGGCCCGCCCTGGTTGGTCTGCACGTTCAGCAGGACGAGCGAGAGGTTGGTGGCCCCGGGCAGGTTGGTGCCGTTGAAGCGCCACTGATAGGTGAACGGTGCTGAGCCGATCAACGTGGGCGTGAAGCTGCCCGTGGCACCCACCGCCACGTTGATGCTCTGCGGCGGCGTGATGATGATGGGCGCGCCGGTGATCTCCAGGCCGGGGTTCTGGAAAAGGTAATCAATCTCGCTATCGGTCAGCGCGCGGTTGTAGAGCTGGGTGTCGTCCACCAGTCCCTGGAAAAACCCGGTGGGATCTCCCGCCACCACATGGCCGCCGATCAGGAACGGGGCGGAGGAAGTCACCATCGGGCGGCTGGGCACCTGTGCTTCCATCGGCGAGCCGTCCACATACATCTTGGTGAAACCGCCCGGCTGATGGACAGCCACCACTTGATGCCAGTTGCCATCGTTGACATCGGTGGTGGACGTGACGGCGACAGCGGTGCCGTTGGTGGGGTTGCCCCAGTCAATGGTGGCTTTGTTGGGCTGGCCGAAGAAGTTCTGCCCCCGGTTCGCGTGGAAGAGGTAGCCGTTGACCGAGGCGTCGTCGTGTTTGCCGATGAAGTGTAGGTCTTGCCGGTTTTCCCCGGGAGCGGTCTTTATCCACGAGACGAAGGTGAAGCTGCCGGCGATGAACCGGAAATTGTCTCCCATGTTCGCGTGTCCGCTGGCTGAGGCATCCAGGCTGATGGCGTTGCCGACGCGCCCGCCGGGGACGAAGACCGAACCTGCGGCGGAGAGAGTGCCGTTGATCTGGCCCGCGCTGTCCATCGCCACCGGGCTCCCCGGAGGCTCGTCAAAGCGCCAGTGCGCGACCGGCCGCACGGACGTGACGTCCAGCAGGGCCGTCCGGCTGGTGGCCGTGCCGAGGAAGTTGGAGACGATTACGGAGTATAAACCCACGCGCCCATAAGCCACGTTCAGCAGGGAAAGCGTGGTGTTGGTCGCGTCCGGAATCGGGTCGCCGTTGAACAGCCATTGGTAGAACAGAGGCTGCGCGCCCACCGCGAACACGCTGAACGTGGCGTTGGATCCCAGCGGCACTGTGACCGGCGCGGGATGCAAGACGATGACCGGGCTGAGCGGCGGCGGCAGCACGTTCAAGAGCACATTCACGCTGTCGTTGGAACCGCCGCGATTCGTGATTCGGACCGAGTAATAGCCCGACTGGTTGGTGCTGGTGATGAGGAGCGAGAGGTAGGAATTCGTTTCCCCTGCGATGCTGTTGCTGTTGAACCTCCACTGGTAATGGAGGAGCAGTATCCCGACGGCATCGACGCTGAGGGACAAGGTGTCCCCGATGGACGCCGTGACGCTCAGGGGCTGGGGCTGCGTGATGATCTTGGGCGGATCGTATCGGATGTTCACGTCCATGAATTCGGCAGGCGCTGTGCCGCCCATCGCCACGGGGGTGATGGAGACGAAGTTGTTCGAGTCGTAGAAGGTCTGGTTCAGCGGCAGCGGGTGCTGGGAGAAATCAGCCACGGCGGGAGTCGTGTTGATGAGCACGGATCCGGCGGAGCTCATGTCATTGGTGATGCCCATCTCCAACAGGCCGGTGTTGGTGTTGACCGTGGCGGGCTGCATGCCCCACCGGATTTCCAGGCCGTTGTTGAGGAAGCTGTTGGTGGCGTGCTGCCGACGGTAGCCCAGCCAGTAAGCCCGGTCGCCCTGCTGGCCCAGCGTGATCGCGCGCGTGCCGCTGGCGGATGGATGGTCATGGCGGAAGAGCCGCACGGTTGAGTTGCCCAGCGCGTTGTAAAAGTTGATCCAACCGAGGTAGGCCTTGAACCACTCGTTGAAATGCAGCGGCTGGCCGCCCGTGTTGGCGCCCATCACGTCGTATTGATCGCCCAGTTCAACGGGCGTGCCTGTGAGCGGGTCCGAGCCTGCGGCATCCAGCCGGTTCGCGCTTTGAAGCCCGTAGTTGTGGCCCAGCTCGCGGGCCAGCACACGGAATTCAAACTTGCCGTTGGCCCACATGCCCTTGGCCCCCACCAGCGCCTGCCCCTCGAACTGCCAGGCCGCGCCGTCAATCTGTGAGCAGACCACGGTGTCGAAATCATAGAGCGCCGGGTTGGAGAGCCCGGTGTTGCCGTTGGCAAGGTCATACGCCACCGCCGCCGCCAGCGCCTCGTCGCGCAGCAGGTCCGCAGGGCTGCTGGCATACGCCGCCTTGGTCCGGGGCAGGCGCAGCACCACCGGCACCATGCTGGTCTCGATGGAGGTCAGGTTTTGCGAGTTGTCCACGATGAACTGGTTCACACTGGTCATCACCGACCCAATCATGTTCGTGGTGATCGTGGCCCCGCTTGGCGCGACGAACGGTCCGCCAGGATCGTCCGGAAAATCCACGCGGATGACGAGCAGCCGCTTGCCGCCAATGGTCCAGATCGGGCTGGGCGGAAACGCCGCCGTGCCCGGCGGCAGTCCGGCGGGAACTCTGCCCGCCGCCATCTTCCCAGCCGGATACGGCCCCCGCACCGCCTCGCGCTGAAGCAGCTTCGTCTCGATGGCTTGCACAGCCTGCGCGTGCGCGGCAAACGCCACCTCTCCGCCGCTGTTGATGTGAATCGCCTGCGGGTCCAGCCCGCGCTGCTGCACCTCGCCGGGCTCCAACTGCCGCACCGGGCTGCTGTGCAGCGCGAGCTTGCCGTCCACAGCCACACCACGGATGGGCAGGTCATACTTCGTCGTCTGCCCCAGCCGCCGCCCATAAACAAACGCCTGAAACTTCTCGCCGTTGACACGCACAACGCGTGTCGTCTGCTCGCCGGGCTTCACCGCCGGCCCGAACTGGCTCAAGACCTCCAGCCCGCCGCGCCCCTCCACCCAACGCTCCAACTCGGCGAGCACTGCTGCCGGCAACTCCCGCCGCGCGTCCGGCCCGACGGCCTGCGCAAGCGCGAACTCCGGATCGCTTTCAATCCACCGCGCCATCGCCGCCCGCCGCGCCTGCGCCAGCGCAATTCCTTCCGCTTCCAAACCGGCCCTGCCCGCCGCCGTGCGATACCGCGCCTGCCACGCGCGAAACTCCTCGAAAGCCTCGGCGCGGTCCGCCCGACGCTGCGTCACGTTCTGGATGGCGGGAGTGGCCGCCTCGGCACCCGCCGGCGCACTGGGCACGCGGGCCAGCGTGGAGATCAGTGCCGGTGGGATTGCGTGCAGGCGGGCGCGCGGGGTTTCCGGTGCGTTCCCCGGGCGGAAACTCCAGACAGCGAAAAGCGCTGTCGCGAGCAACACCCAGATGAGCGTGCGGCGGGACGTTGGTTTCATGAGGTTGGGGCGGACAATGCCCAATTTTCCCCGGATGACAAGTCAGGAGACTCCCGTATCGCGCATCGAACAAGCCTCTCAAAGAGGGTGTTGCGCGAAGACAAATTCCGCCACCGGCTGCCCGCCCACCAAGTGCTCCTGGAGGATGCGCTCCAATACCGCCGGCGTGCAGGAGTGATACCAGGTGCCCTCGGGATACACGACGGCGATGGGGCCGCGCGCGCAGACCTGCAGGCAGTTGGCCTTCGTGCGATAGACCAGCGCCTGCGGCCCGACGAGGCCCAGTTCCTTCAGCCGCCGCTTGAGATATTCCCACGACTCGACGCCCGCCTCGCGCGCGCTGCACTTGGGCTTGGTCTGGTCCGCGCAGAGGAAGATGTGCCGGCGGAACTTCTCCACGCCCAGCTCGGCGACCAGGCGGTGCAGCTCGGTTTGCAAATCAGCGTTCATGGCTGGCGGCTTCCAGCTCCCAGCCCGAACGGCTTGGGAGCATTGGTCATTGGACATTTCCTCACGGCTGCGGCTGAAACACAATCCGGCTGAACGCGCGCGGCACAAACTCCGCCTTCCCAAAATTCGCGCTGCTCGCACGCACACCCTTCTCCGTCCAGCTCTCCAGCGCAAAGGTCAGGCTGCCGCGCCCGGCGAAGAACACCCGGATGTCCCCCGCCTGCAACGGCGCGGTCTGCGCCCGGTCGGTCGCCAAGTCCACCTGCCCCACACGGTCCAGCGGGATGTTGACGAAATTGTCCGCGACGGCGAAGCGCAGCTTGCCGTCCTTCATCTCGATCAGCCGGCCCGCCACAGAGTCTCGGTTCACCAGGCGGCCCACGTCGTCCTTCACGTTGGGCACAAGCGGCGCGAGGGTTTCCGCCAGCCGTCCATCCCACTCATGCACGCGCAGATTCGAGAGCCGCAGCGAGCCGCCGATAGGCTGGGCCACGAACCGCACCCCGGTGCCCTTCGCGGCAAACTCCGGGTCCAGCCACTGCTTGGCCAGCACGCCGTTGATGAAGAGGTTAATCGTCTTGTGCTCGCGGCTCGACCGGATCGCGATGTGCGCCTGGCTGTTCGTCGGCATCGCGAAGATGGCCTGCCCCAGCTCGCGCCGCGCCTCCTTGTGCCGCACGTGCATGAGCTGCGCCTGCATCTGCTCAGCGCCGAAATGAAACATCTGCAAACTGTAGAAATCGCCGAACGCAGGCTGCTCCGCCGCAGCGTCGAGCATCACCGGCTGAAGCGAATCCGTGTAAAGGGCGACCGCATGCCGGAACTGGCCGCGCCACGCGAGGTCGAACTCCAGCGAGGAGCTGGGTGGCAGCTTCACGTCCCGCGCGATGGAAGCAGCCTGCGACGCGACGAACGCGCCGTTCACGAAATGCCACACGCCGGGATTCACATTGCCCGCAAGCGCCTTGCCCATCGTCCAGCCCTCCAGCCCGTCCGGGCCGGCGAAGATCGCACGCGGCGTCGGTCCCGCCGGGCGCAAGCTGGCGACGCGCCGGCGCGGCACCGTCAGCGTCCCGGCAAACCACGTCTCGAGCACGAGCTGCTGCTCATCGAGCGACTTGAGGTTGCCGGACAGCTCGTCGCCATTCGTGAGGCGCACGTAGCAGAAGCTTGCCGAGGTCGCGGGCGGCGGCGCTTGCGAGCCAAGATGAATTTCCGCCAGTGCTTCCGGCTGAAACTGAATCGCCGCCGCCGCGTCCGCGTGCCGCCAGCGCAGGCCGTTGGTCGGCGTGATGGATTCAAGCCGGCCGGTGAGCAGGTCGCCGTTGCGAAAAAGAATCGCCTGCGGAGTGGAGGCATGGGCATGGGCGACGAGGAGCAGCAGCAGTGTGGCCGCCGAGGTGAGGAGGCGGAACGGGGTGGTGAAGGGTGAAGAATGAAGGGTGAAGAGTGAACGCGGGGGCACGAAAGCAGCCCGGTAAGGTGAGACTCCGTCGAGCCCCATTTCGAGCACAGCGAGGCGAGCGCAGCGAGCATCT
>JACRKB010000089.1 GCA_016235545.1 Verrucomicrobiota bacterium | reverse complement strand
GCGTTCTCTCGCCCACCCGCGCACAATTGTCCTGCCGACCGTTCAACTCGGCGCTCACAGTTCGCCGCTACAACCCAGAGCATTGCCCAGCGCTGGCATGGGGCCGCCCTGCTCGGGCTGACTTGTTCGCTGATTTCACCCTGATTGGAAAAGCTGTTATGAAATTCCGAATGCAATCCCTTGGCCTCCCCGGCCTCCTGCTCGCCAGCCACCTGCTGGCCGGCACCGCCGGGGCGCAGTCCACCTTTCTGGAAATGCGGGAGACCGCCACGCTCTACAACTACGGCTCGGTGCGCGGCGTGCCCATTTCCAGTGTTGCCAACTCGCCCGCCGGCTCGGACGGACGGGCACCCACGCAGGGCTACCAGCAGTCCATCGGCGAGACGACGCAGGCGGCGAACTCCAACCAGTTCCGCAGCTTCGTGAGCTTCGGCGCGGTGGCAGCTCCGCGGACACCGGCCAATCTGGCGCCGGGAACGAGCTTGGCGGCGAATGCGGCGAACCTCGGTCTGCCCACCGGGACGAACGGCAGCGGCGCGGTGGTGGTGATCATGTTGGCGGGGCGGTTGGGCGGGGCGTATGCACCGGCGGTGTATAACTTCAAATTCGGAGCCACCATCCCCGTGCCGGACGCGGCGATTGACGGCTCCCCGCTCGGCCCGACGGCGGCGCTGAACTACTGGGTGGCGGAGCCGTTCACCACGAACAACCACGCGGGCTCGGGCTACCACTACAGTCCGAACGCGGGAAAGGTCTTCGCGACCCAATCTGGCCAGGTGCGCGTGATCTGGCGGCGGGCGGACCCGCTGCCGGGACAACCCGGCGACTACGTCGGCAATCAAAATGTGAAGTATGCGTTGGTGGAGGGGTTTTACTATGACCTGCAACCGAAGACCTACGTGGTGGCCGGCAGCGCGGTGCAGCCGACGCGGTTGATGGGCTGGACCGAGGGAAGCTTTTCCACGGTCGGCAAGCGGGTGACCGTGCCGGCTGCGATCGTGAAAGACATCAAGTTCGCATACAACTCAGCCATCCCGCAGTATGTGCCCACCAATGAGGTTTACCAGGCCAGCAGCGCCACCAGTGCGCTTGGAGCGCAGGGCGTGATCCAGGAGACGCGGACCTTCTGGAACGAAAACGGATTCCTCTCAGCTTACAACAAGGAAGGGCGCATTTTCATGGAGCTGCTCGGCGATACCTCCGGCGGGAACCTCCGGCGGCACCTGGGCATCGAGATCATTGACCTCACCCGGGAACTGCCGCTGAAGGATGTCATGGTGGAGATCGGGGAATTGATGCCGCCCGCGCAGGTGGCAGTGGCCGAAGACGCCGGCCTGCGTCCGGAAGCGCTCAATACCGTCGGCGGTTTGAAATTCGCCCACGAGCATTATGCGGGCGGAGCGCAGAACATCTCCGAAAATGCGCAGAAGGAATACTATGCGCTCCGGGAGACACCGCAGGCGAATTCCTCGCAGCTTCGCTGGGTGGAACAAGGGGTGGCCGGTCTGTTCTGGCCCGTCCGGATGGTCCGCTACCAGCAGGTCTGGCCGACGAGCGTGGACAAATACAGTCACTACGTCCGCTCCGTCGTTCCGACGCCGGTCGAGGCGATGCAGACGGCGGTGCCGCTGTCGGTGCAGAACACTCCTTCGATCGAGTATGAGGATCCCACGGCCCGGCTGCGCTCCTTTCTCACCCAGGACTCAAAGTTCTACACCTTCCTCGATACCGGAGTGCCGGCCCTGCGGACGCTGTTGCGCTTCAACTCAAATGGGAAGATTCGGTTCGAGCGGGTGTTCTCCTGGCTGGACGTCAACTTGCGCACGACCAATTTCGCCAACACGGCGGCGACCAACCTCGCCGCTTGGGATGCGAACAACCAAATTCTTGCCTGGCCGGATGAGTTGAAGGCACCGCGCGTGGTGAACCAGAACGCCTGGGTCGGTCAGCGGATTGATCCGCCAGCGGGCGAGACCAACGCCTTCACCGGCTTGAGCTATCTGGCGGGTTACATACTGCAGGCGGAAGGGACGGGTTTCAGCGTGACCGCCTACCAGGATCCATATGTGGTGGGTTTCAGCGAATCGGTCGCCAGCTCGATCATCCCGGTCAATGCTCGTAACAACGATGCCAAGCTGGAGGTGTGGTGGTTCCGCCCGAACTCGGTGAACAACAGTCTGGGTTTCCAGAACGTCCTGTGGCCGTCCACCGTGGGACGCTACTCGATTCTGTGGCCGACGAATGAGCCTTTCGCGCGGGACTTGATCCTGGCCAGCAACGACGGCAGCGGCGGCCTGGGCAGCCTCGAGGCCAAAGGTGGACTCTACATTCAGAACGACCCGGCACAGCCCGGTTACAATCCCAACGAGGAACATGCCTTGATGCAGGGGGGCCAGGCGTGGGCGCTGCGGGATGACTTGAACATCACGAGCGGGGCGAGTTATTCGTCGCACCCCTACGTGCTGCTGCAATACACGGCGACGGATGGCCGGCCGAGCATGACGGTGTTCCAAGTGCTGCGGGAGAAGGGGAACATCAAGTTTGATTACACGATGAACGCGGGCATCGTGCTGCAGGCACCGATGCCGCTGCCCTTGATGGACAAGCCGCTCGGAAGCAAGGTGGTCGGCGAGCCACCGCGCAGCCTGAACATTGAAATCCGTGAGCGCAATGTGACGGCGACGACCCTCTTTTCGGGGGCGGGTGGTTTCTACGGCGTTTCCTTTGCCACCGCAGACCGGCCGTTCTTCCAGGCCTGCGAGACGCTCGCGCTGCAAAGTGTCCCTACCAACTCGGGGCCGATCCAAAGCCGGTGGTTTTACAGCACGGCCACCGAGCCTTATGACAATCGGATCCACGGCGTGGTGACGACCGTGGCACCGCTGACGCTGGGTGTGTGGACGGGCAGTGCGCAGCCGGTGGACACGACGAAGTATCGCTTTCAGGTGAACTCGTTGGCTGGACTCACTACCGGACTGAAGTGCGTCGTCGGCAACGCCGCGCAGCAAACCAACTGGGGGGTGACCATTTCCGGCAGCGGCACCATTTCCGGCTCGTCATTTGTGGAACTGCAATTTGCGAGCACCACCCCGGCGGCGGCCCAAACTGACACGGTGCTCGCCGTGCCGGATTCGAGCGTCACCGTTGGTATGTTTGTCGGCTGGCGGCTGGGCTATGAGAAGGTTCCTGACACCATCAGTGATGTGGCGATTCGGGATCGGTATGCGAGTTTCACGTTCCAAGACCGCAAAGGCGACACGTGGCTTTACCGGGGACCACACGAGACGGACGGCACGGCCAAGATGGTGATGCAGTTTTATTACAAGACCTTGGAAGGGTTTTATTACCCTATCCGGGCGCATAACGCCCAGCCGCCGGTGGGAACCATCACACCGTATTTGCGTCCGCTGAATCCCGACGGCAGCTATGCCGGCGACCCGATCAGTGGTGACGTCAACAGGGACAACATCGGCGACGGCAACCCGCTCGGGATCATTTATCGCGCAGTCTGGCCGGACAGCACCCCGGTATTGATGATGGCGGAGACGCTGGCGACGCCCAAACGCGGCCTGCCCGCCATGCGCGGCCAGACCAGCCTGCAGCTCCTTTACCAGCAATCGCATGTGGCGGGGGGACTAACGGCGAAAACAGTGGTGCTCCATGATCCCACGCGGCAGAAGCAATCACTGCTCGCGCCGCCGGATGATACGGCGAACCTGACGAAGATCCCGGATTCAGTGCGCACCAGCCGCTACAACGGCAAGACCTATTTCCCCAACCTTCCACCGCATCTGGTGGAGCGGGTCTTTTTTGATCCGGCTCGTGGAGCGAATGGCGCGCTGGTCCTCGCCGGACAGTTCAAGCAGGAAATCGTGGGTGACAGCTTTTTCCTGTTAAACGTGCTGGGGCCACAGGATGCGGCGGCTTTGAAGGGCCTGTGCGTGGTCGGTGATCCAATGCAGGCGCGTTGGAATGCGGTGATTGATGCCGGACTACAGACGGCGGTGGAGCAGTTTGTGGAGAATTCGGCCCGGCCCGGCACCTTCATACCCGGAGCGACGAACACGTATGGCCCGGGCGTCCTGGCGGAAGTGAAGGATCAGGATGAAGCCGTGGATTCTTACGCGCTCACGGCAGTGGGGCCGAAGGTCGGCTACATCAGCGTGATCGCCGCCAACGGCAGCGCCTTCACCACGGTGGGAGATCCAGTGAGCGTCTATGTCATCAAGGTGGTGGACACCCTGTATCGCGGTGAATTGAAGATCGTGCAATCCTCGAACCCGCTGAACGAGATGCTGACACTGCAGCAGGTGGTCGATCTCGCCGGGAAGCTGGATGACTACGAGTTCGAATGGAAGATCAGCGCCCCGGTGGATGGTTCGCCGCCGCCGGTGTATCTGAACACGCGCAGCTTGTTGCTGGGTGACGGAACTTGGAGTCATGTCCGTTTTCCACTGGCCACCGACCAGCCGGCGACCGTGGCGTTCGCCGCCCCGTCGCGAGTCATTCCTGAAATCACGACCGCCGTGACACCGGTGAGCATGCTTCCGTTTGCGAACGTGGCCGAGGCCGATGGCGGTCTGAGCTTTGTGCTTCAGCCGGGAGCGCAACAATTTGTCGCCGTGGGCAACAAACTGGTCGTCCGCAACGATGCGGGAACCAACATCTTCGCCACGGCCAAAACGGTTTCCACCACGACGTATCTCGGACAGCCCGCGACGAACGTGGTTGTGTCGCTTGACCCAGGCCAGGCAACGGTCCCGACGGCGGCAACGGTAATTCAATTGTTTGAGCGTGCGATAGAGGGTGCCCCCGCCAGCGTGGCGTTTCGCCGGTTCACGCTGGACGAATCCAAGTCGTATTCGCAGTTCTATCTCAGCTTGGACCTCGGAACTTCTTTGGGAGCGAAGGTGTATCTGGATGGGGTGCAGGTGGCAGTGGCCGGAATAGGAAATGCGGACACTGCGACGGTGACGGCTCCGGGCGCGTTTTCTCCCTTGAGCCGGGTGTATCGGCTTGGACCGGACCTGTTCGCTGGCGGCCAACGCTCCGGCGGCATTGCGACCCACACTCTGGCAATCGAGTTTTACTCGACGGCACTGCCAGGTGCGCAAATCACGTTCAACGCCCGGCTGGAAGCCTACGAGTCGGTGGATCAGACGGCGGCACCGGGGTCGCCCTGGCTGGCGCTGGATTCCAGCCGCTACGTTGACAAGGTGCGGGCCATTCTGGGCGGCTCGGCGGACGTGCGTTCGCTGGGGGATAACTATTTGATTGCCAGGTATCGGGCAACAAACCCCAGCCACGCCTCCTTCAACCGGGGCTTTTCCCAATGGACCGAACCGCAGCTCGCCGAAGGCTGGATCAAGCGGGTGCTGGCGGGCATCAACCCGTTCAACCAGCGGGTGACGGACCTCTTCAACAATGCGGCCAACACCGATGCCAGCATTCTCACGCAAGCAGGCAAGCGCTGGGAGGGGGATGTGGCGCTCAATCTTGAAAACATCAACAGCGCTGGACTGATTGAGATTTACGAGACGGTGCTGCGACGGGGCAAGATGTTGAGCCTGGAAGCCGGGATCAACTACGGGCCTGCCAATGACGCCTTGCTGCTGGCAGCCGGTTATCTGAATGACCTCTACATGATGCTGGGCAACGAAGCCTATGCCGACGCCGCGAATCCAACCATCGGAATTGGCACTGCGGACAAGAACTATGGCGACATCGCCACGGCCCTGTTCGCCTTCCGGGGGCAAATGTCATCCTTGCTCGAGGAGGAACTGGCGCTCATGCGCGGGCGGGATGATTTCATCCAGCCGGGAGTGACCACCCAGCCGATTTATAACCGACTGTTTTGGAACTACACCCGCGGCATTGATGCGGGCGAGGTCATCTATGCGCTCAACTACAACATCCAGCCTCAAGGCGGGACGAATGCCTCGATTGGAGCGGCCGATGCGGCGCACATGTTCCCGCAGGGGCATGGAGATGGTTATGGGCACTATCTGACGGCGGTGAAGAACTATTACCAACTCCTGCTCGATCCCAGTTTCGACTGGGTGCCGAAATCCGAGGCCGTGACGGTGTTGGGCAAAGCGGTGCAGGTGAACTATCAGAACGAGCGAAAGTTCGCGGCCGGCGCGGCCGCCCTCGCACGCAGCGGCAGCCAGATTGTGGACCTAACTTGGCGGCGTGATTACACCCCTGGGGATGACATCGGGTGGGAGTCGCTGGGTGAGACCCGGGACAATCTGGCCCGTTCGGTGCCGACCACCCGGCATTGGAGCGTGGATCATTGGGCGACCCGCACAGCCATGGGAGCTTATTTCAACTGGACCGTGGGCAACGCAATCCTGCCGGCCACCGATCCCGACCCGTCACATGAAGGCATCCAGAAAGTGGACCGGACGACGGTGCCGGAACTGGCCGAACTCCCGGCCACGGCTCTCCAGGTGCAACTCTCGATGGACAACGCCGAGGGCCATTTCACGCCACTGGGTTTGCCCGGTGCCAGCCTTGCCTTTGACATCAATCCCAACCAAATCAATGGCCCAGACCCCAAACCGCACTTTGAACAAATCTACGAGCGCGCCAAGGGGGCGTTGAACAATGCGATCGTCTCATTCGATGACGCGAAGGACGTGACCCGGCTGCTGCGCTCGGAGACTGATTCGTTGACGCTCGATCAGGCCGCAGTGGCTAAGCAGGAGTTGGCCTATCAGTTTCAGTTGATCGAGCTTTACGGCACGCCCTATTCGGACGACATCGGGCCGGGCAAAACATGGAAGCAAGGCTACACCGGACCGGACTTGGTTCATTATGCCTATGTCGATGTTCCGGAACTGCCCTTCCCTTCCCTTTGGAACTATGCAGCCGCCACCGACACCGACTGGAAGATCGACATCCAGAATTTCCCGTCGGATTGGGGGGTCAACTATGGGATCAGTGATCTGAATGTCTTGGATGCCAATTTCAGGCCCTATTCGGAAGGGACAACTACGAATCGGTTTATTTCATTCCACCTCGGCCCGCATGGTTTTGACAAGCCGAGCGACTGGGTTGGCAAAAGGGTATCACCCGGTCGCATTCAGCAATCGCTCTCCAAAATTATCGCCGCCAATGCGAAGCTTCGGCAGGCGGTCTATGACAACGCTGGCGGCGTGCAGGACTTGGGAAGAGCAATCGCTCTATTTAAGCTTCGGCTTGCGACTCACTATGAGATTCGTCAACACAAAAAAGGCATTCTGGAGGCCCAGCAGGCATTGGAGACCGCGAAATTTTCGCAAGATGTGGCTAGCAAGATCTTGGCCCTCGCTGATGAGCACAGTGATAAAATAACATCAGCGATAGGCTTGGCGTTCCCCAAAGTTATTGTCGCTGGGGTTGCGGCGGGGACGGATGCGCCGGGCAACGCTGCCCAAGGCACGATCAAAACGATCGTAGAGACCACCATCGCCATCGCCAAGGTGTTAAACTCCGGCGCGGAGATAGCCGTTCAAGCATTGGAATTCGCCACTGCGGCACAGACCCAACTGACGGAGTTTGAAAAAATTGCTCCGCTGGAGTGGGACCAAGAAGTCCGGTCTGAGGTCGCTAATCTGGCAAGCCAGTTGGGGGCGTTGCAGTCAACTTTGTATAAAATCAATGGCGCGATCCGTGAGCGCGACGACGCACTTCGGGAATACAGTTCCCTCGTCGCGCAGGGAGACCGCATTCAGGAGGAGCGTCTGGTGTTTCGTCAGCGCGCTGCGGCGATTACCCAAGGCTACCGCACGCGGGACGCCGCCTTCCGCATCTTCCGCAACGAGAAGCTCGAGCGCTACAAGACACTGTTCGATCTCAGCGCGCGCTACACGTTCATGGCGGCGCAGGCTTACGACTACGAGACGGGCTTGCTCAATACCGCCAAAGGCAAGCAATTCATCAGCCGGATTGTGAACTCACGTGCGCTCGGCGTCGTTAAAGCGGGCGAACCCCAGTATGCGGGCAGCAATACCGGTGATCCGGGTCTGTCGAGTGTGCTAGCGGAAATGAAAGCGGATTGGAATGTCCTGAAGGGACGGCTGGGATTCAACAACCCGACTGCTTACGGGACGACCGTCTCGCTTCGGATGGAGAATCACCGGCTCGTGCCCGGTTCGGAAGGGGACAACTCTTGGAAGGACATCTTGAATCAAGCACGCCGGACGGACCTGCTGGCGGACGAGGATGTGCGACGCCAATGTCTGCAGATTGCACCTGGTGACAGCCTGACGGTGCCGGGGCTGGTCATTGAGTTCAGCACCACGATCACGCCCGGGAGAAACTTCTTCGGGCGGGAGTTGGCGGGCGGAGACTCTTATTTCCCGCCGAGCTACTTCGCGACCAAGATCTTTTCGATTGGGGTAGCGCTCGAAGGTTATAAAGGAATGGCCAATCCCGCCGCAAACACCGGTGTGGTGGGGTCGTCGGGGGGCACCTCGCCGGCCGATCCCAGTGCCTCGTTTCTCGATCCACAAGCGCTGGCAGCCACGCCGGGCATTTATCTGATTCCGGTGGGTGTCGATTCCATGCGGAGTCCGCCCTTGGGTGATGTCAGTGCGATCCGGACTTGGGCGGTGAACGACGTGACTATCCCGCTCCCGTTCAACATCGGTGCCTCGGCCTTCTCGACCAAGGCGCTATATCAATCGGCGGACTCGCTGACCGAGCCGCTGTTCAATCTGCGGAAGCACCCGGAATTCCGCCCGGTCTCGACGACGTCGGCCTTCAGCAGGAGCATCTACGGCGGCGGCGGGACGCTGCAACAGTCGGAATACACCAACACCCGGCTGGTCGGCCGCTCGGTCTGGAACAGCAAGTGGAAGCTGGTCA
Source organism: Verrucomicrobiota bacterium (assembly GCA_016235545.1). Lineage (GTDB taxonomy): Bacteria > Verrucomicrobiota > Verrucomicrobiia > Limisphaerales > SXTU01 > SXTU01. Next base: position 9,707 of record JACRKB010000089.1, on the reverse strand, counting down.
TTCCCGGCTACAAGCTGTTGAACGACCCCAATGACGGTCTCGACCGTTTCATCAGCACGGTGAAGGACATCAAGATTTACTTAGTGACCTACTCCTACGCCGGCAACTAGCTCTCATCACTCATGCCTATGAAGACCCCAATGAGCCTGTTTCGCCGAGGAATTTGCGGACTCGTGCTGACGCTGCTGGTCGCACCGTCGGCGCTGGCCTTCCCGCCCGCCCTGCCGCACTCGATCTACGGCCTGGCACGAGATGAGTTCGGAAATCCGCTGACAACCAACGCCACCGTCGTGCTGACGACATCTTCCGGAGTTTCGGTTTCTTGCCAGGTGGTTCCCGGGCTGCAGCCCGGCGTCAACTATCGGATGACCATCCCGATGGACTCGGCGGTGCGGAGTGATTTCTACAAGTCGGTCGCACAGCAGCCGTCCGTTCCCTTCCGGCTGCGGGTCATGATCGGTGGTGCAACCTTTCTGCCCATCGAGATGACGGGCGACTATTCGTTGCTGGGCCAGCCCGGCAAGCAGACCCAAATCGACCTCACCCTGGGTGAAGACAAGAACGGGAATGGATTGCCGGACGCGTGGGAGCAGGCATTGATCGGTGCCCGTGGGTGGAATGTGTCGCTCACGAATCTGACTGCCAGCTCTTCCCCGGGTGGCAATGGCGTGACGCTGTTGCAGGAATACGTGGCGGGCACCTACGGGTTTCAGGATGGGGCGGGCCTGAACTTGAAAGTCGTGCGGGTGGTCGGCGGGGCACCGGTGCTGGAGTTCATGGCGGTGCGCGGGCGAAACTACAGCGTCGTGGGATCGGCTGACCTCAAGACTTGGCAGGCCGTCTCCTTCCAGCGCGCCGAGCCCGGGGCCGACCCAGCCATGATGGAGAGCTTTCAGTCCGGCAATGTTCAATTACTTCAGGTGACTGCGCCGGTCACCGGCAGCCAGGCGGGACTACGCTTTTTCAAGCTTCGCATCCAATAGCGCGATATGCCGGCAGCCAACAGAAGCCGCCAGCAGCCACCGGAGATTCGTTTAGCCGTCGGCGGTCGTGTAGCAAAGATCGAGGTGGTCGCTACGAATGCCCAGTCGGCGTTTCGGCTCCGACAGTCGCCACCCAGCGCGTGCAGGAAGCGAATAAATCCGTGAGTCGTTTCTCTACAGCGGTGTGGGCGGCGATGCTTGCGCTGATTCCCGGCGTTGTCAGCGGGCAGGTATTTGTGATGGAGGTCTCGCGGGTCAGTGCGGGCGGAGGTTATTCCGGAGTGGGAGATCTGGCGCTGGTCTGCACGATCGGTCAGGCGGAGGCGGGGACTCGCGTGACGTGGGGATCGCAAGCTCTGGAAACGGGGTTCTGGCCTGCCGCCGGGCTGCACAACGCCGCTCCTACTTTGGCCGACATCCCCAATCCGGCAGCGACCCTGGAGGATGCGGGAGAGCAGACGGTGAACCTAGGCGGGATCAGCGCAGGTCCGGTGGATGAGATGTGGCAGGTTGTGACGGTGACTGCGACATCGAGCAACCCTGGATTGATCCCGAATCCGGTGGTGACATTCACAGGCTCGAACGCGACCGGGACGTTGAAATTCACGCCCGTGCCCCATGCGAACGGGACGGCATTGATCACGGTGGTGATGCGCGATGACGGCGGGACGACCAATGGGGGAGTGGACGCGGTGACCAACTCATTCACGGTGACGGTGGCGGCGGTGAACGACGCACCGGTGGCCGTGGCTGACAGTTACACATTGAGCCAGGGGGATGTGCTCACGGTTTCCGCACCCGCCGGCGTGCTGGCCAACGACACGGACGTGGAGAACGATGCGCTGACGGCGACGAAACTGAGCGATCCAGCCCACGGCGTCGTCACGCTGAACCCGAACGGCAGCTTCACCTACACGCCGACGGCCAGCTTTTACGGCGCGGATACCTTCACCTACCGCGCCTCGGACTACGGTTCGAACTCGAACCCGGCCACGGTGAGCATCTTGGTATTCGCCCGGCCCACCAACTCCGTGCCCAGTTCGCAGACTGTCTTCTCCAGCGCCGCGCTGCGCTTCTCCGTGACGAACACGATGAACAACTCAATCCGCGTGGGAGATCCCGACAGCACGGCGCTGACGGTGTCGCTGACGGTGACCAACGGCACCGTGCTGGTGTCCGTGACCAACGGGTTGACCTTCGCCAATGGGTTGACCAACAACACGAACGTGGTGCTGTCCGGCCTGAGTGCCAATGTGAACGCTGCGCTGGAAAGTCTGGCCTACACCTCCAAGACCAACTATTTCGGCGACGAGACGCTGGTGGTCGTCACGACGGACGAGGGCGGGCGCACGAACCGTGGCAACAAATCTTTCTCAATCCTCGTCGAGATCCCGGCACAGGGCGCGTCGCTGGAAGTGCCCCTGCAGGGGCTCAACAATACCAATACCGGCTTGATGGTGACGAACGCGACGGCGGTCTCGCTGGACACCAACCTCGTGCAGGGCATCAGCTTCGACCCGACGAACAACGTGATTACAGTGCTGCCGGTCGGTGGTCAGGACGGCTCCACGAACCGCTCGACCGTGACGGTGGTCGTGCGGTTCAACGACGGTTCGACGCAGTTGGTGACGGTGCCGGTGATTATCTACCAACCACTGCTCACCGCCACGACGAACAGCGGCAGCTACGACAGCACGTTCAGCACGCCCATCTTCAATCCGCAGACCAGCCTCTACGAACAGAAGGTCACTGTTCAGAACAACACGCCCTTCAGTTTTACCGCGCTACGCATCACCGCCACGAACTTGCCAGCCACGGTCACGCTCCAGAACGCGACGCTCACCAACGGGAGGCTGCCCTACATCGAGCACAACCTCACCGTGCCCTCCGGCGGGAGCGTGACGCTCAAGCTGGAGTATTTCAGCGGCGACTTCGGAATCTTTACGCCGGGTCTGCGGCTCGAACTGCTGAACCAGCAGCGCGCCATCAGCGCCCCTGCGGCCGCCGTGATGACCGCCGCCGCGCTGCGCACCGGCTACTCTCCCGACGGGGTGGTGAAGTTCTACGTCCAGTTCCCTTCCCGCACGGGACAACTTTATTTCGTGCAATATCTGGATGCGGTGGGCGCGGCGTGGCGGACTTCGCCCGTCACCCTCACCGGCACCGGCTACGTCGTGCAGTTCATTGACGACGGCCCGCCCAACACGGACACCGCGCCTGGGCGGGTGCGCTTTTATCGAGTCCTCACCCCGCCTTGAAACCGCCCCAGACCCTCATGAGTAGAACCTCCCTCCTAATTGCCAGCGCGTGTGTCCTGCACGCCGCAGCGCACGGGCAGAAGGTGGATCATCAAGCCGTCACGCGCCACCATTTCGGCGTTGGCACGCCGACTTGGATCAATGCCCATGCCAAGTTCACCGCCACACGCGCGACCAATCCTGGCCCGGCCCCCGCCGCGCCGGCCACACTGGCGGACGGCCGCGTGGACCGCTTCTACGACGATGGCTTCAACCGAGTCAACTCGGCGGGCAACCCTGTGCTGCTGGGCGAGCCTCGCACCTCGTTCTTCGGCTATCAGAGCGACGCGCAGGTCGCCAACGCTCCAGGGGCCGGCACGCTTTCGATGCACAGCCTTCGGCTCAACGGCGGCGATTACAGTCGGAGCTTGGACAACCAGCCCTTCCCCGGCTTGGAATTCTTCTACCGCTACGATTGGAAAGCGGCCAAGCGCTGGTCGGTGAGCTGGGAAATCGCGGCCGCTTACAACTATTTTCATTGGGAGCGGAATGGCGCGCCGAACTCCACGGTGGACCTTATCAGCGATGTCTTTGGCCTTGGCGGCGTGGCGCTGGCACCCGGTGCGCCCTACGCAGGCCCATTCACCCCGGTTCCCTTCACGCCCATCGTGGGCAGCACGCCCGCGCGCACGGAGGCCACGGTGGCAGCGGCGGTGGTTGGCCCGCGTAAGCTGGAGATGCACGCGCTGCAACTGCGCGTCGGGCCGGCGCTGAATTGGGAGCCAACTGAAAAGTGGCAGATCGGGTTGCAGGGCAGCTTGGCGTTGGGCGTGGGCTTCTCCCGGCTGAGTTTCGCGGAACAGATCACCGTGGCCGCGCCCAACATCGCGCCTATCAGCCAGAGCGGACGTTCTTCGGACGCGCACTTCTGGGCCGGACTCTTCAGCGCGCTGCGCGTCAACCGCCGTCTGAGCGAGCGCTGGGATGCTCACGTGGAACTGCGGCACCTGCTCACCGCCCCCATCCGTCACAACGGCCCGACCCGTTCCGGGGAAATCAATTTGTCGGACGGGCTAGGAATCGGCACGGGTGTCAGCTACCGGTTTTAGACTTTCCCGTGTGTGGCGGAAACACAGGCACTGGCCGTGTTGACGTGACTTCGTTTTTTGGGCCAACTGAGGAGTTGGGCTTGGGCGCAGGAGAAGGGCAGCAGACATGAAAGACAGACGATATACGACGAAAGAGCAGATTCGCTAGACCATCATGAGCCGTCCACCCGGGACAGTCCTTGTCGGTTCGCTGCTCGGCGGACTTTGTGCCGCCGTGATCCCTGGTTGTGCGCCGCCGCCCGTGGCTGCGCCGCCGGAGGTTCCGCGTTCCTCGCTCGTGCTGCAGGACGGACGGCTCCACCGCCCCGCGCAAGCCGCGCCGTTCACGGGGACAGTGGTGGAATACTATGCGCCCGGTCGGCTCCAATCGCGCTCGGTCGTCTCCAATGGCCTGTTGCACGGACTCTCCGAAGGCTGGCACACCAATGGCGTCCGGCAGGTCGCGGAAAACTTCGTGCGCGGCGCCTCCGACGGCGTGCGAGTCAAGTGGTATCCCGGCGGCGCGAAGCTTTCGGAGGCCGCGATCGCCGGTGGCAAGCTCAATGGCACCTTCCGCCGCTGGCACGAGAACGGTCGGTTAGCGGAACAGATCGAACTGCGCGACGACCAGCCTCACGGTGAGTCGATGGCATATTATCCGAGCGGCTGCCTCAAGACGCGGGTGCGGATGGAGCGTGGTCTGTCCGTCGGCACCGAGTTGTTCAAAGACGGCGAAGTTCCCGGTCCACCCGTGCTGCCGGCAGCGGCCAATTGAAGCCGACCTCCTCAACCGCTCTCTCTACATCTGGCGCAGGAATGGTTCAAAACCGTGATGGGGAGAAACGAGAAGGCGGTGATGCGGGTTGGGACTGACGGTCCGGACCTGGAACCGTTGTGGCAGGGGATGCGGGTTACGACATGGAAGCAAGCCGGGTAGGTTCGGCCGCCGCCTCCACCATCGCGCCAATCGTCGCCAGCGCGTTCCCCTCCGAGCGGTTGTTGAGTAGATGAACGCCTGCTTTCCCTTCTGCCTCGCCTGCTTCACCAACTCGGCCCGGCGCTCATGGTGAATTGCTGTTGCGTTGTCTTCAGCATCGGCGACCCTGCTCGCATTTGAATCACCACCACACCTCAAAGCCCATGATCTCACTCCGCCATGCCCTGCTCCTCGTCCTGACAGCTTTTTCGGTCTCCGCGTTCGGCGCCGACAAGCAGCCAGCCGTGCAGAAGAAGCAGGATCGTCCGCAGCCGCCGACGCGCCCCCTTTGATGCGCCAGGGACGCCGAAGTTCACCCGGTTCGATGGCAAGCCCGGGGTGAATCCTCCCGTTGACGCGGACGGTGATTTTCTTGTCGGCCCCGAATACGTGGCGGCGCCAGAAACGAAGGTCGTCGAAGGCGTCCCGCAGGGGAAGGTGCAGCAGTTCGTCATGGATTCGAAGGACTGCAAGCTGTTCAACCCCGGGATTGCCCGGGATGTCTTTGGCACGGTCGACCTGAGGCATTTGCGTGATGGATGAAACGGCGAAGAACCAAGAGTTGATGGTCAAGGGATGGACTCCTTTCGGAAGGACCCTCACCCGGCTGGGTTGCCGGGTGAGGGGCGGTTTGGGTTGGGGTTGGAAGAACCGGCGGCAGAGGATTGCCACCGGCGAGACCGAACAGAGGTGCTGGTCTCAAAGGCTTATAGCCCCGGATGCGGGGCTATTGCGTGGGCCGCATTCCCTTGGTGAACCCCATCCGCTCTGGTATTCGTCTCGCCTGTGACGCCAACCCGGCAAGGTTCCTTCCGTCTGTTCCGTCTGGCGGGGATTGACCTGTATCTCCACTGGTCGTGGTTCCTCGTCGCCGCGTATCAGATCACCAGCCGCAAGGGCGAATACACGTCGCCCGTCTGGAACGCAGTGGAGTATCTGACCCTGTTCGCCATCGTGATGATGCACGAGTTCGGCCACGCGCTGGCCTGCCGCCAGGTCGGTGGCCAGGCCGATCTGATCGTGCTCTGGCCGTTGGGCGGCGTGGCCTACGTGAATCCACCACCCCGGCCGGGTGCACTGCTCTGGAGCATCGCCGCAGGGCCGCTCGTCAACGTCGTGCTCGTCCCGATTTTGTCCGGCCTTATCTTCTTGGCAAAGGCCGGCGGCTCACCGGATGTCATCGAATGCCTGCGGACGGTGTGGTTCATCAACGTGTTCCTGCTCGTCTTCAACCTGCTGCCGATCTATCCGCTGGATGGCGGACAGATCCTTCGCTCGCTGCTGTGGTTCGTTTGCGGGCGCACGCGCAGCCTGGTGGTCGCCAGTGCGCTGGGGCTGGCCGGGGCGGCGTGCCTGCTGGGCGTGGCTGTCTGGTTGCAGTCGCCGTGGCTGGGCATTCTCACAGGGTTCATCGCGCTGGGCTGCTGGCGTGGGTTCCGCTCTGCACAGGCACTGGCGCGTGTTCAAGATCTTCCGCGTCACACGGGGTTCGCGTGCCCGGCGTGTCGCGTCGCTCCGCCGCAGGGTCAGCTCTGGCAGTGCGGTAAATGCCGGAACGCATTCGACACGTTTGTCACCGGGGCCGTGTGTCCGCACTGCGGCGAGAAGTTTCCCGCGACGGGTTGCCCAGACTGCGGACGATTGTCGCCGTTAAGCGCGTGGCTGATCGCGCCGCCCAAGTTGTGAGAGTCGACACGAAGCCTCAGTGCGTTAGCTTTCGCCGCAACGCCTCAGCCCTCCCAAAAATGAAACACGCATCACTCACACGACGCCAGTGGCTCGGGGCCACTGCGGGCAGCATTATTCTGTCGCGTCATCCCAGGCTCGACGCCGCGATCTCGGACGTGGCGGAGACGAAGCACTTCTGGTATCGCGGCGCACCCGCCGGCCCTTACATCGACTCTCAACGCGACCACAAGGCGTTTGGTTTCGGCAACGGGAAGATTTTCCTCTCGGAAGACAATGCGAAGAGCTGGGCGCACAGCGCGGATTTCGGCGAGGCGGCAAACATTACTTGGAGCTGCCTCTTGAAAAACGGGAACGTCCTCTTCGCCACGCGGGAGCGGCTGTTCCTGAGCACCGACAAACTCAAGACCCATCGGCAGATCCTCGTGAAGAACCGCGACGGCAGCGATTACCTTCCGCACAAGCCGCTGAACCCGGATCTCCCCGGCTGGTATTTTCATTCCCTCGATGGCGAGCACGTCTGGGACGTGAACGGCAAGGAGATGCTTGTGTGGGGCAATTACTGCAACGTGATCGGCGGCGCAGTGCCGGTGAACATCTACTACTCCACCGACAGCGGCCAGACGGTGAAGATCGCGTATTCGTTCGGACGCAACCCGAAGTTCCAGCAGAAGGGTGCCGCGCCGGATGCGCCCATGCTCGGCGACTCGACGAACCCGATCCTCTGCCGCCACGTCCACGGCGTGACTTTTAGCCCCACCGAGAACGCCTACTACGCCTGCACCGGGGACATTGACCGCGGCCACGGCAACGAATGCCACTGGCTGCGCGGCACCTACGATGCGAAAACCGACGCGTGGAGCTGGAAAGTCATCGTCTCCGTGAACTCCGACTCCCGTTACAAATGTGGCGGGATCAATTTTGTGGACGGACGGCTCTACTGGATCGCCGACGCCAACGGCCCGATCGTCGGAACCGAGCATGATCGCGGAATCTTTTCCTGTGCGCCTGCGGACATCGCGGACAAGTCGAAGCACACACTGCTCTTCAACCCGAGGTTCGAGTCCGCGAACATGATCATCCAGGACGGCGTGATGCTCGCCACGCACTGTGCCCCAGCCTCCACCTACGCGAACGGCATCATCTACTCGCCCGACATGGGCAATACCTGGGCGCAATACGATCTCAGAGAATTCGGCCCGCGTTCCGGCTGCCGCATCCACCGGAAAAACAGCGACGGCTGGTTCCGCCTCGATTTGCGCAAGGGCTGGATCGACCGCGCTGAAGTCATGTTCATCAAGCCGAAGCCGTGAGATCGTCGCTGACGCCTGTTCTCGTTGCTTCCTTCGTGAGCATGCCACCATGCAGGTAAAAAGGAGCCGCCCCTCGCGGAACGGCTCGTTTCGCGGTGCTTACGCCGCCATGCGGCGCTCCATCCGACACGCCATCTGCTCACGCATGGCGGTCAGATTTTCGCGCCACTGGGGCGTCCGCTGAATCAGGTGCAGCCAGTTCGGCCATCGTTCAGCCAGGCGTCCGTTCCACCCGGCAGGCCAGCATCTCACGCTGGGCGAGCAGGCAGGATTTCCACTCTGGCATCCGGGCGATTTCCTTGAGGATGTCGGTGCCACAGAACTCGCGGATCTTCACGGCGAGCTGGTTGCGGCGGTGTTCATCGTGCTGGTGCTAACCTGAAACCGGGCAGCCACTTCCTTCAACTGCCCGCCATCGACCAAGGCAGTCACCACCACACGGCCCCGTTCATTGAGCGTGGCAACGAACTGCTCCCAATCCAGCTTCCGCGCTGCTTTGGTCACCGGGTCTTCCTGCTGGTTGCTGAACACGTCACCCAGCAGCATCGGCTCACCTCCGAACTCATCCTCCTTCACCGTTTCATCGAAGGACGCCGGCTCACCATTGCGCATCCGGTTCTTGGGATGGAAGACGTCCGGACTGCCAGCCGCATACGAACGCCGGCCACACCGGGCGTGCAAAACCGTGAAGTAGGCGACGTTTCCGGGGCTGACCTTCTTCCCTCGCAGCTCAGCGCTGTTGAGGATTCGGGCTGCCATTAAAGTGGAGTCCTGAACCAGCTCCTCGTAGTCCTCGTGGCCAACCTAGCTGACTGAGTGGGGGATCATGACACGGAGGCGTGGAACAATTTCATCCGTCAGCATTTTATCGGCGTGGGAACTCATTGTGGATCTCTGGGGTGACCAACGTGGACCCGTGTGAAGCCGCTCCCGCCAGCGGCAGGAGATCACGGCCGGGACGGGGAAGGAGCAGCTAGGCTGACCCTCATGGGTTTATAGCCCCGGGGATGGGGTCTGTTGCGGGGGGGAGTGCGCAGCTTTCGGCGGTCGCAGTGGATGATTGAACCGGAGCCGGGACAGCAGTGGATCGTGATTCCACGCCAAGAATAAATCGCTGCCGGGTGATTTTCGTTCGCTATTCGTCGCCAGCGGGAAGGCCTGTTGCGCGGATCTCGGCCTGAGAACAGGCAGCAGGGGGAAAGAAACGGCGAATTAAGACAGGTAGAGAACAGGTAGAGGGAAACTTGTCTTATTCAGCCACCGTGAGGAAACCCCTGATTTTATTGGTGCACCCGCCAGGAGTTGAACCTGGAACCTTCTGATCCGTAGTCAGACGCTCTAGCCAATTGAGCTACGGGTGCAGCCGAGGGCGCGCAATGTAGGAACGAGGTGTGGTGGCTGCAAGCGATTATTTGACAAATGTC
>JACRKB010000088.1 GCA_016235545.1 Verrucomicrobiota bacterium | reverse complement strand
CCATATCAGCCGGGGCCGGATCTCTGGAGGGAGTTCGCGTTCGGCGAGAGCTTGAAATTCGTGCGCGACCACGATGGGGAGCTGTATCGGCGGGGTATCTACATGTTTTGGAAGCGCTCAGTGCTGCACCCGTATCTGGCGGTGATGGACGCGCCGACACGCGACGTCTGCACCGCGCGCCGCCCTGTGACGAACACGCCGACGCAGGCGCTGGCGCTGTTGAACGAGACACTCCTCGTCGAGTGCGCGCGCGTGCTGGCGCAGCGGGTCCTGCTGGCGGAGGCAGCGGATGAGATGGGCAGGTTGACGCTCGCGTTCCGCCTCGTGCTGGCGCGGCTGCCTACGCAGCGCGAGGCTAGCACGTTGCTTGCGCTCCACGCGGATTCGCTGCGGCATTATCAGGCGGATGCGGCGGCGGCGAAGAAGCTCGTCTCCATCGGAGAGTCGGCGCGGCCCGCCCGGCTGGACGCATCTCAGCACGCGGCATGGCTGTGCGTCTGCAACGCGCTGCTGAACCTGGATGAATCGCTGACGAAGGAATGAAGCCGTGAACGAGAGCACCATGCATTCGGGCGATGAGCACGGACGCTCATGCCCGCAGCACGCTTCCTGCGAGCAAGGGCCGCGGACGTGGGCATCCGCGCTCCAGACGCGTCGGGAGTTCCTTCATCGAGGCGCGTTCGGTTTTGGCGCATTGGGCTTATTGCAGGCGGCGGGCATGCTGGATGGTGCAGTGGCTCCCACGGTGCCGCGCGGGGTGATGCCGGAGTTTCACCTGCCGCCACGCGCCAAGCGCGTCATCTTCCTCTTCATGGGCGGCGGGCCGTCGCAGTTCGAGACGCTCGATCCCAAGCCACGGCTGAACAAGCTCTGGGGCAAACCCATGCCAGAGAGCCTGACCAAGGGTGAGCGCGTGGCGCAGTTGCAGGACGCGCCGCTGTTCATCCTCGGCACGCACCGGAAGTTCTCGAAGTGCGGTCGGTCGGGCGTCGAAGTCAGCGACTTGCTTCCGCACATGAGGAAGGTGATGGACGAGCTGACGGTCATCCGCTCGATGCAGACCGACGCCATCAACCACGACCCCGGCGTCACGTTCATGCAGACGGGGCATCCGCTTCCGGGCCGCCCGGCGATGGGCGCATGGCTGTCCTACGGCCTCGGCAGCGAGAACGCAAACCTGCCGTCCTACATGGTGCTGCTCTCCGGCCAGGGGCAGGACCAGAACGTGAAGGCGCGTTACTGGACGAGTGGTTTTCTCCCGACGATCCACCAGGGCGTGCAGCTCCGCTCGCCCGGGGAGCCGGTGTTTTATCTGGAGAACCCGGCGGGCATGGGCAGCGCGATGCGCCGCCGCATCCTCGACAGCGTCCGCGAGCTGAACCAGTCACGGCTGGAAACTGTCGGCGACCCGGAGATCGCCACACGCATCGCGCAATACGAGCTTGCCTATCGGATGCAGACGAGTGTGCCGGAGCTGACGGACCTCGCGCGCGAGCCGAAGAGCGTGTTCGATCTCTACGGCCCGGACGCGGGCAAGCCGGGGACGTTCGCCGCGAACTGCCTGCTTGCGAGGCGGCTGGCGGAGCGCGGCGTGCGGTTCATCCAGCTCTATCATCGCGGCTGGGATCATCACGACGGGATTCAGGGGCGGATGGTTCAGGAGTGCAAGAATGTGGACCAGCCATGCGCGGGGTTGTTGCGGGACTTGAAGCAACGCGGGCTGCTCAAGGACACGCTGGTGATTTGGTCCGGCGAGTTTGGACGCACGCCGATGGCACAGGGCGATGCGAAGTCAGAGAACTACGGGCGCGATCACCACATGAAGGCGTTCACGTCGTGGGTGGCTGGCGGCGGCTTCAAGGCAGGCGCGGTGCATGGCGCGACGGACGAGCTGGGCTACAACGTGGTGGAGGACCCAGTCCATGTGCATGACTTGCACGCGACGATGCTGCGCTTGCTGGGCATCGACCACCTGCGGCTGACGTTCAAGTTCCAGGCGCGCGAGCACCGGCTGACGGATGTGGCGGGGAAGATTGTGCCGGGGCTGCTGGCGTGAGAAGGAGCGCGGCGTGCGCTGCCTCCCTCTCCCTTTCGGAGGAGGGGAGAGAAGGCAAAAGGCAGAAGGCAAATGGGAGGCAGACGTGGCTCGGCACTTTTTCCTTTTGCCTTCTCTCAACCCTCCTCCGAGGAAGGGAGAAGGCGCGTCGTGGCGTCCTGTTTGCATTCCCCCGACTGGCATTGGGAATTGGTGTCAGATTTCCACTCTGCCCTCGAACGAAAAATCCGCCGGGCCGTTCAGGCGCACATCAGAAAAGATTTCTCCGTCCGATTGAAAGCTGACTTCCAGCGTGTCGCCGCCTTGCACGAGCACCTTCACCGGCGAGGTGAAGCCCTGCACGCGCGACGCGATCATGGCCGCCGCGCTCACGCCAGTGCCGCAGGCGAGCGTCTCGCCCTCCACGCCGCGCTCGTAGGTGCGGACGCGGATGTGGTCCGGAGCGAGCACCTGCGCGAAGTTCACGTTCGTGCCCTTGGGCTTGAAGTGCGCATGGTAACGGACCTCGGCACCGAGCTGGTTGACCATTGCCTTGTCCGCATCGGCCACGAAGAGGACAGCGTGGGGGACGCCCGTGTTAAGCGAGTGAATCGCGTTGGGGCCGGTGGAAAGTTGAACTTCCTCGTTGAGTCGCAGGCCGTGCGGTGGCGTGAGGTTCACTGTGACGCGCTCGCCGTGGAAGCTGACGGTGATGACGCCGGCAACCGTCTCAAAGGTCAGGCTGCCGGTCCTGCAGGTGAGCCGCTGGATGTAGCGGGCGAAGCAGCGCGCGCCGTTGCCGCACATCTCGGCGCGGCTGCCGTCGCTGTTCCAGAATTCCCATGCCCAGTCGGCCTTCCCGGACGCACACGGCACGAGGAGCATGAGGCCGTCCGCGCCGACACCCCGCTGGCGGTGGCACAAGTGGGCGACCTGCACCGGCGTGAGGCGGATGTTTCCGCCGCGGTTGTCGGCAAGGATGAAGTCGTTGCCCGCGCCGTTCATCTTTGTGAATTCCAAGATCATGGCGCGGGAACTTAGCGAGGCGGAGGGACTGCGCAAGCGGCAAAGCGGGGTGTTCCCTCTTCTTGCTCATGATCGTAATCCTGCTACGCCCGGAATCGGGGGAGGATAAAGATTACGATTAGGATTCAGAGTAAGAGCGGGAAAGGGGGTGGTCCGCATCCGCAGTCACCTTGACTGCCGGTAAGCCACCCCGATGCCGCCGGGTTGACACCAGTGGTTGGCCGATTTCTCCGTGAAGAAGAGAAATTGCCGCCCGGTCTTCAGCGCGAAGGCCAGCAGCTTGTCGGTCTTCTCGGCATTGTCGGTCAGGACCAGCGCCGTGGGTGAGAGCTTTGGTTCGATCAGCGCAAACTCGGCGGCTTCGTGCTCCGGCGTGTGGTCGCTGTCGTGGATGAAGAAGTCCACCGGTTCTTGCAATGCCTGGATTGAGACATGGGAGTCGCCGACCACCAGCTTCCCGAACTGATCGTAGGGTGGCTGGAGCAGGAATCCAGCGTTCGGGTTCAAGTCCATGCCCAACACCTTGCCCGGGAAACCCTCCTGCGCGTTGCGCATCAGCGCTGCGGCTATCACGCAGGTGCCCAGCCCCTTGTCCGTGCCGGTTTCCACGCAGAGCCGCGGCTTGGTGGCGCGCACGAAGGCATACCACCCGATCCTCCGCCCGAAGCGGGCCTCTGGATCGGTGACGTGCCTTTCCCTGGCCTCCCGGCTCCAGCGGACAATGCGCTCACGCAGCTCGTTGTCCTGCTCGATCTCGCGGACAAATTTTTCAACCGCTGTGTAGCTTTGCCCGGTGACGACGGCGACAAAGGAAATCAGATGCCGGACATTCAACTCATCCAGCTCGTAGGTGAAGTTGTGGTGTTCTCGGGACGTGAGCGTCCACGCCAGGGAGCGGCCCACCGGCGGCAGGGTCTCACTCAGCGCCATCCTCATGCGCAATGGGATGAGCAGCAACCGCCCAATCCAGGAGCTGCGGACGAAGTTGCGGATGGCTCTCATACCATTTTGGAAAGTGATTCGTTGGAATGGCAGGGAACCGCGACGTGCGCTCGCTCCCTCTCCCCTCCTCCGAGGAAGGGAGAAGGCGCGTGACGTGGCATCCTGTTTGCATTCCACCGACTGGCATTCGGAATTGGTATCATAGGTTCTCTCCCTCAATGAGGGACGGCGCGGGCGCGGGTGGCTGGTTCATGATTCTGCTGGATGCGGAAAGCGTTCAAGACGCCCGTCTGCAAACGAGGGTCAACGAAACGGCATCGGAATTCAATGGGATGAATCTGGCGGAGGCCTATGCGATGCGCGGCCAGCAAGAGTGTCCCGAAGGGACCGATGGGGCGGCGACTGCAACTCGCCTTCACGGGCAATGGCTACGCCTTTCCAGCTTCCTTCGCCCAAGCGTCCTTCAAAGAGATGGTGCGGTTGAAGACGAGTTGAGGGTTGGGGGCTGAGAGTCGAGAATCGGCGTCGAGGCAGAAGTAGCCGATGCGTTCGAACTGGTAGCGGTGCTCCGCACGGGCTTCTTTCAAGGACGGCTCCAGCTTGGCGGTGATGACTTCGAGCGAGCGCGGGTTGAGCACGGTCTTGAAATCGCGGCCATCCTTCTCCGGCTCGGCTTCGGTGAAGAGGCGGTCGTAGAGGCGCACCTCGGCATCCACGGCGTGCGCGGCGCTGACCCAGTGGAGGGTGCCTTTGATCTTGCGACCGGCTGTCGCGCCGCAGGTCTTGCTGTCAAGGTCGGCGGTGCAGCGCAGCTCGGTGATGTTGCCGGCGGCGTCCTTCACCACTTCGTCGCACTTGATGATGTAGGCGTATTTGAGGCGCACCTCGCCGCCGGGTTTCAGGCGGAAGAATTTGGGCGGCGGGATCTCGGCGAAGTCGTCCCGCTCGATGAATAGCTCGCGGCTGAAAGGTATTTTGCGTCTGCCGGCGGTCTCATCCTCAGGGTTGTTGATGGCGTCGAGTTCCTCGGTCTGGCCTGCGGGGTAGTTGGTGATGACGACTTTGAGCGGGCGCAGCACGGCGAGGCGGCGCAGGGCGCGCTTGTTCAGGTCGCCGCGGATGGCGTGCTCGAAGACAGCGATGTCGGTGACGCTGACGAACTTGGTGACGCCCACGCCGATGGCAAAGGCGCGCAGGGCCTCGGGCGTGATGCCGCGCCGCCGGATGCCGCTGATGGTGGGCAGGCGCGGGTCGTCCCAGCCGGTGACGACCTTGTCGTTCACGAGCGCGATGAGCTTGCGCTTGGAGACGATCATGTAGCTGGGGATGAGCTTCGCGAATTCGTATTGGTGGGGCAGGGGACGCGGGAGGTCGAGCGAGGCGAGAATCCAGCAGTAGAGCGGGCGATGGACCTCGAATTCGAGCGTGCAGATGCTGTGCGTGATGCCTTCGAGGTAATCGCTCAGGCAGTGGGCAAAGTCATACATCGGGTAGATGCACCACTTGTCGCCGGTGTGGTGATGCGAGGCGTGCCGGATGCGGTAGAGAAGCGGATCGCGCAGCCAGATGTTGGGCGCACCCACGTCAATCTTCGCGCGGAGCACGCGCGTGCCGTCGGGGAACTCGCCGGCTTTCATGCGGGCGAAGAGGTCGAGATTCTCGGCGATGGAGCGGTTGCGGAAGGGGGATTCCTTCGCGGTGCGGCGATACTCGTCGGTGTCCTCGGGCGAGAGGTCGCAGACGAAGGCGAGGCCCTTCTCGATGAGAGCGATGGCGTAGGAGTGGATTTGATCGAAGTAGTCGCTCGCGTAAAACGGTTCGAGGGCAGTTGAGAGTTGAGAGTCGAGAGTTGAAGGGCCGAGATGAAAGTCGCGCTTGCCGTTCACGGTTTGGGCGTCGGGTGTTGCGCCCTTGGGCTTGAGGCCGAGCTTGTCGTCGGCCCAGCCGGCGAGGAGCCAGTTCACGTCGGCCTGGATGCTCTCGACATACTCGACCTCTTCCTTCGCCGGATTCGTGTCGTCCATGCGCAGGTTGCACACGCCGCCGAACTCGCGGGCGATGCCGAAGTTGAGGCAGATGCTTTTGGCGTGGCCGATGTGCAGGTAGCCGTTGGGCTCGGGTGGGAAGCGCGTGTGAATGCGCGGGTAGCGTCCCTCGGCAACGTGCTTGGCGACGATGTCGCGGATGAAGTCACCCGGCGTGGGCACGGGGAAGGCGGAGGCGTCTGGATTGCTCATTCGATGCGGGCGGGACGGTAGCAAAGGCATTCCGCGTGGAGGAAGAGGATTCCCTGTTGGGATTAGTGGCGCGATTGCCCCGAAGGGAGCCAAGAAGGTTGAGCTCCGGCTGCTGGGCCGCCTCCGCGCGAAACCTGCTCCAAAACCAACGCTCGACCTCGCCCCGCCTCGCGTTAGACTAGCCTCGTCATGTCAACGATTGCGCCTCCCGCGCCTCCGCAGAAAATCAACCTCCGACGCCCCGACATCATGTCGGCTGTGCAGGCGCAGGTGGAGTCGCACTACCGCAGCACCCTGGTCGAGCGCATCCGCGCGAACGGCAACCAGCTTTCTGCCCCCGGCCTGACCATCAAGCTCGCGAAAGAGTTCGGCTTTTGCTACGGCGTCGAACGCGCGATTGACCTCGCCTACGCGGCACGACGCTCCTTCCCGCCAGAGAAGCCGATCTACCTGCTGGGCGAGATCATCCACAACCCGGAGGTCAACGACCAGATCCGCAACCTCGGCATCCGCATGCTGGAGAACAAGCCGACGGATGTGGAGCTGGCCGTCTTGCAGTGCGAGGACGTGGTCATCATCCCCGCGTTCGGCACCGAGGTCGCCACGCGACGCAAGCTGGAGGAGAAGGGCTGCCTGCTCGTGGACACGACTTGCGGCGACGTGATGAGCGTGTGGAAGCGCGTCCGCCAATACTCGAAGGACAGCGTCACCAGCATCATCCACGGCAAAGCCAAGCACGAGGAAACCAAGGCCACGACCTCGCAGGCGACGGCTTACGGAGCGGGCCACTACCTCGTCGTCTTCACGCTCGGCGAGACGGATTACGTTTGCGATTACATCCTGCGCGGCGGCAACAAGGAGGAGTTTCTGGAGAAGTTCAAGGGTGCCTACTCGCCCGGCTTCGACCCGGACCTGCACCTCACGGCGGTGGGCGTGGCGAACCAGACGACGATGCTGCGCGGGGAGACCGAGGAAGTGCAGCGCCGCTTCAAGGCCGCGATGGAGACGAAATACGGCACCCCGACGCTGCCCGAGCACTTCCGGTTCTTCGACACGATCTGCGGAGCGACGCAGGACCGGCAGGACGCGCTGGAGAAGCTCCTGCACACCAAGCTCGACCTGCTGCTCGTGGTGGGCGGCTACAACTCCTCGAACACGTCGCACCTCGCCGAGATGGGCGAGCAGGTGCTGCCGACATACTTCATCAAGAACGCGGCGAAGATGGAATCCGCCTCGCTCATCCGGCATTGGAACCAGCACACGCACGTGGAGGAGACGACGCCGAGCTGGCTGCCATCGGGCACCATTACCGTTGGCATCACCGCCGGCGCGAGCTGCCCGAACAACCTGATCGAGGACGCCATCCGCCGGCTCTTCGAGCTGCGCGGCATTGCGGTGCAGGAGCTCTTGGCGAACTGACAGGGGCTTTGTTCAATCGCCAATCGAGATGCCCTGCACACGCATCGAACTCGAAGCCCGTGAGCGCCAGTTCCTCGCGCCGTTCGCCCAGCTCTCCGCCGACACGCGCGGGCGCAAGCACAAGGAGGCGCCGCCGGAGTGGCGCACGCATTATCAGCGCGACCGTGACCGCATCATCCACTCGCGCGCGTTCCGCCGGCTAGAATACAAGACACAGGTCTTCCTCAACGGCACCGGCGACCATCTCCGCACCCGGCTCACGCACACGATGGAAGTCGCCGGCATCGCCCGGAACATCGCCCGGGCGCTGAGGCTCAACGAGGATTTGACTGAGGCCATCGCGCTTGCGCACGACCTCGGCCACTCGCCCTTTGGCCACACGGGCGAGGAGACGCTCGACCGGCTCATGCGCAAACATGGAGGCTTCGAGCACAACCGCCAGAGCCTGCGCATCGTCGAGGAGCTGGAGCAGAAGTATCCCGGCTTCCCCGGCCTGAATCTCACATGGGAAGTCCGCGAGGGATTGCTGAAGCACTACTCCGCCTACGATCATCCCAGTAAACGCCCCGGGTTCGACGCGAAGAGTTCATCCCTCGAAGCCCAGGTCGCCAACCTCGCTGACGAAATCGCCTACTACAGCCACGACCTAGACGATGGCCTGGATGCCGGCCTGCTCACCGAAGCCAAGCTGCGCCGCGATGTGAAACTGTGGGCCGGAGCCGCCCGCCGCACCAAGCGCGGGCACGGCGAACTGCCCGACGAATGCCGCCGCTATTTCATCATCCGCTGCCTGATTGACGACCATGTGCGGGATGTGGTGGAGACCAGCGAGGCGCGGATCCTCGCTGCCGGAGTGAAGTCAGCCGATGAAGTCCGGCTGCACGCGAAGCCACTCATCCGCTACAGCGACGCGCGCCGGAAGCTGAACCTGGAGCTGCGCAAATACCTCTACCAAAACCTCTACTTGAGCGACGCCGTCCACGCCCCGCACGTCCGCGCCACGAAGATGCTGGAAGAACTGTTCCACCACCTGCTCAAGCATCACGCGGCGAACGACGTCTGGACGCGCAACAGCGCCAAGACGGAAGGCTGGCCACGTGCGGTCTGCGACTATCTGGCGGGGATGACGGACCGGTTTGCGATGCAGGAGCGCACACGCCTTCTTGCTCCCTGATCAAGGGTTGAGATCACGCCACGGCGCATTCCAAATGATCGGCGCGCCATTCTTTGCCTCGCCGGTGGCGGCTGTGCCTCCTGACATTGTGGCCCCATTAGTGACGACGGATTTTTTGACGAACTCCGCATGGCCCTCGATGAAGGTGATGTTGGCCCCGATCTTGGAGTGACGGCTGGCGTAGCTGCGATACCGATTTGCCGGGTTCACGGAATTAAAGGAGTTTGGCGTGCCCTGCGTGTTCGACTCTTCATTCGGGCTAAACGCGGTGTCATACATCAACACTGTCTGGACTGGCTTGCTGAATTGAGTGAGCCGCGGCATAATCGGGTATGCCACCGTCGTGTTGCCATTGCCGCCGGGTTGTTGCTTCAAGTCCAAGTTGAAGGCCCAGCTGAAAAAGCCGTATTGGCCGTTCAACCCGGTAGCAATTGCAGTGTCGTCCTGGCCGCCGTTGAACCGGGCAGCTGCGCAGTGCCAAATCTTGCTCAACCCATTGCCGGGGAAAGGAAGGCTGGTCCTGTTGGCCGCGAGGTTGTTAACACCTGGCGAAACCCAATAATTTGACAGGCCCTTGTCCCCCATGCCTGCCTGTGGCAGGAGATTGAACCAAGCGGCGGGGTCGCTGGGATTACCGTTGGCACCGGCTAGCTGGTAGGTTCCGGCAGCGCTCATTCCATCGCGCGGGATTCGGTCATCGTTGTCTGATGTATAGACTTGGATCGCAAGCCCCCACTGTTTTGCGTTGTTTAAGCAGGACGCCTGTTTGGCCTTGTCCTTCGCCTTCCCCAGCGCCGGCAGCAGCATCCCGGCGAGGATCGCGATGATCGCGATCACGACGAGAAGTTCGATGAGTGTGAAGGCGCAGCGGAGTCTGCCGCTGGGGGAGGAGATGGACGAGTTCATGCGGTGGTTGCTGTTGGTTGGTTGTTCGTGAGTGCCAGTTTCCTGACGAGCGACGGTTGAAACCTAGTCACGCGTTTCGACGCCCGCAAGAGCCGTTTCGTTACAGGCAGATGAAACTTGTTGGGGATTGCCATGCGTGAGCTTTCACGGTGCGCGGCGTTGACAGGAAGGGCGGGGAAAAGCTCTACTGGCGGGACTATGAAGTGTCTGTGTTTCTTTGCCGCCGCGCTGTGTCTCAGCGTCGCGGGCGCGTTTGCGGCGGATGAGGCTGTTGTCAAGGCCGCGCGCATCAACGTCCGCGGCCAGCCCACCACGGGCAGCGAGATTGTCACCCAGCTCAAGCAGGGCGAGAAAATCACCGTGATGGAGGAAATCGTCCACCCCAAGCCTGCGAAGGGCGAGCCTGCCAAGTGGCTGCGCATCGCGTTGCCGTCCAACACGCCCGTCTGGGTCAGCACGCATTTTCTCACCAACGGTGCCGTTGCCGTGCCGCGCTTGAACATCCGCTCCGGGCCCGGTGAAAACTTCAGCGTCATCGGTCGTGTGCCGAAGGGCACGGTGGTCAAGGAACTTCGCCGCAACGGTGACTGGCTTGAGATCGAGGCGCCCGCCAACTCCTTCGCCTACATCGCCGCCGACCTCGTCATCCGCGACGCCGCCGCGCCCGCGCCCGCGCCGCCCGCCTCAGTCGGACAGCTCGCCACCAAGTCCAAGTCTCCGGGCAAGGCCGCTGACAAGTCTGGCAAGCAGATGGCGAAGGCCACCCCCAAAGGCCCGCCCATCACCGCGCCCGACACGAAGCCGACGATCGATTCGGTCGAGGTCAAGCCCATCGCCGCACCACCACTGGCACTGGTGCCCGGCGTCGCCGCGCCGAAGCCGGTGCGTCCGCCAGACGCCGTGCTTGCGCCGACGGCCGCTCCGGTCGCCGCTCTCTCCGCACCGAAGCCAGAGCCGGTGAAGGTCGCACCGCCTGCGGCGTTGACCGAGAACGTCCCGCCGCCATTGGACCCCTTTGCGTCCACGGGCCGTTACAAGATCGAACCGGAGCCGGTGCGCGGAGTTGGCGCGTGGTTCAAGGGTTTGTTTGTCCGCAAGCCCGCTGCTGAGAAGGCCAAGGCCGGGCCCGCCGCCGTCAAGCCGGCGGTGGAAGAAGGTCCGCTGCCGATCCGTGTCGTCACGCGCGAGGGCATCGTCTCCCGCTCATGGAACATCCAGACTCCGAGCGATTGGTCGTTGCAGGACGCCGAGACAGGCCGCGTCATCAACTACCTCTGGGCCACCTCCACCAACATCCCGTGGGCCACGCTCAAGGGCCGCACCGTCGTCGTCACGGGCGAGGAGGCGCTCGACGTGCGCTGGCCGAACACGCCGGTGCTGAAGGTCGAGACGCTCAAGACGGTGGATGAGTGAGCAAGCAGGATTAAGAGCAAGAGTAGGATTACGATACAGAGAAGCCGTCGGCGCACCTCTGCCAATCTTACTCATCATCGTAATCTTAATCCTCCTCCCCGCATGACCAATCTCATTGACGGACGCGCCATCGCTGAGCAGCTCCACGCCGAGACCGCCCGGCGCATCATGGAGCTCAAGGTGCGGGGCGTTCAACCCGGCCTCGCCTTCGTGCGCGTAGGCGAGGACCCCGCGTCTCGCGTGTATGTCGGGATGAAGGAGAAGACCTGCGAGCGGCTGGGCATCAAGTCCACGACCGCCGTCCTGCCGCAAGCCACCACGCAGGCGGAGCTGCTCGCGCTCATTGCCAAGCTCAACGCCGACCCTGGCGTCCACGGCATTCTCGTGCAGGCTCCGCTGCCCGCACACATTGACCAGCCGACCATCTTCTCCGCCGTCTCGCCCGCGAAGGACGTGGACGGCTTCCACCCAGTCAACGTCGGCAAACTGATGCTTGGCGACACAACGGGCTTCGTCCCTTGCACGCCGGCGGGCGTCCACGAACTGCTCATCCGCAGCGGCGTCAAGATGGCCGGCGCGGAAGTCGTCGTGCTCGGGCGCGGCAACATCGTTGGCAAGCCGATGGCCGCCATCCTTTGCCAGAAGGCGAAGCACGCCGATGCCACCATCACGCTCGTCCACTCGCGCACGCGCGACGTCGCCGCGCACTGCCGCCGCGCGGACATCATCATCGCCGCGATGGGCGTCGCGCATTTCCTGAAGGCGGACATGGTCCGCCCCGGAGCCGTGGTGATGGACGTGGGAGTGAACCGCATCGCCGATTCGGCCGCAAAGAGCGGCTCACGCCTCGTCGGCGACGTGGATTTTGCCGGTGTCCAACCCATCGCCGGACTCATCACCCCGAACCCCGGTGGTGTCGGGCCGATGACGATTGCCATGCTGATGCAGAACACTGTGCGCGCGGCGGAAGTCGCGACGGGAGGAAGAGTAATTAGTGCTTAGTAATTAGTCTTCACCCGCACCTCTTGAACTCCACCGTCCCCGCTATTCACTAACCACTAATTACTTTCCCAACCCCCATGAACGTCACCCGCATCCTCCCCGACCTCCAGTGCGCGCTCGTCTGCGAAGACGTGCGCCAGGAAGTAACCGGCAACTTCATCCTGCTCGGCGTCACCGCGTTCCTGCGCGTGCCACAGGTGCCCATCACCGCGTTCCGGCTTTGCGTCTTCTCGCGCTGGTGCGCGGGAGTTGGAAACTTCACCGAGACGGTGCGTCTCATCGCGCCGGATCAGACGACGTGCATGCGCGAGGCAAAAGTGAAGTTCGCCCTGCAGGACCCGGCGCACAACGCGACGAACCTCTCCGTCTTCGCACAACTGGAACTTGCGGCGGGGGGCATCTACTTCGTCGAGGTGCTCGTGGACGATGTGATGAAGCTGCGCTTCCCGCTGCCTGTCATCGTCGCCCCGCCGCAGCCGCAGCCGGGGCAGACGGCCCCCGCGGCGCCACAGGCGGCGTGAGTCCGTGCCGGCGGCTTTGCAGTCGCCGTCCGTCGTGAGCACGACACCCGACGGCGAGTGCAACTCGCCGGCACGGAGTTCGTTGGTTGAGCGAAGCGCCCCCTTGAACTTACATTGCCCGCGCCCGCCACCGCGTGGTTTCATCGGACAGCTTTGAGTGAACAGCCCATGTCGCCCGTCTGGCAGCCGCTGACCTTCAGTGGCGTCGCCGCTTTCGCGCGCGCCCGATGGACGCGGCTCCTGCTCCTGCAAACCCTCGTCGCCGGCTTCGTCGCCGTGACAGTGGTTGTGTTTCTCGGCCGCTGCTGGTTTCCCGTCATGACCCAGGCCGTTCAAGGACTCAGCGGCTTCGGCGCGGTGCGCGGTGCCCGGCTGGCGTGGCCGGCTCCGGAGGCCGTTGTGCTGGCCGAGAATCGTTTCCTCGGCCTGGTTGTGGACTTGGAGGACGGCGGCAGCACTGGCCAGATTGCCGACCTGCAAGTGGAGTTCACCCGTGAGCGCATCAAATTCGTGTCGCTCCTTGGCCAGGTCTCCTTCCCCTATCCCAGCGGCGTGGAGCTGGAGTTGAACCGCCAGACGCTGGATCCGTGGTGGAACGCGTGGCGGCCTGCATTCCTGCTGGGCGGCGCGTTCGCGACTGTGCTGTTCCTCTTCGTGAGCTGGCTTGCGCTGGCGGTGCTCTACGCATTGCCGGTGCGTGTGCTGGCGTGGTTGGCGGGCCGGGTCGCGTCGCTGGGAAAAAGCTGGCGGGTGGCGGCTGCGGCGCTGCTGCCCGGCGCGGCGTGGGTGGGGGGAGCGGTGCTCCTCCATGCGTTGGAGCAGTTGTCGCTCGTCGGGCTGGGTGTGGCATTCGGCCTGCACTTCGTCGTGGGCTGGTTTTATGTGCTCGGCGCGCCTTTCTGCCTGCCGAGGAAGGAGGCCGACGCGCTTGTGGCCGGAAGCAATCCGTTCACGCCCGCGCCTGCTGCGGAGGCGGATGCTTCCCCGGCTTCCGCCCCGGCAGCGAGTTCCAACCCG
This sequence comes from Verrucomicrobiota bacterium, assembly GCA_016235545.1. Taxonomy (GTDB): domain Bacteria; phylum Verrucomicrobiota; class Verrucomicrobiia; order Limisphaerales; family SXTU01; genus SXTU01. Next base: position 3,561 of record JACRKB010000088.1, on the reverse strand, counting down.
TTCCAAGACCCGCACCCACCGCCTGCGGACAACGGGTGATTGCGCCCGCTGAAATCTTTCCGCTACGCTGCGCTCCATGATTCTTCCGGCGTGCCGCCGCCTCATCCCGGGCCTGCTCCTGCTCGTGCTCTGCGCGGCGGGCTGCATCCCCACGCGGGACAGCGCGCTGGACGAGCAGCGCGAGCCGAATTTCCTGCGCGGGCAGGAGCTGCGCAGGCAGCTCGACCACAAGGGGGCGGCGGAAGCATTCGAGCGCGCGCTGGAAGCAAGCCCCCGCTCCGCCTCCGCTCACTTCGAGCTGGGCCTCATATTCGAGCAGCACCTCAACGATCCGGCGACGGCGATTTTCCACTTCGAGCGATTCCTCAAGCTGCGCCCCGCCTCGGACAAGGCTGAGATCGTCCGCCTGCGCGTCAACAACTGCAAGATGGAGCTGGCCAAGGTTTTCCTCATCGCGCCCAACGCGCCCTCCGTGCAGAGGGAATTGGACAAGCTTAAGAGCGAGGTCGAGCGGCTCGGCTTGGAGAACAACCAGCTCCGTCGTCACGCCGAGTCCCTCACAGCACAGGCTGCCGCCCGCAGCGCCGCCCCCGCGTCCGCACCACTCAATATCGTCGCCTCGCAAATCGCCGCAGCACCCGCTCCCGTGAAGTCACCGGTCACTTCAGTCCCCTCCACCAAGCCCGCTGCAGCGCCCAAGCCGACCACACCCGCCACGCCCGCGGCGCGCACTCACACCGTCAAGCAGGGCGACTTCCCCGCCACCATCGCGAAGCAACACGGGGTGAAGCTGGAAGCCTTGCTCGCCGCGAATCCAAACATGGACCCGAAGCGCATGAAGATCGGCCAGACAGTCGCCATCCCCGCGCCGTGATGCCACCGGCATGAGACGCCTCGCATTCCTTGCCATCACCGCGTTCTTCATCACGATGAACGTGCTGCTCTGGCGCTCCGAGTTTCGCGCGCAGGGCGAGGGCATGACCGTGCCGCTGGCCGTCGTCTGGGAGCGCATCCTCCGCGCGCCCGATGACTCCGACCTTGAAATATTTCACCAGAAGAAAAAGATCGGCCACCTCCGTTGGGCTGCGAACGCGGGCGAGCTGGCCACGACGAATGTGCCGCCGGCGGATGACAACTTCCAGGAAGGCATGATCCGCAAGGTCGGCGGCTACACAATCGACATCCTCGATGGGCGGCTCGACCTCGGCGCGGACCGCAAGCGCATCCGCTTCACAATGAACTCCGCCTTCGCCACGAACCACCAGTGGCAGACGTTCGCCGTGCAGGTCAGCCAGCGTCCCATGAGTCTTGACGTCGGTGCGTCCTCCACGAACGAGACGCTCTCCGTGAGTTTCCGGCAAGGGGAGGAGACCGTGCAGCGCACCTTCACCTTCGCGCAGCTCCGCGACCCGACGAAGCTGCTTCAGGAAGCTGCCGGTCCGATTCCACTTGGCTGGCTGACGGGCGGTCTGCTGGGTGGGCTGGGCGAAGGAGCCGCGTCACCTGAGCTTGCCGCCTTGCCGGCGCTGCAAAAACTTTCCCTCGGCCTCAAGTGGGATTCACGGCAGGACTGGCTCAAGGTCGGCAGCGCGAAACTGCGCTGCTACCGCCTCCAGACGCGCCTCCTGGAGAAGCAGCAGGCGACCGTCTACGTCAGCCGTGTTGGCGAAATCCTCCGCGTCGAGCTGCCGAACAGTGTCGTGCTTCAAAACACCAGAATGCTGCTGCTGTGAAGTCTTCCCCTCTTAATCCTAATCATAATCTTTCTCTTAATCCCTCCCCGCCCCTGACAGCCCAACTGCCGATTAAGAGTGAGATTATGATTACGAGACCGAGACTGCCCTGCGGCCCATGATCGAACTCCTCAACCTCACCAAGCGTTTCGGCGACCTCACCGCCGTCAACGACGTGACGCTCACCGTGAAACGCGGCGAGTTCTTCGCCGTGCTCGGCCCCAACGCCGCCGGCAAGACCACGACGATCAAGATGATCACCGGCCTCATCAAGCCCACCGCTGGCACCGTCCGCGTGGCCGGCCACGACGTGCATGCCGAGCCGCTCGAAGTCCGCCGCCGCCTGGCCTATGTGCCGGACTTTCCATTTCTCTACGAAAAGCTCACGCCGTGGGAATTCTTCCGCTTCATCGGCCAGCTGTTCCAGATGCCAGACGACCGCATCGAGGCCGCCTCGCGGGCGCTGATCCCGCGCTTCAACTTGGAAGAATACCTGCGCAAGCCCATCGAAGGACTCTCGCACGGCACACGCCAGCGCGTCGCCATCGCCGCCGCCCTGCTGCATGACCCCGAGGTATTCGTCATTGACGAGCCGATGGTCGGCCTCGACCCGCATCACGCGCGCGTCGTGAAGGACATTTTGAAGGAGCGCTCCCGCACCGGCATGACGGTCTTTCTCTCCACACACCAGCTCAGCGTCGCCGAGGAAATGGCCGACCGCATCGGCATCATCCACCAGGGCAGGTTCGTCGCCGTCGGCACGAGCGACGAACTCCGAACGCAAAGCGGCTCAGACGGCGTGCTGGAACATTCCTTCCTCGCGCTCACGCGACAGGAAGCCAACATCAGCGAGGAGAACGCCGCACACGCCAAGAAGTAAGCCTCTCGGTTCCCTCCTCATTCGTTAGCCCCCATTCGTTTGCCAACTTCTCAATGAGTAAAATCGTCGGCATTGACCTCGGCACCACCAACTCGCTCGTCGCGACCGTGGACTCCGGCATCCCCTACGTCATCGCGGATGCGGACGGCCAGCGGCTCACGCCTTCGGTCGTGCATTTCCCGGCGGCGGACGCGGAACCAATCGTCGGTCACGCGGCCAATCGAGTGCGCGTCCTCAAGCCTGCCGAGACGGTCTATTCCGTGAAGCGCTTCATGGGCCGCCGCGGCTCCGACATCGCGCGCGAGGAGATGCTTGTGACCTACCCCGTGCGCGGCGCAGGCGCGGGGCCGGTGACGATTCCAATTCATGGACGCGACTTCACGCCGGAGGAAGTTTCAGCCGAAGTGCTCAAGAAGTTGAAGCGCGTAGCTGAAGCCGACTTCGGCGAACCCGTCACCCGCGCCGTCATCACCGTCCCCGCCTACTTCAACGACGCGCAACGCAACGCGACCAAGAGGGCAGGGGAGCTTGCCGGCTTCACCGTCGAGCGCATCGTCAACGAACCCACCGCCGCCGCGCTGGCCTACGGTCTCGATCGGCTCAAAGAGCACTCCAAAATTGCCGTGTATGACCTCGGCGGCGGCACCTTCGACCTCTCCATTCTCGAACTGAACGCCGGCGTCTTCCAAGTCCTCGCCACCAACGGCAACACCCGCCTCGGCGGCGACGACCTCGACAAGCGCCTCGTGGACTTTCTCGCCGAGCGAATCAAAGCGACTGGCGGCCCCGACCTCCTTCCCGTAGGAGACGAGGTGAGGAGTCTCACTTCAAATCCAGGAAAGTCAGAGACTCCTCACGTCGTCTCCTACGCAGCGTTGCTCTCCCGCCTCCGCGAAGCAGCAGAGGCCGCGAAGATTCGCCTCTCGACCGAGACCGAGGTGGAAATTG
>JACRKB010000083.1 GCA_016235545.1 Verrucomicrobiota bacterium | reverse complement strand
TTTCTCCACCCGGTCCTCGCTCACCTGGGAGATGTGGACGAGGCCGTCGATTTCGTTCTGCAGGCCGATGAAGGCGCCGAAGCTGGCCAGCTTGCTGACCTTGCCGGTGACGAGGTCGCCGACCTTGTAGAACTGGTCAATGGCCGACCACGGGTCGGTGCCGAGCTGTTTCATGCCCAGCGAAATGCGCTGGTTGGCCTTGTCGATCTCCAGCACGACCGCCTCGACTTCGTCGCCCTTCTGGAAGACTTCGGAGGGGTGGTTGATCTTGCGCGTCCACGAGATGTCGGAGACGTGCACCATGCCATCGAGGCCCTCTTCGAGCTCGACGAAGGCACCGTAGCTGGTGAGGTTGCGGACCTTGCCCTTGATCTTGGTGCCGGGAGGATACTTGGCCTGCGCGGCTTCCCACGGGTTGGATTCGAGCTGGCGGATGCCGAGGGAAATTTTCTGCTCCTCACGGTTGATGCCCAGCACAACGGCCTCAACTTCCTGGCCGGGCTTGAGCACGTCGGAAGGCTTGGCGATGCGCTTGGTCCATGACAGTTCGGTGACGTGGACGAGGCCTTCGACGCCGGGTTCGAGTTCGATGAACGCACCGTAGGCGACGAGGTTGACGACCTTGCCCTTGACCTTGGTGCCGATGGGGAACTTGCCCTCGATGGCTTCCCACGGGTTGGCGAGCTTCTGCTTGAGGCCGAGGCTGACGCGTTCCTTCTCCTTGTTCACGTCGAGCACGACGACGTCGATCTCCTGGCCGACCTTGAGTATCTCGCTCGGGTGGCCGATGCGGCCCCAGCTCATGTCGGTGATGTGCAGCAGGCCGTCCAGGCCGTTGAGGTCGATGAACGCACCGAAGTCGGTGAGGTTCTTGACGGTGCCCTTGCGGATGTCGCCCGGAGTCATCTCGGAGAAGAGCTTGGCGCGGCGGCCGGCGCGCTCGGCCTCGATGAGCTCGCGGCGGGAGAGGACGATGTTGCGGCGGTCCTCGTTGATTTTGACGACCTTGAAGTCATACAGGTTGCCGACCATGGCGGCGACGTTCTTGGGCGGGACGACGTCGATCTGCGACGCGGGCAGGAACGCCTCGACGCCGATGTTGACGATGAGCCCGCCCTTGACCACGGCCTTGACCTTGCCGGAGATGGTGCCGCCCTCCTGGCAGATGGTCTTGATGCGGTCCCAGTTCTTGCGGAACTCGGCCTGCTCGTGTGAGAGGATGACCATGCCCTCCTTGTCCTCGAGCTTCTCGATGAGGACATCAATCTCGTCCCCGACCTTGAGGGCCTCGGGATCGATGAACTCGCCGCGAGAGACGACTCCCTCGGACTTGTAGCCGATGTCCACGAGGACTTCCTTGTTACGGACCTCTAGGATGAGGCCTTTGACGATTTCACCTGCGGCGAAGCGCTTGGAGCTCGCGCGCATGGCTTCTTCCATGGTTAGCATACTGTGCGTGTGTGACTGCGGGAGGCTCGGCGGGCGAAGGCCCTGCGAAGACTCCATTGCCTAACGACCGGCGTTGCAGGGCAACGGAGGTTGAAGGTTAGGTTGCGTGTTGACCGACATTTCTCAGCCCTAATGAACAGCCGCACTCACGGCGTTCAGGCGGGCGGACAGTAGCGGGCGTGCTGTGGCTGACAAGGGCTTTCTCCTTCCGCGCCGTGAACCGGGCGCATCTCACTTTCCTGCAAATGGCTCTGGACGAGGTGAATTCTCCCAGCTGCGGAGCAGCGGCAGAGAGTAGCCCCTGGCGCAAGCCCTGGGTGGCAGCGCCCCAACTGAGGGGCGCATCTCAGTTTCTAGCAACGCAGAGGCTGTTCCGCTCCTGCTCGTAATCCTGCTCTTCCAGCCCTTCCCCGCACTGGAGCAGGATTATGATCAGGATTACGAGCAGGAGGAGCGGCCCAACTGTATCGCTCGCACCATTCCGCCTGCAAGAAACTGAGATGCGCCCCAAAACTGAGCCCCAGCGGGGCGGCAGACTCCGACTGCGACATGAATGGATGGCGGTTCCTCTGCAGCCGCGCTGCGGCTCCCCCATGCAGGCCCCATCTGCCCACGACTCACGTTGCGGGTTGTTTTCTGTTGCAACTCCGTTGCCTGCCCGCACCCTGCGCTTCGCGCTGCTCGAAACTCAGGTGCACCTGCGGATCCGTTGTCGGCCTTGAAAGTTTTGACTTTCCACGCAGCGGCTCGGTAGGCTGCGCCGACATCCGACCCCATCTTCATGCTCTTCCCATCGCTGACATTCCGCCTCAGACGAGAACGTTGTTCTGACTGGCGGCGCGGCGGCGGGTGGTGGCTCGCAGGAGCTTTGGTTTGCGCTTTCGCAGGGGTGGCCCGGACGCAGCCGCTCGCTCCACCACCGGGCGAAGGGCCGGCCACGGCACGCCTGCCGGTCGCAGCGTCCGCTTACCAAGTTCCACTGGGTGCGCTGCCGCCCGCGTTTTCGACGAGCATCACATGGCTTCCCCAAGGCCCCAGCCCGGCATTCGGCGGGCAATCGGAGAACGCAGCACTCAGCAATGCAGTGTCTGGCGCAGTCCATGTGGTCGCGCCGCACCCGGCCAATGCGAACACGCTCTTCATCGGCACCGTCAACGGCGGCGTCTGGCGCACGCTCAACGCTCAGTCGGCCTCGCCCTCGTGGACTCCGCTGACGGACCAACTCGGCTCCCTGTCGATCGGCGCGCTGGTGTTCGACCCGACAGACGGGGCGAACAACACAATTGTCGCTGGCATAGGCCGGTTCAGCAGTTTCGGGCAGGAGGGCGGTCCCCGAACTGGCCTCCAGCGCACAGTCAACGGCGGCAGCACCTGGTCAGAGATCAACGGCGGCGGCCTGCTCACGGGCAAGAACATCTCTGGCGTGGTGGCGCGGGGGAACACGCTCGTCGTCGCTGTCAACACAGCCGACATCTTCTCCCTGCCCAACACCGGCATCTTCCGCAGCGTCAACGGAGGCGCGTCCTTCACGCAAATCTCCGGAGGCGCGGGCACCGGCCTGCCCGGCGGCGTCTGCAACGACCTGACCGCCGACCCTGTCAACCAGTCGGTGCTCTACGCGCCGTTGAACTTTTCCACCAACAACGGCATCTACAAATCGAGCGACACGGGCGCGACGTGGACGCGCGTGAGCAGCGCGGCGATGGACGCGCTCATCCTCGCCGGCACCACCAGCAACATCGAGATCGCCGTGGGCCGGAACAACAACGTGTTCGTCGGCATCATCAACCGTGGGCAGCTCGCCGGGCTGTTCTTCTCGCCCGACGGTGGCACGACGTGGACGCTGATGGACACGCCGCAGACGAATGAGGCCGGCGGTTCCGTGGGCGTGCATCCCAAGCCCAAGGGCGATGGCGGACCCGGCAGCCAGGGCACCATCCACTTCTCCATCGCGGCGGACCCGACCACCGCGACCATCGTGTATGTCGGCGGCGACCGGCAGCCAGCGGGCTTCAATGACTTCTTCGGTTTCCCCAACGCCATTGGCGCGACGGACTTTTCAGGCCGGCTCTTCCGAGGTGATGCATCGCGGCCGCCCGGCAGCCAGTGGGTGCATCTCACGCACTCCCGCAACCTCGGTGCCGCGGGCGGCGGCACGGCCAGCAGCAGCGCGCCGCACGCGGACTCGCGCGACATGGCGTTCGACGCCGCGGGCAATCTGCTCGAGGGCGACGACGGCGGCATCTGGAAGCGCACCAACGCCCGCACAAACACAGGCGACTGGTTTTCCCTCAACGGCTCCGGCTTGCAGATCACCGAGGCGCATGACGTGGCCTATGATGGCAACGCGCGCGTGGTGATGTCCGGCAACCAGGACACCGGCACGACGCGCCAGCTCGCGCCCGGCGGGCAGGCGTGGCTGGCGATGCACAACGGCGACGGTGGCGACGTGGCGGTGGAGACTCGCAGCCGGCCCGGCTTCTCCGTGGCTTACACGAGCTTTCAAAACATCGGCGGGTTCCGGAGGACGGTCTTCGATGCGGCCAACAACGCGGTGCAGGTGGATTTTCCGGCGCTGAATGTGACGAATGGGGTTTCCCTCCGCCAGTTCCCAAATTTTGTGAACCCCGCGCAAATCAACACGGTGGACCCACTGCGGCTCGTCTTCGTGGGGGCCGTCGCCGTGTATGAATCATTCGACCAGGGCGAGACCTTGCGTGTGGTCGGCACAAACATTTTCGCCAACGCCACGCCCACCCCGCTCGCCTACGGCGGGCGTCGCAACGGCGCGGCCAATCCTGACGTGCTCTACGTCGGCGAAGGCAGCGTGGTGCTCCTGCGCACCAACAACTCGCTCGCGCTGAACCCGACCACCTCGCCCTTCCCCGGCACTTCCGTCACCGCCATCGCACTGGACTCCGCCGACTTCATGACCGCGTATGTGTGCGACAGCCAGTCCGTCCATCGCACGGCCAACGGCGGCACATCGTGGAGCAACCTCACCGGCAACCTCACCGGCGTGGGCCGCATCTGGTGCCTGCGCTATCTGCCGGGCTTCGGCGTCAACGGAATCCTCGTCGGCACGGACGTGGGCATCTTCCTGTCCCGCACGGACCAGCCCGGAGTGTGGAGCCGCGTCAGCAGCACCTTCCCCAACGCGCTGGTCTGGGACACGGACTACGATGCCGCCACGGACGCGCTGGTCGTCAGCACGATGGGCCGGGGCGTCTGGCTCCTGCCCAACGCCGCAGTCCAGTTGCTCGGTGACACTCTGCCGCCGCGCATCACCGCCAACCCGTTGAACGTGACAGTCAATCCCGGCGCCACCGCCACCTTCAGCCTGACTGCCTTCAGCGCCGCGCCGCTCACATATCAGTGGCGCTTCAACGGCTTCAATCTGCCCGGCGAGACCAACATCACGCTCACCGTCACGAACGTCCAGCTCGCCCAGGCCGGCGGTTACGCCGCGCGCGTCGCCAACTCCAATGGCTTCACCTTCAGCGCCACCGCCACGCTGGGCGTCAACTCGGCCCCGGCCATCACAGCGCAGCCGGCAAGCATCGCCGCAGTCGCGGGCGACCCCGTGACCTTCAGCGTCACCGCCACCGGCTCCGAACCGCTGGCCTACCGCTGGCTGTTGAACGGCAACACCGTCCCCGGCGCGATCAGCTCCACACTGTTCCTGCCCGTGACACAGATCACCAACGCCGGCAGCTACACCGTCGTGGTGACCAACTCGCTTGGCTCCGTCACCAGCTCCATCGCCACGCTGACGGTGGACTCGCCGCCCTTCTTCGTGGTCCCGCCGGCCAGCCGGATCGTCACCTCCGGCGCGCAGGTTTCCTTCACAGCCACGGTGCTGGGCAACGCGCCATTCACCTACCAGTGGCGCTTCAACGGCGCGGATTTGCCCGGCGCGACCAACACCGCCTTCAGCATCGCCAGCGCCGCCGCCTCGCACAGCGGCCTCTATTCCCTGGCTGTCGCCAACGCGCTGGGCCAGCGCACAAGCGCCGCCGCAGTGCTCACCGTCCTGCCTCTGAGCGTGACAGTGCCGTGGGCCTCGACCGCCGGCGGCTCCGGCTCTGACGTCGGCCGCGCCATCGCGCTGGACCCTGCGGGCAACGCCTTCGTCACCGGCACCTTCAACGGCACCGCCACCTTCGGCGCGACCACGCTGACCAGCGCCGGGCAGAGCGACATCTTCGTGGCCAAGCATGACGGGAGCGGCCAACTGCTTTGGGCTCGAAGGGCCGGCGGCCCCGGGTTCGACACCGGGGCCGGCATCGCCGTGGATGCCAGCGGCAACTGCTACATCACCGGCAGCTTCGAGGCCGTCGCCACCTTCTCCACCACTTCTCTGAGCAACAGCAGCCCATCTTCCTACGCGGACATCTTCGTCGCGAAATACGACTCCGCCGGCAACCTGGTCTGGGTGCGCGGCACTGGCGCGGAATTCACCTCAGACACGGGCGAGGCCATCGCGCTGGACCCGGCGGGCAACGTGCTGATCACCGGGCGCTCCGTGCAGGACACCTTCGGCACGGCGGCGCTCACGAACTTGGGCCGCATCTTGGTCGCCAAGTATGACAACGCCGGCAACCCCGTGTGGGCGCGCAAGTCCGGCAGCTTCAGCGGCGGCACTTACGACACCGGCACCGGCATCGGCTCGGACGCGGCCGGCAACGTGTATGTCACCGGCACCTTCCTCAGCCCGTTGGCGGACTTCGGCGGCGTGCTGCTCACCAACCGCGGCTCCGGCGATGTTTTCCTCTCCAAGCTTGACCCAGCCGGAACGCTGCTATGGGTGCGCCAGGCAGGCGGCACCGGCGATGAACGGCCCAACGGCCTCGCCGTGGACGCCGCCGGCAATGCGCACATCGTCGGCGAGTTTGGCGGCACCGCTGCATTTGGCGTCACGAATCTAACCAGTGCCGGCGGGGCGTCCGACATTTTCATCGCCAAGTTCAACACCAGCGGCTCCGCGCTCTGGGCGCGGTCTGCCGGCGGCCAGAGCGCGGACGCCGCGCGCGGCGTGGCGGTGGACCCCTCCGGCAACGTCCACGTCACCGGCTACTTCGGCGGCGCCGCGTCGTTTGGCGCAATCAACTTGAGCGGCATCATCGGCACCTTCGACGCCTTCGTGACACGGCTGGACGCGAGCGGGAATTTCACCTTCGCCCAGCAGGCGGGCGGCACGGACCTGAACGGCGACTCCGGCCTGGGCATCGCTGCCGACGCAGCGGGCAACGCGGTCGTGACCGGCTACTTCACCGGCACCGGCACGCTGGGCAACGGAACTCCCACGAGCGCGGGCGGTGAGGATTTGTTCGTGATGCGGTTCAACTCCTTCATCGGTGGCGCGGTCACGCCCACGCTCAGCTTTTCCCTGTCCGGCGGAAAGCTGGTCATCTCCTGGCCCGTGAGCGCGTCCGCTTTCATCCTCCAGACAGCGACAAATCTGGGCCTTCAAAACTGGGTGGACGCGACCAACACGCTGTCCATCGTCAACAGCGACTTCGTGACCACGAACTCGCTCGGCAGCGGGCCGTTCTTCCTTCGTCTGCGCCGCCCATAGCCGGCGGGTTCACGAAGCGGATTCCACCTCCCATGCCCAAGGGCCGAAGTCGGCGCTCCGAAGGAGCATCACATGCCGGCCCGCGGCAACGCGCCGGGACACGCGACCACGAATGGCAACGCCCTGAAAGGGCGGCTCAAAAATGTCCCGCCCCTTCAGGCGGCGAAGCATTGATTCCTTATACACAGGGTGTCGCTCTGGGCTGTTATGCGGCAGGCCTTCAGCCTCTGCTTCAGAGTTCGGGATGAAAGAAAACGCAGATGCGCCCCGCCGCGTCCGGCACAAACTTGAAACTTCCCACACAACCCCCGTGTCGTATCTTGCGTAGCGCAGCCCTAGCTCAGTTCGTAACAACCGGCTGCCATGAACGTCACCTCAGCACACCTGACCTATGATAATGGCAGACATCCTCAAATACTTCCTCTCCATCCTCGGCGGCCTGCTCATCTACCTTGCCTTCTGGCTCGCGTCCGAGGCGCTCTTCCCCGCCCTCGTCGAGCGCGCGCGTGACCAATACCGCCGCCCGTGGAAGCTCACCTTCGCCGGGCTCGCCATGTGCGCCCCGCTCCTCGGCCTCGCGCTCGCGCTCTCCAAGGCCGCCAACAATCCGCTGATGAACATCGCCGCCATCAGCATCCTGGGCGTCGTGGTCATCGGTGGCCTCGCTGGCTCCGCCGGCTTCGCCAAGCGCATCGGCGCCGGCCTCCCCTCGCCCATTGACGAGTCGCAGCCGTGGCGGCGCGTGCTGCGCGGCGGCATCGTGCTCACGCTCACGTATCTGCTGCCCTTCATCGGCTGGATGGGCCTGAGCATCTGGACGCTGGTGAGCGGCTTCGCGGCGCTGGTCTTCGCTATCCGCGAGGCGAAGGCGGCAAACACTGCGACTCCCGCGCTGCCCACGACAGAACCGACCGCCGTCCCCGTAACCGCATGAACCTAGAAACCGCAGTTAACGCAAAGACGCATAGACGCAGAGGGGAAGAAATTTGTTTGTGTCGCCAAGCGGAACCCCGTTCACCTGCGCGGAGAGTGTGGGAGGGCAACCATCCAAGCCGGTTTCCTTTGCAGCTCTGCGCCATTGCGTCTTTGCGTTAAGTTTCAACTACCGAAATCAGGATGAACTTCTCCCGCCGCCACTTCCTCCAGACCGGTTCCGCCGCGTCGCTCGCCGCCGTCGCCGTCGGCTGTGACAAGCTCGAAGTCCCCGCGGCGCTGCTGCCCGGACGCCGCGCCGCCGCGCCGCCGGATGGCCCTTACACCACGCCCACCGGCAAGGACATTGACCTCGTCTCGCACGCGTTGAACCGCCTCACCTTCGGCGCGCGGCCTTGGGACTACCACCGCACGCGCAAGCTCGGCGTGACCGAGGAAGCCGCCTTCGCCGCGTTCCTCGACCAGCAGCTCGCGCACGAGAAGATTGACGACCCGAACTGCGAGAACGCCACCCGCCGCTTCGAGTTGCTCAACGAGCCGCTCGGCGAACTCTTCGAGTATCAGGAGAAGCACCTGCTCGACGCCCTCGTCCGCAGCACCGTGCTGCGCGCCGTCTTCACCGAACGCCAGCTCTACGAAGTGATGGTGAATTTCTGGAGCGACCACTTCAACATTGACCCCTCCAAGGGCGACGCCAAGTGGCTCAAGGTCGCCGACGACCGCGACGTCATCCGTGCCCACGCGCTGGGCAAGTTCCCCGCCATGCTCCGCGCCTCGGCGCTCAGTCCCGCGATGCTCTGGTATCTCGACGGCCGCGTGAACAAGAAGGCCAACGACGCCGACAAGCCCAACGAAAACTACGCGCGCGAGCTGCTGGAACTGCACACCCTCGGCGTCCACGGCGGCTACTCGCAGAAGGACGTGATGGAAGTCGCGCGTTGCCTCACCGGCTGGGCCGTGCAGGAAACGCACCGCAGCAAGCTCAACCTCGGCAGCGTCGAGTTCAAACCCTTCCAGCACGACCGCGGTGAAAAGGTGGTTCTCGGTCACGTCATCCCGGCAATTCCGAAGAAGGCCAACGCGGCGGAAATCGAGAAGCTGGGCCGCGCCGAACTGGACACCGTGCTCGGCATCGTGGGCCTGCATCCGGCCACCGCGAAGTTCATCGCCACCAAGCTCTGCCAGCGCTTCATCGCGGACGCCCCGCCCGCCGCCGCCGTCAGCACGGTCGCGGAGAAGTTCATCGCGTCCGGTGGCGACATCCCGGCCACGCTGCGCGCGCTCTTCGCCACCGACGCCTTCCTCACCACGCGCGGCAACAAGCTCAAGCGCCCGTTCCACTACATCGTCTCCACGCTGCGCGCCACGCACGCCACCACCGACGCGGGCCACGCGATTCAGGACTACCTCCTGCGCATGGGCCACGCGCCCTTCCACTACCCGACGCCCGACGGCTACCCGGAGGAAGCCGCCCCGTGGCTGGGCACGCTGCTATGGCGCTGGAACTTCGCCGTCGCGCTGACCAAGAACGAACTCGGCAAGGAAACCAAGCTCGACGCCGACAAGCTCCGCGCCAGCTTCGCGACCGAGGAAAACCAGATGGCCCACCTGCTCGGCCGCGCCCCGAGTGCCGACGAAATCACCGCGTGCAAGGAATCCGGTGCCCCGCTCGCCCTGCTGCTGGCCTCGCCACGTTTCCAGAAGTGCTAACCACGGATGGACACTGATGAACCCGGATACACACGACGTCCGTAGCCGCCGACGTGAGGAGGCGGAGCCGGTGTTCTGCCAACGGTGCGGTGCATCCTTTCGCGTGCCCCACGTTTTAGAGTCCGAACAAACTGAGTTCGCTCAGTTGGTAAGGAATAACCGGCAAATTGAGGCAATTCGTTTCATCCGAGAGTTGTCTGGTGTCGAACTCGGAGACGCCAAAGCTGTGATGCAGCACCTCTCTCGGAGCAATCGCATCTGTCACAGATGTTCAACACCGCTGGCCGAGAGCACACGGGCAGAGTGCAAGAAATGCGGCTCCATCAATCTAAACTGGTGAAAGTCGCGCAGCACCATCTGCCAATCACATGAGCACCCAAACCTCCATCACCGGCAACGGCCTGCCTCTGAATCCCAATGGGATTCCGGCCTCCAGCCCAGGGTTGCGAGGCACGAGCTACCCTGGGAACACGATTCAAAACCCCGCCCAACCCCAACGGGGTTGCGGCCCATCCGCCGCACGCGCCACAACCCCGTTGGGGTTGTCGTCCTCGGCCCCGCGTTCCCAAGGCAGGTGCTTCGCCCCAACCTTGGGCTTTGCGCCGGAATCCCGTGGGGATTCGATTCGCCTCGCGCCGGAGGCGCGCATGATGGTAGCCGGTGGGAAGCCTGCGCCAGCAGGCGCACCCACCGGTCCACGTCCGCGAATCTCCCGCGCCCCGGAGGGGCGCATGAACGCCACCTTTTCACGGCCCTCATTCGCCCCTCCGGGGCGCGTGGCGTTTCGCATTGGGTCCGGTGGGTGCGCCGCTCCCGTGGGTCGCGGCTTCCCACCGGCTACCTTCAACCGCGCCTCCAGCGCGATGCGTTTCATCCGCACACCGGTTTCTTTCCTGCCCTCCTGCTCTCCTAATAAATCCCTTCCGCCGGACCAAACCTTTCCTCGCCCATGAGCACCAAAGCCTCCCTCACCGGCAACGGCGACAATCTCAAGACCCTCGTCGTCGTCTTCCTGCGCGGCGGCGCGGACGGGTTGAACATGGTCGCGCCCGCGCACGACGACGGCTATCACCGCGCCCGCCCCCGCATCGCCATCAAGGACACGGACACCGGCGCTGCGAAGCTCCACGGCGGTTTCGTCCTCAACCCGATTCTCAAAGACCTCGCCGCGCCCTACCACGACGGCGCGCTCGCGGTGGTCCACGCCGTCGGGTCCGAGGACTCCACGCGGTCGCACTTCGAGGCGCAGGACTTGATGGAGCGCGCGGGCGACGTGGCCGGCGGCTGGCTGGGGCGCTACCTGCGCTTCCGTGGCGCGACGACCTCCGGCGCGCTCTCGGCCATCGCCGTGAGCCGCGCGCTGCCCGAGAGCCTGCGCGGCGCTCCCTCCGCCACGGTGATGCGGTCGCTGGAGGATTTCACGCTCGGCAAGGGTGGCGGCCCGCTCCAGGACAGCCTGAAGAAACTCTACGCGAAGGAGCACGACGCCCTCGGCGCGTCCGCCAAAGACACGCTCGAAGCCCTCCGCCGCATCGAGAAGTTGCGCAACGCCACTTACTCCCCGGCCCACGGCGCGAACTACGAGCGCGACGACTTCTCTCAGGGCTTGAAGCAGGTCGCGCGGCTCATCAAGGCGCGCGTCGGCCTCGAAGCGGTGTCGCTGGACATCGGCGGCTGGGACTCGCACATCACGCAGAGCGCAGTCATGGACCCGGAGATGCGCAAGCTGAACGCAGGCCTCAGCGCGTTCTACCGCGACATGGGCAAGGCGGACATGGCGCATGTCACCGTGGTGGTGATGACGGAGTTTGGCCGGCGGCTCGCCGAGAACTCCGCGTTCGGCACGGACCACGGGCGCGGCAGCGTGATGTTCCTGATGGGTGGCGGCGTGAAGGGCGGTCGCGTGGTGGCAAAGTGGCCGGGCTTGACGAAGGACGTGCTCGAAGGCCCTGGCGATTTGCCCGTGACCATCAACTACCGCGACGTGCTCGCGCCCATCCTGCAACGCCACAGCCCGCAGGTGGACTTGGCGAAGGTGTTCCCGGCCTTCGAGCTGAAGCTGCAGTCGGTGTATGGGTGAGCTGAACCGGAACGATGCCGTTGGAGTCTGGGTGGAACGGGCCACCGGCCCGTTGCGGCGGGCGACCCGCCCGCCGCTCGTGGTGCGTAAAGCGCACACCATTTGGTTTGGGCGTTGCGTGTGAACAAACTCGGCGGCAGGTTGCCGCCGAGAACGGGCCGGTGGCCCGTTCCACCCAGACATCAACGGCATGGTTGGCTGAAACGTGACCCCGCATGAACTCTCTCATCGTCATCTTCGTTGCCGTCGGCGCGCTCGGCATCCTCGTGTGGCTCATCGTGGCGGCGATGCGTGCCAGCAACAAACGCGACTCAGGTGGCTCCTCGTCTTCCGGAAGCGACTCCGGCCACTTGCATGACGGCTCCGATTCCGGCAACAGCGACAGCGGCAGTGACGGAGGTGGAGGAGGAGACGGCGGCGGGGGCGACTGATCGTGGCAGGGCGTGACTCGGTCGAGCCGCCATTTCGAGCGCAGCGAGGCGAGCCAGACGCATCTCGGCATTCACTCCAAACCCGGCGCAAAATGGGGTTCGACAGAGTCTCACCCTGCCAAGATTGTTTTGCCGCTCCGGCAATTGACGCCTCGCAACGCCACTGCCATGTTCGCCTCGATGAAGTTCGACATCACGCGCCTGCTCGACTCTTGGGAATACAAGCCCGGCCAGGTGCTCGTCCGTCGCTTCAAACCCAAGGGCGGCCCGGAAAAAATCCAGCTGCGCCTCGATCTTGGCGTGCTTCAGATGGATGCCGAGGGTCGCCCCGACGGCAAACGCCCGCTCGGGCACGAGTCCTTCTTCCATCACCTCGTCAGCCAGTTGGAGAAGCACCGCGCGGCGCATGACGGCAGCGATGAGGAGTTCATCCTGACAGGCGAGGACTGCGCGCGGCTTCAGCAGGAGGGCATCCAGTATCACCACCGTTACATCTGCTTCTACCAGCTCGGCGACTACACGGCGGTCATCCGCGACGCGGAGCGGAACCTTGAGGCGTTCGACTTCGTGGATGAGTTCGCCGAGACCGACGAGCTGTCCTGGGCGCTGCAACAATTCCGCCCGCAGCTTCTTCTGATGCTGACGCGTGCGAAGGGGATGATCGCGCTCGAGAAGAAGGAGTTCGCCGCCACGGCCCGCGAGGTGGAGAACGGCATTGCGGCGCTGCGCGAGTTTTACAACGCCTTCGAGCGGCCCGACCTCGCCGAGCAGTCGGGCGAAATCCACTCGCTCGAACAATGGCTGGAGAACCTCCGCAACAACCGCGAGAAGCGGGGGGACAAGCCCGAGGGCGAGCCGCTGCAACTCTCCGAACGGCAGAAGCTGGAGCGAGCGTTGCAGGAAGCGGTGTCGCGCGAGGACTACGAGCAGGCGGCGCGCGTGCGGGACGCGCTGAGGAATTTGAAGGCACCGTAAGCGAGCCGGAGCCAGGACCATGCAATTGAACCCAGATGGCTTCGGTTCAACGCAGCGACGCAGAGGACGCAACGATGCGCGCAGAAGCCATCGGCGAAGGAAAAAATCGTGAACACAAGCTGCCTGGCTCAACTCTGCGTTCCTCCGCGTCCTCCGCGTCTCTGCGTCAAAGGAAGTCCATCTCCAACTCCATGGATTCGGTTGAGTGCTTTTTGCGAGAGTAGGTTTGCAATGAAATCACCTCTGAGATCGTTCGTGCACCACGTCCCGCTCCTGCTGGGACTCCTGCTCCTCACCGGCTGCCTGACCGTCCCCGAGACGGGCCGCCGGCAAGTCATGCTCATTTCCTCGTCGCAGGAAATGCAGCTTGGCTTGAGCGCGTTCCAGCAGATGAAGAAGGACACGCCCATCAGCCGCGATCCCGCAATCAACGTGATGGTGCAGCGCGTGGGCCGGCGCATCGCGGCGGTGGCGGAGTTGCCCGGTGCGAACTGGGAGTTCGTCGTGTTCGACAGCAAGGAGGCCAACGCCTTCTGCCTGCCCGGCGGCAAGGTGGGCATTTACACAGGCATCCTGCCCATCACGAAGGACGAGGCCGGCCTGGCCACGGTGATCGGCCATGAGATCGCGCACGCGGTCGCGCGGCACGGAGCGGAGCGCGTCAGCGAGGGGATTTTGCTCCAGACCGGTGGCGGGTTGCTGGGCGCGAGCCTGTCGAGCGCCGACCCGCGCACGCAGGTGTTGGTGATGACTGCTTACGGACTCGGCGCGAAGTTGGGCCGGGAGCTGCCACATAGCCGCGGGCAGGAATCCGAGGCGGATCACATTGGGCTGATTTACATGGCGCGAGCGGGCTACGACCCGGAGGCAGCGGTGGGCTTCTGGCAACGCTTCGCGGATCACTCGCGCAATCAGGGCGGCAGCGGCACCCCGGCCTTCCTCCGCACGCACCCGCTCGACACGGTGCGCATCCAGCAGATCCAACAGTGGCTGCCGGAGGCGAAGGTGAACTACAGGCCGCAGTAGAGGGGACAGCAGGCAGCGGTCAGCGAACAGCAGGCGGGTGGTGAGGCCGCGGTTTTTCCAGCCCCGTGATTGCGTTCAATTCCTTCTTGGGCAGACTGCGCTGCCGTGCGCGCCTGCATTATTTTCAATCCCACCGCGAAGGGCGACAAGGCGCGACACTTTCGCAGACACCTTGCCGAGTTCGCGGGCGCGGTGGCGCTCAAGCCCACGCAGGCCCCCGGTGACGGCCGCCGTCTCGCCGCCGAGGCGGTGCGTGATGGGTTTGACACGCTGGTCGCCGCCGGCGGCGATGGCACTGTGAACGAGGTGCTCAACGGAATGGCCGATGCGCCGGAGGGATTCACGCGCGCGCGCCTCGCCGT
Source organism: Verrucomicrobiota bacterium (assembly GCA_016235545.1). Classification (GTDB taxonomy): domain Bacteria; phylum Verrucomicrobiota; class Verrucomicrobiia; order Limisphaerales; family SXTU01; genus SXTU01. The sequence continues at coordinate 23,597 of JACRKB010000083.1, read as the reverse complement.
GCTGCCGCTGGGAACGGTGAACGTCTTCGCGCGAGAGCTGGGCCTGCCGCTGCATTTGCGCTCGGCGTGGCAGGCGATTCTCAACGGCACTGAGCGCATGATTGACGTGCCCTTCGCGGATTACACGAACGCGGCGGGATCGCACCGCCGCTTCTTCGCCCAAATGGCGGGAGCGGGCCTCGATGCCCGGGCCATCAGCCTCGTGGACTGGGAAACCAAAAAGCGATTCTCGCAATTCGCCTACGTGCTCGCCGGCATGAAGGCCATGCGCGGGCCGCATCCGCCCATCACGGTCGAGGCAGACGGGCGAACGGTGACGGGCGAGCTGGTGCTGGTGGGCAACGGACGCTTCTACGGCGGCCGCCTGCCGGTTTTCCCCGACGCCAAGCTGGATGACGGCCTGCTGGACTTGTGCGTCTTCCCCCGCGTCGAGTGGGGACTCATCGCGCGCTACGCGCTTGGCTTCGTGACGGGCCACCCGCTCGTCCCGCGCGACGTGAAGATGCTGCGCGCGCCTCGCGCTCGCCTCACGGCGGCCTCCGTGCCGTTCGAGGTGGAGGGCGACTTGTGCGGAATGCTGCCGGTGGAATTGAGCGTCCTGCCCGGTGTGCTGCGCGTGGTCGCGCCACGCTGACTACTCCCCTGCTTCCTTGCGCAGGAACAGGACGGATGGCCCGGTCCAGTTGAACATGGAGTAGCCATTCCCGAGCAGCAGCTTGAACTCCTCCGAAACCATCAGCTCCTCCAGCGACCGGAGGTGCGACTCGATGATGACGACACGTGGCTGGTAACGATCGAAGTCGAGCGACCGAAGCACCGCCAGCTCGTGCCCTTCCACGTCGATGCTCAACACGTCAATGGCCTGGCCGCGGAATTCAGACTGATCCAAGATGCTGTTGAGAGTGCGGGTCGGCACCTCGCGCTCTCTCAGACTGGCTCCGCGTTTCCGCATTTTTTCGACCGTTGCCGGGTCGGCTGTCTGGTTCAGGGAGTAGATGCCGGGAGTGAAGACACGGGTTGTTCCTTCCCGTTCAGAGACGCAGCACACCAGGTTGAGGTCACGGGGCCGGCGCAGACGGAACGCGGCAATCTTCAAATCATCAATGTCCAGGTTGATGCCGCGCCAGCCCCGGCGATAGAGCTTGAAGGTGTTGTTGTTCTTGACCGGGTGGTAGCAGCCCACATCCACGTAGAAGCCGGGCTTGCGGAGGTTGAGCACGCGGTCCAGCACGATGTCCTCGCCGTATTGGGACCAGTAGCGCCGCGAGGATTGCGTGAGAAAAACCTTGCGAAGCAGGTAGAGCCAACGGAATGGGGCAAAGGTGAGCAGGCGCTCGGTGAGGTTGGGAGGCATGATGAAGTCGGTCGGCTGGCGAATGTCGCGGGGTCACTGCGGAGATGTCAAGGTGCCAGGCAGGCAGACAGCTCCGATCTCAGGCAAACTGACAGCCCCTGAAAATCAAAAGGCAGGCGCGAGGCCTGCCTTTGAGTGAGATCTGGAAGTGGGTCTCAGCCCTTCGTGGTCTTGCCCTTGCGCTCCGGCTTGGCCTCGGCAGCGGGCGCGGCAACCTCGGCGGCGCGATGCTTGCCGCGCTTCTCGGTCACGGGGGCGGTGGCAGACGGGGCGGGTTCGGTCGTGGGCAGCGGGTTGCTGCTGTTGATTACGACCTTGAGCATCGTGTGGACACCCTGGTGAAGGCGCATCTCGACCTCGTGCTCGCCGACGCCCTTGATGGGCTTCTCGATGTGAATCTTGCGCTTGTCGAGCGAGACCTCGAACTGTTTCTTCAACTCGTCGGCAATGGTGCCGTTGGTGACGCTGCCAAACATCCTCCCGTCATCGCCGGTTTTCACGGCGATGGTGAGCGTCATTTTGCCGAGGCTCTTGGCCAGTTCGGTCATCGCGTTCAACTCGTGCGATTCGCGCTCGGCACGACGCTGGCGGAGGGCTTCGAGGCGGCGCTTGTTGCTCTGCGTGAGGGGGATCGCCAGGCCCTGCGGGAGGAGGTAGTTGCGGGCGAAGCCGGCGGCGACCTTGACCTGGTCGGATTCTGCGCCAAGGCCGACGATGGGGTGGATGAGGATGACTTCAACTTTGGCCATAAAATGTGTTTTGTGCGTTGGGTTTTGAGTTACGAGTCGGGCCGCATTCAGAAGGGAACGTCGTCTCCCTGGGGTGGTTCATCAGGACCAGGCTCGGCGGCCGGGGCGCTGGCTGCGGGGCGGGCTGGACGCGCAGCAGGTGCCGAAGGGGCGGGTGCCCCGCCACCGGCGGTGGCGTCGCGGTTGCCGCTGTCGAGGAAGGAGAGGGATTCGAGGATGACGCCAAGGCGGCTGCGCTTCTGGCCGGTCTGCTTGTCATCCCATTGGTCGAGCTTGAGGCGGCCTTCGACGAGGATGGGGCTGCCCTTGCGGAAATACTGACCGATGAGCTCGGCCTTTTTCTCGAAGGCGTCCACGTCCACAAATGTGACTTCCTCACGCTTCTGGCCGTCCTCGCCGGTCCATTTGCGGTTGATGGCGATGCCGAATTTCGCGATGGCCGTGCCCTTCGGGGTGTAGCGCAACTCAGGGTCGCGCGTCAGGTTCCCGGCAAGGATGACTTTGTTGAAGCTGGCCATACGCGGTGGCGGTGGAGGTTACTTCTTCTCGGGGACGGGGGCGGGCGCGAGAGTGAAGGAGACGCGGAACACGTCGGCGTTCAATGCCAGTTTGGCGCGCATCGGCGCAATGGCTGCGGGCAATGCCTCAAAGATGACGTTCATGTAGAAGCCGGAGGAGTGCTTCTTGTCAGCGACGCGAGAGAACGGCCGCTTGTCCATCTTTTGGACGGTTTCGACTTTTCCGCCAGCGGCATTGATTTCCGCGCGCACCTTTTCGATGAGCTCGGTCACGCCTTCTTCTTTTCCAACGGTGTTCAGGATGAACAGGCCTTCGTAACGTTTCACGGTTTGTCTTTCTGCTGGGGCTGGTTTGTGGCCTGCCCGTTAAACTGACTCATTGCCTTCTGGATGCCGGCACTGAGCCAGCACCCGACTTGTTCGCCCGCTTTCGCGAGCACTTGCGCGAAGAGCTCTCGCTCGTCCGCGCCAAATTTCCCGAGCACATGCCCGGTGATTTCCCGCACTTCCGCGTCTCGCCGGCCGATGCCGATCCTCAGACGCGGATACTCCCGCGTGGCGAGGTGCTGCTCCACGGACTCGAGTCCGTGATGGCCACCGCTGCTGCCACCGGGCCGCAGCCGGAGTTCGCCCATGGGCAAATCCGCATCGTCCACTGCCACCAGCACCTGCGCGGGGGGCACGCGAAAAAAACCGCTCACGGCCCCGACCGCCTCGCCACTCAAATTCATGAACGTCTGCGGCTGGACCAGCAACACGCGCCGTCCGTCGCGCTCGGCCTTCGCCACACGGGATTGGAACTTGCGTTCCAGCTCCCAACTCGCCCGCCACCGCTCTGCCAACCGCTCGACCAGCAGGAACCCGGCGTTGTGGCGGGTCTGGGCGTATTCCGGCCCCGGGTTGCCCAGTCCCACGATGAGATACCAATTCTCCATGTGCGGGGACGGGCTCCGCGCCCGTGCTTACTTCTTCTTTTCGGCGGGCTTTTTCTCGTCCCCCTTCTTGTCCGCCTTCTTGTCGCCTTCCTTTGAGGGAGCCGCGCCTTCCTTGCCTTCTTCCTTCTTCTCCTTGAGCATTTCTGGCTGGGCCGGAGCGTCGGCGACAGCCGCTGCTGCTGCGGTTTCCTGAGCTTCCGTGATCGGAGCGGAGACGGCCAGGACGGTGAGTTCCTTGTTGCCGAGGATCTCGCAGCCGGCGGGGGGGACGATCTCGCCGATGTGGATGGCCTTGCCGATTTCCAGCGCGGTCACATCCACGATGATGACTTCGGGCAAATCTTTCGGGAGAGCGTGAACCTTGAGGCGGTGCAGGACGTGGCCGAGCACGCCACCACCGGTCTTGACCCCGACGGCTTCGCCAGTGGTCTCGACGGGCACCTGAATCGTCACCTTCTCGTCCGGGGCCACCTCGTGGAAGTCCACGTGGAGGATGTGGCGGGACACCGGGTGGTGCTGGATTTCCTGCACGAGCGCCAGGCGCTGCGGGCGCGCGTCACCCACGACAGTGACATCCATGAGAATGTTCTCGCTGGCGTGGTGGGCGATGGCGTCACCGAACTCGCGGGAGCTCAGTTGGAGATTCTGAGGCGGCGCGAGGCGGCCATAGATGACAGCGGGGATGACACCGGTGGAGCGGAGTTTCTTTACGGCGGCGTGCTTCACCGCCGTGCGCGCCTGCGCATTCATGGCAACAGATTTCATGTCAGATTCTACTTCGGATCGTCGGGCTGATTCATTCAGCTCGTCCGTCCGCCCTTAAATTCAAAGAGCGAGGTCACCGACGAATTGCTGTGAATCCGTTTGATGGCTTCGCCCAACAACGCCGCCACGGACAGTGTCTTTATCGGCACCCTGTCCAGGGCGGGGCGGAGGACCGTATCAGTCGTGATAAGTTCGTCAATCCTCGAATTTCGCAGCCGGTCAATGCCCATCGGATTGAGGATTGCGTGCGAGACGCAGGCGTAAATCTTCTTCGCCCCTTTCCGTTTCAGGAGCTTCGCGGCGGTGGTGATCGTGCCCGCTGTCTCGGTCAGGTCATCCACCAGCAGCACATTCTTGCCGCGAATTTCGCCGATGACCGCGATCGACTCGACCTCCGTCGCGCTCTTGCGCCGCTTGGCCACGATGGCCAGACCGCAGCCAAGCACCTCCGAGTAGGCGTGCGCCATCTTCAAGCCGCCCACGTCCGGGCTGACCACGACGAGGTCGGTCAGGTTCAGCGTCTTCAGGTAGTCATACATCACCGGCGCGGCGTAGAGATGGTCCACCGGGATGTCGAAGAAGCCCTGAATCTGCTGCGCGTGAAGGTCCATCGTGAGCACGCGGTTCGCGCCGGAGGCGACGATGAGGTTCGCAACGAGCTTCGCGGTGATGGGCACGCGCGGCTGGTCCTTGCGGTCCTGGCGCGCGTAGCCGTAGAAGGGCAGCACGGCGGTGATGCGCTTGGCGCTGGCACGGCGCAGCGCGTCAATCATGATGAACATCTCCATCAGATTGTGGTTCGTCGGCGGGCTGGTGGACTGCACCACGAACACGTCCTCGCCGCGCACGTTCTCATCGATCTTCACAAATGTCTCGCCGTCGGGGAAGGCGTCCAACGTGCACGCGCCCAGCGGCATGTTGATGGAGTCGCAAATCGCCTGAGCGAGGGGCCGGTTCGAGGTGCCGCTGAAGATTTTCACAAGTGCGCTGTGCCCGTTGGGTTTGGTGGAACAAAAAACCGCCCTGCCGGCGGCTGAAATGTGCGCGGACTCTAACAACGAAGTCACGAGTGGCAAGCCCGAAGCCTCCGGTTGAAAATCAGCTTTCACGCCCGCTCAGAAACGGCAACCTTTCGGCCATGCCCAAGCGCCTCCTCGCCGCCATCGGCCTTGCGTTCGCGTTCTCCGCCGCTCCAGCCAGCGCCGCAGACCTGACACTCGCCGCCGGCAACATCAGAGCCGCCGTTGAGAAGTCGCTGCCGCTGCTCACCGCCGGAGCGCGCGGCTCGATGGAGAAGCGCGAACGATGCTTTACCTGCCACAATCAGGGGCTGCCCATCATGGCGCTGGCCGCGGCGCAATCGCGCGGCTTCAAGATTGATGCGGATGAGCTGGCGAAGCAGCTCAAGTTCACCGCTGACTTCCTCGACAAGAACCGGACGAACTACGTCGCCGGCAAGGGGCAGGGTGGCCAGACCGATACCGCCGGTTATGCGCTCTGGGCACTGGAGAACGGCGGCTGGAAACCCGACGGCACGACCGCCGCCGTCTCCGAATATCTGCTGCTCTGGCAGCGCGACCTCGATCACTGGCGGCCCCAGTCGCGCCGGCCGCCGACGGAGCAGAGCCTGTTCACCTCCACGCACGCCGCGCTGCGCGGGCTGAAGACGTTCGGCACGCCGGAGCAGCGCGAGCGCATCCGCCAGCGCACGGAGCAGGTTCGCGCGTGGCTGCTCAAGACACCGGCACAGGACAACGAAGACCGCGTGTTCCGCCTGCGCGCGCTGCACATCGCGGGCGCAGCGGAGCCAGACATGAGCAGGGCTGCGCAAGAGTTGCTCCAGACACAGCGCGCGGACGGTGGCTGGGCGCAACTCGCGGGGATGGAGACGGACTCCTACGCGACCAGCACGGCGCTCGTGGCGTTGCATCAAGCCGGTGGGCTCGCCACCACGGACGCGACTTACCGCAAAGGGCTGCGTTACCTTCTCGAAAAGCAGCTCGCCGACGGCTCGTGGCTCGTGACTTCGCGCAGCAAGCCGATCCAGTCCTACTACGAGTCGGGCTACCCGCACGGCACCAACCAGTTCATCTCGATCAGCGCGGCGAGTTGGGCGACGACGGCGCTGGCCTTGTCGCTGCCGAAGGTGCGTTGAGCCGGAACGAGGCAGTGGAAAAGAGGTGTGTCGCGCGAAGGCCGCGAAGGAGGCGAAGTGAACAGCGACACTGCGACGCTTCATGCGACCCACCGTCGAGTGGATTTTGCACGGACACGGTTTTCCCGCGTTCCTTTGCCTCCTTCGCGGTCTTCGCGCGGACCACCATTTCAACTGCATGGTTCCGGTTGAGGCGCGTGGAGTTCGCCGGCCAGCTCACACGCCGGTGAAGTTTGCGCGCACGACGCGGAGGACATTCTCGCCGAGAATCTTTCGGATCGTCGCGTCGCTGTGGCCGCGCTGGACGAGGCCGACGGTGAAGAGCGGCCAGTTCGTCCACGCGAGGCTCTGGTCTGCGTGCGGCTTGGGGCGGTAGTCATCGGCGGGCCAGAGGTGTTCCCAGCGCGGGCTGGCGGCGGAGACAGGCGAGGAGCCGTCCTTGCGCTTGGGCACCTTCGCTCGCTCGGCCTCCTCGTTGCGCGACGTGTAGGAAGTGTCCACGCCGATGGCCACGCGGTCCGCGCCAAACTTCTTAACCGCGTAATCAATGTGGTCGAGGAACGCGCCGAGGTCGCCGTTCGCGCCAAGGAAGCGCGGGATGCAACAGATGCCAATGAGGCCGCCGGTGTCGCAGATGGCCTTCACCGTCTCGTCCGGTTTGCCGCGAAAGTGTTTGTAAAGTCCGGCGCACGTCGTGTGGCTCGCGACCATCGGCTTGCGCGACGCCTTCGCCGCTTCGAGGCTGGTGCGCCAGCCGGAATGCGCCACGTCCACGATGACGCCGAGCCGGTTCATCTCCGCGACGACCGCGTGGCCGAAGTCCGAGAGGCCGCCGTCATTCGGCTCGCCCGCGCCGTCGCCGATGGGGTTCCGGCGGTTGTAGGTCAGGTGCATCATGCGCACGCCGAGCTCCTGAAAAATGCGGATGAGCCGCAGCTCGTCGCGCACGCTTTCCCACTGCTGGCGCAGCGGCACGCCGTTCGTCGTGAAGTAAAGGCACTGCCTGCCGGCCTTCTTCGCGGCGACGATGTCGTCGGGCTTCGTGGCCTTGAAGCAGTCCTCGCGGCCGAGGTCCGTGGCGTAAGTGAAGCGCGCCAGCCGCTTGATGAGCCGCAGCGGGTCGCTGCCCTCCTCGCCGGTGTTTTGGAAAACGCACGTCACCCCGGCGGCGCGGAAGGCTTCGAGAAACTCCTTCCGCTCGCCCGCGTCTGTGGCCCAGCGCGTCATGCCCATCTCCTCGCGCAAGTCCGCCAGCTCCGGGTCCGTCGCGCCGCCGCTGGCGAACTCGGCGAACCTCGCGCCATCCAGAGCAGCGCGCGGGGCGAAGCCGTAGCTTTCGAAGACAAGGGATTCCGCGTGCAGCCTCATGCCATAATCCAAGTCGCGCTGGCTGGGTTTGAGCACGGACAACGCGACCTCGCGGGCCTTCTGGATTCGTTCGTTCGGCGGCGAGAGCGGAGAAGCCGGCGACGCGGCGTGTGTGCGAGGCGTGAAGATTCCGCCGCCCAGGCCGAGCAGGGACAGCGTGGCGGAATTGCGGAGGAAGCGCCGGCGCGACTGCGTGGTGGTCATGCGCGCAGGGTTCGGTGAAGCGCGCGACGGGTCAAGCCTGCGGGTGTCACCGATCACAACTGCGGATTATCTCGCCATCTTGCAACGCAGTGGCTTTTCCGCTCCTGCTCGTAATCCTAATCCCGAACTCCGAAATGGAATGGCCGCGAAAGGGCGCAAAGAGCGCAAAGCCAAGTTTCTGGCAGGAGAACGGGGCGGTTAGAAACAGTCCCCGCTCCAGTCATCCCAGACTCGGCTCCTCTGTGCTCTTTGCGCCCTTTCGCGGCTGAACTTCGGAGTTCGGGCTAATCCCTCCCCTCGCGTTTCGGTCAGCGGAGCAGGATTAGGAGCAGGAGGAGCGGCCCGACTGCCTCACTTGCCATATCTGGCTCTCAAGAAAGTGGGATGCGCCCGTTCAACCTCCCTTGGAGGATGCGTTCGCTTCGTCACCATCTGTGTTCCATCCGTGGCCAAAAAACTGTTGGGTCAACGCGGAATCAGGTTTGAGATTTCGCCAGGTGCTGCCCGTTCGCGCGCCAGAAAACCAGACTGGTGCCGCGCACCTGCCGCAGGCCGAGGTGGCGCTCGCGCTCCAGCTCCTCCAGTGCGCGCGTGACGCCCTGCCACACGCCGTAGTCGTGCCAGATGACCACGCCATCGGGCGACACCAGCTTGAACGCCATCTCCGTGTCGTGCCGCGCGTAGTCGTAGGCGTGCGAGCCGTCCACGAAGACCAGCCCCGCTTTGCCGAAATGGGCGGACCAGTCGAAGGAACCCGAGTCACCGAGCAACTGCACGATCTTGCCGGCACTGTCCTTCCACGGAGCGCCGCACCGGCGATACCGCTCGCCCGGCGCAGGCTTGTCCACGAACTTCCGCTCGCCGTGGTCCAGCGCAAACTTCGTGGGCGCATCCGGCGGCAGGTCCAGCGTGAACACGGGTGTCGCAGGGTCGGAGTTCACCGCCAGGTTGAGCGTTGTGCGCCCGTCGAAGGTGCCAATCTCCACGATCTCCCGGCCCGGCGCGATGGTGGTGGCGGCCTTGGCGAGCACGGCCAGCTCGCTCACGCGGACGTTGCCGTTGGCCTTGGCCGACTCGACGATGAAGGCGGGCTGCGAAGGGAACAAGCGGTGCCACGGCGCGTCGGGCAGTTGAGTGTCCTGCTGGTGGCGGCTGGGCTTGCCGCGCAGCGAGCGGCTCCTGGCTCGGACCGCCCGTGCCAGATGGGAAAGCGGCAAATAGACTCGCAGGGCGTAAAACACGGCGCAACGGGCCTTGAGCCGGGCCTGCCGGGCGCTGTCAGACATAGGGGAAGGCCGGGTTCATCGTGGGGCGGCGGAGTTGAACGGAAGCCCGTGCGCGTCGGCGACGGCGCGGCAGGTGACGCGTCCGGCCTGCACGTTGATGCCTCCCAAGAGCGCGGGCTGGCGCTCGCAGGCGTCCGCAAGGCCGAGGTCGGCGAGTTGCTCGATGTAGCGGTAGGTGACGTTGGTGAGCGCCTGCGTGGCGGTGCGGGCGTAGGCGGCGGGCATGTTCGCCACGCAGTAGTGGAGCACTCCTTCCTCGTTGAACACGGGGTCGTGGTGCGTGGTGGGGCGGGAGGTTTCGGCGCAGCCTCCCTGATCAATCGCGATGTCCACGAGCACGCTGCCGGGGCGCATCTGCCGGAGCATCTCGCGGTGGATGAGCTTGGGTGCCTTCGCGCCGGGCACGAGCACAGCGCCGATGAGCAGGTCCACGGTGGGAAGGAGTTCCATCAAGTGGGCCTCGTTCGAGTAGAGCGTGTGCGCGGTGTGGAGAGTGATGTCGAGGAAGCGCATCCGCTCCACGTCCACTTCGAGGATGGTCACGTCCGCGCCGAGGCCCTGCGCCATGCGCGCGGCGTTGACGCCCGCCGCGCCGCCACCGAGCACGACGACCTTCCCGGGCAGCACGCCTGGCACGCCGCCGAGCAGGACGCCGTTGCCGCCGCAGTGCTTGGCGAGGAAGTAGCCGCCCACGAGCACGCTCATGCGTCCGGCGATTTCGCTCATCGGCTCGAGGAGCGGCAGGCGGCGGTTGACCTCGATGGTTTCGTAGGCGATGCCCGTCACGCCGGACTTGAGCAACGCGTCGGTCAGGTCGCGGTTCGCGGCGAGGTGGAGGTAGGTGAAAAGCAACTGGCCGGGGCGCAGCAGCGGATACTCCACGGGGAGCGGCTCCTTCACCTTCACTATCAGGTCGGCCTCGGCGAAGACCGCTGCGTGCTCGGTGACAAGCCTCGCGCCAGCCTGCTCGTAATCGCTGTCAGGATAGCCGGAGCCTGTGCCTGCACCGCGCTCAACGATGACTTGGTGCCCGCGCTTGATGAGCTGGTAAGCCGCCGAGGGCAGGAGTGCGACGCGGTTCTCCTGGGCCTTGATTTCCTTTGGGACGCCGATGGTCATGGCGGAAGGGATACCGGAGGCGCGACTCCGAAGCAAGGGGGGGGAGGGGGTGGGGGAAAGTATCCAGTGTTCAGTCGGTGAAAGGAACACCAGTGCTTTTCTGAACACTGGATACTGAACACTGAATACTTTCCCCCCTCCCCGCCTACTTCGTCACCGGCGGTGCGGCCAGCTCGCGGATGTGCAGGTTGCGGAAGCAGAGCACGCTGCCGTGGGCCTGAAGCTCTATCTGGCCGGAGGGGAAGAGCGGCTGCTTTCGGTCCCAGTAGTTTTCCAAAGTCACGTTGTTGACCACGAGTTCGTCGTTCAGGAAGACATGGACCTTGTCGCCTACGGAGAGGATGCGGAAGCGGTTCCAGAGGCCGGGGGCGTGGTCAGCCCATGTGCTGGGGACGCTGGGGTTCTTCAGGTTGTTATAAAGCCCGCCGGAGCCGGCGCGCTTGGGGTTGCCGGGCGTGTCTCGCTCCCAAATCTGAATCTGCGGCGTGCCGCGCAGGTAGATGCCGCTGTCGCCTTTCGGCTCGATCTTCCAGTCGCAATGAATCTCCACGTCACCGTAGTCGCGCGCGGTGGCGATGCTGTGGCCCTTGCCGTCGAAGACGAGCATGCCGTCGGCAGCGCCCCAATGTGCGGCCATGTGGTCGTCTGCCTTGGCCTGGGCGGCGGCGAGCTCCTCCTTGGACATTCTGGCGCGTTGGAGCGGGTCTGCTACAAGCCCTTTCCAGCCTTCGAGATTCTCGCCGTTGAAGAGCCGTTTGAAGCCCGCGGGCGGGACGTTGTGGGCCTGCGCGGTGGGCAGCTCCTTGACGCGCAGGTTGCGGAACTCGACGTAGTCGTTGTGGCCGAGGAAGCCGAGGTGGCCTCGGTCGCGGAGCAGGCCGGGGTGCTTTTTGAGCGTCTCGCGGTCGGTCACGTCGTTGAGGTTGGTGTCCACGATGACCTTGCCGTTGAGCGTCACGCGGATGTGGCGGCCCCGGCAGAAAATCTCCTCCTCGTTCCATTCGCCGACGGGGCGGAGCGCGCCTCGCTTGGCGGCGGCGATGAGATAGACGGAGCCGTTATACTGGGCGGGCTTGAGCTTGGCGTATTTGGGATCGGTGTCATCGAGGACCTGCACCTCCATGCCGAGGTAGGCGAGGCTGCCGCCGGCGAAGGGCGAGCGGATGGCGATGCCGTTGTTGGAGCCAGGCTCGAGCTTGAACTCGAAGCGGAAGATGAAGTCGCCGTATTGCCGCTCGGAAAGCAGGTTGCCACCGCCGCCCTTGGCGCAGTAGAGGATGCCGTCCTTCACGCCGTAGCCGTCGCCCTTGCCGCCGAGAAGTTTCCAGCCGTTGAGCGTCTTGCCGTCGAAGATCGGGAGGAAGCCCGCCTCGCGGCTGGTCGTGGCGCAGCCCATGAAGACCGCCGCGCCGAGGGCGATTGAGCCAAGGCCGAGAAGGAATCTGCGATGTGGGATCATGGTGTTGTGAATGTGTCGTTGAACGAGTGGCGGCAGGCTGTTGGAAAGCAAAAGAGGTGTCAAGCGCCCGGCCCCGGCTCGTGCGCCTGAGGGAAAGAAAGGGCCGCGGAAGAGCACCGGAGCAAGTCAATCATGCAGCTTGGCCTCCAGCAGCTTTGGCTTGCGGTCATGCAGCGGGAGCCAGACGCGGAACTGGGTGCCCTCGTCCACGCGGCTCTCCAGCTCGATGCGCCCGCCGTGCTCGCGCACGATGCGCTGCACGATCATCAGGCCCAGTCCGCTGCCCTTGGCCTTCGTCGTGTAGAACGGCTCGAAGATGCGGTTGATCTGCTCCTGCGGGATGCCGCCGCCGGTGTCGTTGATGCTGAACCACACGCCGCCCGCGCCTTCGCCTGTCGTGAGCGTGAGCGTGCCGCCCTTGGTCATGGCCTGCATCGCGTTCTTGATGAGGTTCACCAGCACCTGCTGGATTTGCGCGCCGTCCATCGGCGCGAGCGGGAGGCTTGCGGCCAGCTTCGGCTCGACGTGGAGATGCCGGTTCTTCAGCTCGGGGCCAAGCAGGTCGAGGGACGCGCGGATGGCCACGTTGAGCGACGCGGGCTGGAGCTTGGGCGGCGAGGGGCGGAGGGCTTGGAGAAATTGCGAGACGATGTAGTCGAGCCGCGTGATCTCACCTTTCGCGACGTCGAGGTAGCTTTGCAGCTTCTCGACCGTGCTGGCCGTGTCGGCGTCGGCGCGGCGGGACTGGCGGTAGCGGGTGAGGCGCGCGGGCTTGGGGCCGGAGTCGGGCGTGCGGAGCTTCTTCAGCTCGCGCTCCATGAGCTGGAGGTGGATGTGCAGGGCGTTGAGCGGGTTGCCAATCTCGTGCGCCACGCTCGCGGCCAGCAGCGTGAGCGCCTGCATCCGCTCGCTCTCTATCGCCTCGAAGGTCTGCTGCCTCGCCTCGGTCGCGTCGTGCAGTATCAGCGCGAAACCGGACGCGCCAGTGGCCTCGCCATCCAGCGGCGCGGTGTAGAGGCGGAGGTAGCGCGGACGCGGCCACTCGACTTCCAGCTCGTGCCGCAGGACTTGCGGGCCCCCGGCCTTGTCCCAGCGCGCGAGTTTTTTCCAGTCGAGGCCCGGCAGGAACCGGGTGATGTGCTGGCCCTCGTCGGCGTCGTGCTTGAGGCCCAGCAGGCTGGTGACGGACTGGTTGAAGTAGAGGACGCGGCCCTGCTCGTCCACGACCAGCACGCCGTCCTCGATCACATCGAAGAGCGTCTCCAGAAAACTCCGCTCGCGCGCGAGCCGCTGGATGACGGTCTGCAGGCCCTCGGCATCGAGCCGCCCGATGCGGCCGAGGACCTTGTCGAGGAAGCTGGATTTTGGGGTGGCCATCGGACAGGTGACAGGTGACGGGTGACAAGTGGGCGGCAGGCACTTGTCACCTGCCACTTGTCACCCGTCACCTTCAGAACCATTTCCGCTTCTTCACATACCACCAGGTTCCCAGCGTGGTGAAGGCGGTGAGGCTGAACACAAACGAGTAGCCGTGCAGCCACTTCAGCTCCGGCATGCCCTCGAAGTTCATCCCATACCATGTCCCCACAAGCATGGCCGGCGTGGTGACGATGGTGATGAGCGTCAGCGCCTTGACCGTCTCGCCGGTCTTGTTCGAGGTCATGCTCAGGTGGATGTGCAGGATGCCGGTGAGCGAGTCGGTGAAGTTCTGCGCGAGCGTGGCGATGTGGAAGAGGCGGTCGTAAATGTCGCGGAAGTAGGGGACGAGGTGCGCGCGGATGAGCTTGAACTCGCCCTCGGCAAAGCGTTTCAGCACCTCCTGCTGCGGGCCGATGATCTGCCGCAGGTGGAGCACCTCGCGCTTGATGCCGATGATCTTGTTCAACGTCCGCTGGTTCGGATGCTCCACCACATCGCTCTCCAGCTCGGCGATTTCCAGCGAAAGCTCCTCCAGCGCGGGCTTGTAGTTGTCCACGATCGAGTCGAGCAGCGTGTGCGCGACGCGGTCGGGCGCGCGGGCGATGTGCATGGTGCTCTTGGTGGCGCGCTCGGCGGTGGCGGAGACGCTGCGCAGGGGCGCGTCGTGGTAGGTCACGAGGAAATTCTTCCCGAGGAAAAAGTTCAGCTCGCTGGTGGCGAACACGCCGTCCTTGCGGCTGTAGTCCACCGCGTGGATGACCATGAACAGATAGGGGGCGAACTTGTCCTCCTCCTTGGGCGTGTATTCCTCGACCTTTGGATTCGGGCTGGCGGCGATGCAATCCTCGATGGAGAGCGGGTGAAAACGAAAAATTCCCTCCAAGATGGTCTTGGCCTCCTCCGGCGTGGGTGTCTCCAAGTCCACCCATAGGAAAAGGTTCGTGTCCGCCAGCAGCGTGGGCATCAGGAAGACGTCAACATCCTGCGTGTGCAGGCGACCCTGGGTGGTGAAGGCAAAGGAGCGAATCATGCGCCGGACAAGCGAAAGCTAAGGCCGCACGCGGGTCGAGGCAAGGACGCTGTGGAAGGCGAAGACTGTGCGCAAACACGGACTCGGCCGCCTACGTCAGAATCCCCCGCGCCACGTTTCCGTGCACATCCGTCAGGCGGAAATCACGGCCGGCATAACGGAAGGTGAGCTTCTCGTGGTCCACGCCCAACAGGTGCAGCAGCGTCGCGTGCAGGTCGTGGACGTGCATCCGGTTCTCAACCGCCTTGAAGCCGAAGCTGTCCGTCTCGCCGTAGCTCATGCCGCCCTTCGCGCCGCCGCCCGCGAGGAACATGCAGAAGCCGTGCGGGTTGTGGTCGCGACCGTTGCCGTTCTCGCTCACCGGCGTGCGGCCAAACTCGCCGCCCCACACGACGAGCGTGTCTTCGAGCAGGCCGCGTTGCTTCAGGTCGCCGAGCAGGGCGGCGATGGGGCGGTCAATGTCCTTGCCCAGCGTGCGCGTCGAGGGGTCGTGGTTCGAGTGCGTGTCCCACGGCTGGCCGTTGCCGTAATAGACCTGGATGAACCGCACGCCGCGCTCCGCCAGCCGCCGCGCCATGAGACAGCCGTTCGCGAAATGCCCCTTGCCGTAAGTCTCGCGCACTGCCGCCGATTCGCGCGTGATGTCGAAGGCGTCCGTCGCCGCGAACTGCATCCGGTAGGCTGTCTCCATCGCCTCGATGCGGCCTTGCAAAGCTGCATCCGCGCCGCCGCGCGTGGCGAGATGCTCGCGGTTCATTTCGCCGAGCAGGTCGAGCTGCTTGCGCTGCGCGTCCGGCGCGGTGCGCGGATTGTGCAGCCACGGAATCATCGCCTTGGGGTCGAGGTTCGAGTGGTTGATGTAGCTGCCGCCGTGCTGCGACGGCAGGAACGCGCTGGTCCAGAGGATGGAAAACCGCACGGGCCGGCCGGGGCAGAGCACCACGTAGCTCGGGAGGTTGGCGTTCTCCGTGCCGAGGCCGTAGCTGCACCACGAACCCATCGCGGGCACGCGCGGCGTCATCGTGCCGTTGTTCATCAGGAGCAGCGCGGGGCCGTGGTTCGGGTTGTCCGTGTAAACGCTGCGCAGCACGCAGAGGTCGTCGGCGAACTGCGCGGTGAGCGGGAGCAGGTCGCTGACGGGCAGGCCGGACTTGCCGTGGTTCGAGAACTTGAACGGCACCGGCAGCAGGCCACCCGTGGGCCGCTCGGTGCGCAAGTCCGCGCCCTCGGGCCGCTGCCCGGCGAACTTGGTCAGGTCCGGCTTGGGGTCGAAGAAGTCCGGGCCGAACGGGCCGCCGTTCATGAACAGGTGGATGACCCGCTTGGCGCGCGGGCGGAAGTGCGGCAAGGCCCGCAGGGGCGACGCGGCATTCGGCAACGCCGACGCCACGCCCGGCAGCGACGCCAGCAAGCCCAGCGTGCCCAACCCGCCACCGAAGCGGGCGATGGCGGCGCGGCGGGAGAGGGAGAGGGGGAGGTCGGTCTTCATGTTACTTCTTGTCCCGGGCCTGAATCGCTTTTCGTTTGGATTCGGGTAGTTTCGCATACATCTGACTTACGACTTTGGGGTGCGAAATCATCTGCTCTGCAATCGCATTGACCAGTTCGAAAAGCCGAAGTGCTGTGTCAGTGTCATCCTTCAGGTCTAACGTCCCTGGATGCACGGCTTCATTTCCGACTACCCGCACAATGTCCAAAGTCTGCTGGACGAGTGGATTGAGGCCCTTCCTTACGAGACTTGCAATATCGTCATCTATGTTCTTACCCGCTTCACCAAGGTGCTTGCATAGCTTCTGGACACAAAGACGAAGCAGTGCAGCGGCGCCGCGAGGTGACGAGTTTACAATCTCTCTTGCCTCTTCGAAGTCATGGGCGACATCGTCTGGCAAATCTGCGTTTGGTAGGACTCCGCCTTTAGTGACCGGGAACAGCAGCCTTTCATGCTGCCAGACCGCGATTTTCTTGCAGTTGTAGCACTTGCTAATGTGCAAGTTGTGGACACGCTGCCCATACTTTCCTTCATTCTCTTCAATCAGCGGGAGCCCAGGTCTTACCCTTTCGAAGAACTTCAGCATCTGCTGCTTGTCCACTTCATTCAGCTCGCGATTGGCCAAAACATTCCTTTTGTGGTCATCGCGAAGAACCAATGGAAGTTTGTCACCCCCTTCAACTTCGGCCGCGTAGAGTGCGTGCCAATACTGTGTTGTAAGCGCGGAGCAGTGAGGACAGCTAAACGCTGTTTCACGAACCGAAGGTTGGACAACTCGTGACATACTTTGAGAGCGGATGGTTGCTTAGGAGTAGTGGCAGCGTAGCCGCCCCGGCTGCTGTTCGGCACGCCATCGCGCCGAACCTGGGGGCGTTCCTACGCACGAATCGGTTTCGCTTTGCTGAAGCTCGACTGCGCCGAAGGTCTTCTCCCTCTCCTTTTGCGGAGCAAGGGGAGAGGGCCGGGGTGAGGGGTTGCCTTGGCTGGTAGGAGCCGACGTGAGGAGGCTCTCACTGAGTTCCGCAGCCCGCCCTCGGCAGTCGGCATTTGAAGTGAGACTCCTCACGTCGTCTCCTACGGGGAGGAAACCCCTCATCCGGCCTCCGGCCACCTTCTCCCCTCGCTCCGCGAAGGGCGAAGGCTCGCAACCGTCGCACGCAGTTGGCAGGGCGGGCGCGCGGCTCTTTGGAGTGCGGTGACTCGTCACCGCTTTCCGCAGGCGACTTGTCGCCGTCGAAGTGCTGCACGCGCTGGGTTCTCGACGGGCCGCTTCCGCGCGGCCCTGCTTGGCCGACAAGTCGGCCAAGCGGAGAAAGCGGCGACGAGTCGCCGCACTCCATAGCCATCCCATCTCCGGCGCGGCCCACGGACGGCGACTGGAAGTCGCCGGCACGGTCGCGATGACGTCCCGACTGAAACGAGCGCGGGCGGACTCTGCCCGGGTGGAACGGCCAACTTGGCCGTTCTCGGCGGCAACCTGCCGCCGAGCTTCGGCACAGGAGACGCTCGAATTAATTGCAGCGTTCCCGGCGCACGCACGGGCGGCGGGCGGGTCGCCCGCCGCAACGGGCCGGTGGCCCGTTCCACCCGGCAAAGGCCGGGAACCATTGGCCGGAGACGGGAGCGGTTGGTGGTTGGGCGCGTTCATCCCTCAGTCCACAAACTGCGTTTCGTTGCTGGCGAGCAGGGCTTGGGCGTATTCGGACCAGGCTTTCTTGTCCGTCTCGCGGCCGGTGAGGAAGCGGGTCGCCATGGCGAGTTCCTTCGCGGTCGCCGGGCGTTGGAAGAGGACGGCGTGGGCGCGGGTGACGCGGTCGCTCAACGCGGGACCGGCTTCCTTTTCCAGGCGCGCGGCGAGGGCGTCGGCTTGCGCGAGGAGGAAGGGGCTGTTCAACGAGAAGAGCATTTGCAGCGCGGTGGCCGTCTCGGTGCGCGAGGCGCTGTGGGCGGCGGGGTCGGGGAAGTCGTGGATGCGCAGCATCGGCTCCAGTTCGTGGCGGTCCACGATGCCGTAAAGCGTGCGGCGGAGGTTTTGCTCAGAGGTGAGCAGCGTGGCGACGCCGCCGAAGCTGCGGTCGAGCGTGCCGGCGGCGGCGAGCGTGGTGTCGCGCCACGCCTCGAAGTCGAGCCGGTGGCGGGGCATGCGGGCGAAGAGCCGGTTCTCCGGGTCACGCTTCTCGGAGTCGGGCGCGAGGGAGCTTTGCTGCCACGCGGCGGAGAGGAGGATTTCGCGGTGCAGCCACTTGATGGACCAGCCGTTCTTGATGAAGCGCGCGGTGAGGTCGTCGAGCAACTCCGGGTGCGAGGGCGGGTCGCCGGTGACGCCGAACTCGCTGGGCGTGTCCACGATGCCGCGCCCGAAGTGGTGCCGCCAGATGCGGTTCACGATGACGCGGGCGGTGAGCGGGGCGGCCTCCTGCACGATGGCCTGGGCAAGTTCGAGGCGTCCGCTGCCGGTGGTGAAGCGGCGGGGCTGGCCGTCCTTCGCGGGGAAGGCGGAGAGGAAGCGGCGCGGGACGATATCGCCGGTGTTGTTCGGGTCGCCACGCTTCATCAGCTCAAGGTCGAGAGCCTGGCCGGGCTTGAAGTCGAGGACGGTGCCTTTGTTGTTGCTGGCCGGGATGACGAAGAGGGCGGCGTCCTCGACGGCGGTGGCCATCGCCATGTTGAAGTGCGGCGTGCTGGTCTTGAGGGTGGTGATTTTCTGTTCGATGACGGCGACCTGGTTGGTGAGGTTGGCGGGCGCGGGCTTCTTCTTCTTCAACTCGTCGCGCTCCTTCTCCAGCGCGGCGACGGACTCGCGGGCTTTCTTCACGGGCAGCCAGAACTGGTCGCCCATCGTGGGCACCTCGGCGTGGCGCACGCTCGCGAAGACACCGGCGATGCCGTAGTAGTCGGCGGCGGTGATGGGGTCGGACTTGTGGTCGTGGCAGCGGGCGCAGGCGAGCGTGAGGCCGAGGAAGGTGCGGCTGAGGGTGTCCACGTGCTCCTCCCATTCGTCGGCGACGGTGCCCTTGATGAGGTCAGGCGGGAGCTGGAGTTCCTTCCAGTAAGTCGGCGCGAGGCCGAGGAAGGCGAGGGCGTGGAGGTCGCTGCGCGACGGTTGAGAGTTGATAGTTGATAGTTGAGAGGCGGGCGACTTGTCCGGGGCGGCGTCGGCGTTGGACTTTGGACTTTGGACTTTGGACTCGGCTTCTTCGATGAGTCGGTCGGCTGCGATCTGCCGCATGACGAACTGGTCGTAGGGCATGTCGTCGTTGAAGGCTTTGATGACCCAGTCGCGGTAGAGGTGCGCGGAGGTGGTTTTCTCCAGCCACGAGCCGGTCTTGTCCACATAGCGCGCGAGGTCGAGCCAGTAGCGTGCGTAGCGTTCGCCGTAGTGGGGGGAGGAGAGGAGGCGTTCGACTGCTGCGGTGATGGCTCGGCTCTCATTTTCTCGCCTGCTCACTTTCGCACCTGCGCCGCTTGCCGGTGAGAAAGTGGGAGAGTGGGAAAGTGAGAAGTCGCGGACGAACGCCTCAACCTCCTCGGGTGTGGGCGGAAGACCGGTGAGGTCGAAGTGAAGGCGGCGGATGAGCGTGCGCGGGTCGGCGGGCGGGGCGGGCTTCACGCCGGCCTTGTCCATCTTCGCGAGGAGGAAGTGGTCAATCTGGGTTTGCGGCCACCTGGTGTTGCGGACTTTGGGCGGCGGCGTTTCGCGGAGCGGAAGGAAGGACCAAGGCGTCTGTGGCGCGGCTTTCTTCGCCGGGGCCTTTTTTTCCGCCGCCGCGCTGATGACGGCGCACGTCACCGCGAGGGCGAGCGAGACAGGCAAAGCAAGGCGCAGGTGGTTCATGGACGCGGAGGATAGATGATGGCCGCGTGAGGGCGATTCAAACGGAACGCCGCGAACGCCGAAGCCGGCTGGGTGGCACCAGCCTCCGGCGGAACGATTCTTTAGCCACGGATGGAACACAGAAGGCACACGGATGGGAACGAGGAAAACGCATCCTCCCAAGGAGCTGCGTGCACACACCAAACACTGGCCTTGGGCTTGTTTTCATCCATGCGCATCGGTGTCCATCCGTGGTTGTCCAATTCCCATCTCGGAGTCCGGGATATAGTGGGGCCATCCGCGGCAATCCCTCCTGCTTTCCTGTCAAATCCTCCGCTCCTGTGCCCGGCTCAGTGGCTTGATGTGAGGACGAGCACTTGTTCGAGGGTGGAGATGCCTTCGTGGACTTTGTCGAGGGCGCAGTGGCGAAGGTTCTTCATGCCTTGCGAGACGGCGACCTTGGCGATCTCAGCCGCGCTGGAGCGGGCGATGACGAGCTTGCGAATGTCATCGGTGACAGTCATCACCTCAATGATGGCGCAGCGGCCCGTGTAGCCGGAGTTTTTGCAGCGCTCGCAACCGTTGCCTTTGAACAGCTGGGCGCCGGCGAAGAACTTGGGATCCAGATCAAGCTGCTCGAATATCTTGGCCGGGTAGTTGACCGGCTCCTTGCACCCGGGGCAGATGCGGCGCATGAGGCGCTGGGCGCAGGCGAGGATGACCGAGCTGGAAATGAGGAAGGGGGCGATGCCCATGTCGTCGAGGCGGGAGATGGCCCCGGGTGCGTCATTGCAGTGCATGGTGGAGAGCACCTGGTGGCCGGTGAGCGCGGCCTCGACGGCGATCTCGGCGGTCTCCTCGTCGCGGATTTCGCCGAGCATGATGATGTCCGGGTCCTGGCGGAGGATGGAGCGCAGCGCGGCGGCGAAGGTGAGGCCGATCTCCTTCTTCACCGGCACCTGGTTGATGCCCGGGATTTGGAATTCAACGGGGTCCTCGACGGTGACGATGTTATAGTCTGGGTTGTTAAGCTCGTTGAGGGCGGAGTAGAGCGTGGTGGTCTTGCCAGAGCCGGTGGGGCCGGTGACGAGGATGAGGCCGTGCGGGGCGTCCACGGCGGACTTGAAGCGTTTGAAGGTGTCGGCGTCGAGGCCGAGCTTGTCTATGCTCGCGGTGAGGTTCGACTTGTCGAGGACGCGCAGGACGACCTTCTCGCCGTGGACGACGGGGAGCATGGAGACGCGCAGGTCAATGTCCTTGCCGGACACGCGCATCCTCATGCGGCCGTCCTGCGGGAGGCGGCGCTCGGCGATGTCGAGGTTCGACATGATCTTGATGCGCGATGTGAGCGCCCCCTGCATGGATTTGGGAGGCGGTGGCATGTCCATCAGCGCTCCGTCCACGCGGTAGCGGAGGCGGACGGATTTCTCGAAGGGCTCGATGTGGATGTCGGAGGCCCGGTCGCGGATGGCCTGGACGAGGATGAGGTTGGCGAGCTTGATGACGGGGGCTTCCTCACCGGCGGCAGCGAGCGCGTCCACGCTGGCATTGTCGGCCTCCTCGGCGACGAGCTCGGCACCCTCGGCGTCGGCGTCCATCTCGGCCGACTTCTTGATGATCTCCTCCATCCCGCCGCCCTGGGAGGTTTCGAGGTTGTTAATCTTGTCGAGGATCGCCCGTTCGGAGGCGATCATGGGCGTCACCTCGAGCTTGGTGATCCGTTTGACGTCGTCGAGGGCCAGGACGTTGAGCGGGTCGGCCATCGCCAGGAAAAGCTTGTTCTCGAGGCGGGAGACGGGGAGGACTTTGTAGTTGAGGGCTACTTCCCGGGGGACGAGGCCGGCGATCTCTGGGGGGATGACGACGCGGGCGAGGTTGACTGGCGGTGTGTTGAGCACGCGGCCCATGGCGACGACCATGTCGGCGTCGCTGACGTAGGCTTTGTCTATGAGGAGCTTCAGGAGGCGCGTGCCTTCCTTTTTTTGGAGGGCTACGAGTTCCTCGACCTGTTGTGCGGTCAGGAGGTTGTCCTCGACGAGGGCATCGGCGATGCGTTCTCCGAAGGATTTGACAGGTGCGAGGCTCACGGCGGACTAGCGGAAGATTTTCTTGATGGCCTTCACCAGGTCGGGTGGCGAGGTCATATACCAGAGCAGGCGGCTGGGGGTGGCTGCCTGCAGCTCCGCGGCGGCCTGCTTGTTGAAGGGGTTGGCTGTGGCGACGAGCACGGACTTGCTCATGCGGTCGAAGGGCAGGATGCACCACTTGAGGCAGACAGCGCGCGGGAAGCTCTTCCCGAGATCGTTGTCTATCTCGTATTTGTCGAGGGGCAGGTAGCCGATGCGGGCGCGCTCGATGACGAGTTTGAGAGACTTGTCCATGCCCAGCACGCCCTTGTCCGCCATGACTTGGAGGAACGGGTCGTTGACCTGCATGGGCGGCTCCGCGCCGGGGGTGAACCAGAGGCGTCCGAAGTCCTGGGCATTGACCAGCTTGCTGTCCACGAAGAGGCGCTGCATCGCGGCCTTGCCGTCGTCCTGCTCCGCGCCGACTTTGGCGGCGAGGCTGCCGGGCCTGCCCTTGCCTGGTTCGGTGGCGAGCGCGTTGGGTGGCGGGGATGGCTCGGTGCCGCGGCCTGCAAAGCTGTTGGTCTTGTTCTCAATCTCGGTGAGCGCCTTGCGCACGTCGGGGTCATCGGGGAACCGCTGGAGGATCGTCTCATACTCCATGATGGCGGAGCTGAGCTGGCCGAGCTGGACGTAGGCCTCGGCGATGCGCTTGGACGTGTCCACCACGTCCTTCTGCATCCCCAGCTTCATGTAGGCTTCCTTGAGGATTTCCAGCGACTGATAGTCCAGCGGCTGCGACTGAGTGATCACGCGGAACATCTCGATCGTCTGCTGCAACTGGGCTTCTTCGCTGGGAGTCAGGGCGGCCATTTGGTCGCGCGTTTTGTCGCACGGAGCACGCGCGGCTGTCGAGCGCGCTTTTGCAAACGCACATGCCGGGGCGCCAAGACAGCCTGGGACAGCGATTCATTAGCCACGGATGGAACACGGAACAGCAGGCAACTGTCTTGACGATGCCTGCCGTGTTCGCCACCACCGTTTGGTGTGCGCGCTCGTCTCCTTGGGAGGCCGCGTTTCCTCGTCCCCATCCGTGTCTGATCCGTGTTCCAACCGTGGCTAACGAATCGTTGGCAAATCCCGCCCTTCCCCGCACTGGATCAGGACTACGACCGGCTGGAGTCGCCTCAGCGAATCTCTCTTTGGCCCGCATGAAATTGAGATGCGCCCGCAATGCGGCGGCGGCGGGGGGCTTCCCGGTTGCAAACGACCTGCCCGCCCGCATACTCCGCGCCATGCAAGCCTTCGTGGACGCGGTGGCGGCGGAGCTGGAACAGCCCCGCGCGCTCCTCAAACAGGTGGTGGACCACCTCGCGTCCCACTACTCGGTGAGCCGTGACGAGCTGGGCGCGTTCCTCACCAGCCAGCTCGACGCGCTGGAGGATTACGAGGTGGACCTGCTCTTCTCGCCGCTCTTCACGCCCACGCTCACGCAGCAGGCGGCCTTCTCCGAATTGCTCGACCGGCAGACATTGCCATCGAGCGAGTGGCCCGTGCTCCTGCGCAAGCTGGCCCAGCGGCCCACGAACGCGCGGCTCATCACCGAGGACGGCGCCACGCATGCCATCAGGCTGCGCGAAGTAAGCCTCGAACGCTTCGTCACCCGGTTAAACCTGGATGTCCTCATCCCCGACCCGCTGGGCAAGCTCCTCCACGCGCTCCCGCCCGCCCAGGACCGGGCGCTGCTCAAGGCGCTGGCCCGCCGCATCGTGTGGAACAAGGAGCCGCGCCGTGCAGTGCTCTTCCGCTACCTGCTGGCCTCCACGAGCGAGGATTTCTACCACCGCGAGGACCTGCTCTCACTGCT
>JACRKB010000086.1 GCA_016235545.1 Verrucomicrobiota bacterium | reverse complement strand
GGTTTTGGAACGTGTGCGCGAGGCTTCTGGAGGGCGTTTGGGGGAAGAATAGGGTTGACACTCCGCGTGCCCATCCCTTACCAAAGCGGCGAATTTTCAGTGGGAAATGCGGATATTTAAGGCCTTATGAATCGGATCATTGCAACGACGGGGGTGATGGCACTGGGCGCGGCTGCCTTGCAACCTGCACTGGCTCAGGAAGCCAAGCCGTGGAACGTCACCGCCAGCGTCCGCAGTTTCTACGACGACAATTACACCACGCTCCCGTCCAAGGCCCCGCCCGGCGGTGGCCCCACCAAGCGAAGCAGTTGGGGGTTGGATTTCAGCCCGAGCGCGGCCTACCAGTTCAAGCGCGACCAGACCACGCTCGACTTCAACACGCGTTATGGAATGCGTTACTACGAAGACCGCCGCGAGGGTTCGGCGGATCACAGCCTCGACTTGGGCGTGAGCCTTGATCACCAGTTCACGGAGAAGCAGAAGCTCACAGTCAGCGAGTCGTTTGCCATTGCCCAGGAGCCGGGCGTGCTGGACCCCAGCTCGGCGGTCAGCACCGCGCTTCGCACTCAAGGCAACAACCTGCGCAACAATGTTCAGTTGAAGTTTGTGTCCGACGACATCATCGAGCGATGGTCCGCCGAGGGCAGCTACGCCAACACCTATTACGACTACCAGCAGGACAACAACAGCGCCGGCGGCGTCGGTTCCCGGTCGGCACTTCTGGACCGTGTCGAACACCTCTTCAGCATGGTGGGCCGGTATCGCATTTTCGACGAGACGGGGACGGAGGTGCTGCTTGGCTATTCTTTCGGCATTACGGATTCGACCAGCAAGGACCTGCTCTCAGTGGGCAACCTGCCCGCATCGCGTGACAGCCGGTCGCACTATTTCTTCACCGGAGCCGGTCACAAATTCACGCCAGAGCTCAGGGTTAACGGTCGTGTGGGTGTGCAATACGTCGAGTATCCCAACGCGGCCACGGCGGCGCCCGTGTTCCAACGCTCCCAGACCAGTCCCTACGTGGATGCCAGCGGAACGTGGGAATACCTGCCCAACAGCTCCGCCCAACTGGGTCTCCGAATCTCGCGCATCACGACGGACATCTCGACCTCTGCGGATGCCCAGGCGACAACGGTTTATAGTTCCTTGAACCATGAGTTCAACCCGGACGTGAAGGGCACCCTGCTGGCTCAATACCAGCTCTCCGAATACAGCGCTCCAAATTCTGCGGACAACATCTTCACCGCCGGACTGAACTTGGAATGGCGCTTCCATCAGTTCATTTCCTTGGAGGGCGGCTACAACTACGACCGGCAGGACTCCGACATCGCGGGCCGGAGCTACTACCGGAACCGCCTCTACCTCGGCTTCAAGGGAACTTGGTAGGGCATCTTCCCGATTGACGGCTTTGTTACCTGAGAGGGAGGCTGGAGCCAACGAACTCCGGCCTCTTTTCTTTTTAACTCATGGACGCGGCACCACAACTTACTGACCCGGCTCCCACCACCACGGAGAACCGCCTGCACTTCCTCGACTATTGGCGCATCATCCGGATGCGTGGCCTGCTGATCTTCGTCGTCTTCGCCCTGGTGGTGGGCACCACCGCCGTGCTCACGCACTTGATGGAGCCGACCTACATGAGCACCGTCCGCATGGAGGTGCAGAAGGACGTGGGCGACATCTCCAGCCTGATGCCACAGCAGCAGCAGGGAGGCTTCGACCCCTACTTCGTGATGACCCAGTTCGAGATCCTCCAATCCAAGGAGGTGCTCTACAAGGTCATTGACGACCTCAAGCTCGTGCAGCGGTGGGACCAGAAATACCGCCTTGGCCTGTCCAAGCCGAAGGCCTACCAGGTGCTCACCAAGCTCATTGACCCCCGGCAGGTCCGCAACACCAGCATCATCGAGATCAATGTCTACAGCAAAGACAAGGAGGAGGCCGCCGAGATCGCCAACAAGATCGCCGACATCTACAAGAGCAGCCGCGACGACCAGCGCAAGCGCCTCGGCCAGCAAGGCCTCAAGGTTCTGCGCGAACGTGCCGCCGAGCAGGCTTCACTCGTGGGGTCCGCCGAAACCAACGTGAACCACATTCTCAAGGAGAAGGGGCTGAATGTCATCGCCGAGAATGGGGGCGGAATCATGTCGCTGGAGACCGACACCATCCGGTCGCTCGAGCAGCAGCTCATCGAAATCCGGGGCATCTACACCAAAAAGGAGACGATCTTCCAGGAGCTGAGGAAGGTGAAGCCAGAGCAGCTCAAGAACGCCCTCGGCCCACCCATCGTGAACGACGAGATCCTCTCCCGCCGGTTGGAGGAACACAGCGCGGCTGAGAAGGAGTTTGTCTCGAAGAGCAAGGATCTCGGGCCGCTGAACCCGGACTACGTTCGGATGCAGGCAGTCATCGTGAAGCTGAACCAACAGGTCGATGACCGCGTGAACGGGATCATGCTTGGCTTGGAGACCGACCTGAAGGCGCAGGCAGCCGCGCTCACGCTCACCGAGGCCAAGCTCGAGGAGGCCAAGATTCGCAATCGCGCCGCCGGAGAGAAAAACCGCAGCTATCAGATGGCGATCAGCCACTTGGAAGACCTCAAGCGCCTGCTCGCGACGATGCAGGCCAAGATCATTCTGGAGGCAAGCGATGTCGAGATGACGCGCAGCACAGCCGTCCAAGTCACGGACCATGCGGAGCCGGCGATCAAGGCTGCCTACCCGAAGATGACCCTCAACGTCGCCCTCGGCGCGTTCGTCGGGATCATTCTGGGCATTGGCCTGGCGTTCTTCATCGAATACCTCGACACCAGTGTGAAGACCATTGACGACGTGGAGCGCGCCCTCCAGGCGCCCGTGCTCGCCGTCATCCCGCAGAATGTCGGCGCGCTGCTGGACGAGGGCACGGACAGCCCTCACGCCGAGGCCTACCGGGTTCTGCGCACCAACATTCTCTTCACCCGCAAGGACGACAAGGCCAACGCCATCACCGTCGTCAGCGGCGGCGCGGGCGAGGGCAAATCCACCACAGTCCTCAACCTCGCCACCATCTTCGCGCAGAACGGCAACAAGGTGCTGCTCGTGGACTCCGACCTGCGCCGCCCCAGCCTGCACAAACGCCTCGGCCTCTCGAACTCGCTGGGCCTCACCAACTATCTCCTCGGCCAGAACAAGCTCGAGGAAGTCATCCAGCATTCCGCGCTGGCGAACCTCCACTTTCTCCCCAGCGGCCGGCTGCCCAGCAGCGCGCTGGGCATCCTCAACTCCCCGCAGATGAAGGACTTCATCAAGGAGGCCAAGAGCCGCTACGATTTCGTCTTCTTCGATGCCCCGCCCATCATGGGCGTGAGCGATGCCACGGTGCTGGCCAGCGGCGCGGACCTCGCCATCCTTGTCATCCAGTATCGCAAGTATCCGCAGTCCCTCGCCATCCGCTCGCGGCAGATGGTGGAGAAGGTCGGCGGGCGGCTCATCGGCGTGGTGCTGAACAACATCAACCTGGCCAGCGACGCCTCCTACTACTACTACAGCGGCTACAATTACCGCAGCAACAACAACGCCGATGAGCCTGGCGCCAACGGCAAGCCCCCCGGCAAAGCGGATCGCCACAAGCCCGCCGCGCCCGCCGCGGACTCACCCGCCATCAAGCCCAAATACTGATTGCCACGGCCCTCCGCCAAACTCCGAACTCCCCAATGAACACAGTCTGGAAATCACTCGCGCTGCTGCTCTGCTGTCTTGGAACCGCCTGTGAGACCCCCGGCCCGGTTCAGGGACGCGCGCCCGCTCCGCGACCGGGCAACCCGCTCCCGGACTCGACCGACATCCTTCGCGTGGGTGAAAAGATTCAAGTGCTCCTGGCCGACTTGCCCACAGGAATCATCGGTGCCGACCTGACCATCTCGGAGGATGGAAAAATCACCCTGCACCTCGACCAGACATTCCAGGCCGCCGGCAAGACCCGCTCCAAGCTTGAAACCGAGATCCGCGCACGCTACGTGCCGAACTTCTACACCAAGATGACCGTCACGGTGAAACAGGAGGAGCGCTTCGTGTATGTGGGCGGCTTCGTCAAGCAGCCCAACCGCTATCCCTACACGCCCGGTCTGACCGTCCTGAAGTCCATCTCCGCCGCCGGAGATTTCAGCGAGTTCGGCGACAAGACCAAGGTCACCATCACCCGCTCCGGCGATTTGAAGGAGACGATGGATTGCAAGGCCGCTATCGAGAACCCCTCGCTCGACCGTCCGCTCTTCCCCGGCGACCGCATCTACGTCCCGCGCCGCTTCTTCTGATGGTCCAGCTCCGCGTCCTCAACGGCAGCCGCGCGGGGGCGGCCCACGCCACGAGCCGGTTTCCCTGCACCATTGGCCGCTCGACCGGGGATGATCTGCAGCTCGCGGAGGCCGGCGTTTGGGAAAACCACCTTCAGCTCGATCTCCAAGTCCCCGCCGGCTTCCGCCTGTGCCGCCTCGGTCAGGGCCGCGCCAGCGTCAACGGCACCGAGTTCGATGAAGTCGTCCTCCACAACGGCGACGTGATCGAGCTTGGAGCGGTGAAGGTGCAGTTCTGGCTGGCCGAGGTCCGGCAGTCTGACAACCGCGCGCGGGAGACGCTCGTCTGGCTGGGGCTGGGCGGGCTGGTCCTCCTGGAATGTGCGCTGATCTGGCTCCTGCTCTGAGCGAAGACGCGGCGTGGCGGTTTTTCCGTTTCCAAAGAGGCGTGAGCCGCCGTCACACGCCCTGCGGCACGCTCCAGTGGCCTTCCGTGCGATACTCGCGGCGCACGAGCCGGTTCGCCTCGTCGTCGCCGATGAACCGCTCCTTCGCCGAGTCGAAATTCAGCGTGCGGCCCAGGCGCGTGGCGATGTTCCCGAGATGGCAGAGGCACGCGGAGTAGTGGTGGATTTCCACGTCCGCATTCGGGCGCGCGCCGGTCTTGATGCAGTCGAGGAAGTTGCGGTGGTGCGCGGGGAGATCGGGCGAGCCTTTGCCGGACTCGACTGGTTTGTTCTTTGCCTCGAACATCTGCCAGCCCGATTCCTTGCCGCCGATGACGTAGCCCTTGGTGCCATACCACGCGTCGCCGTTCTCGTAGGTCTCCTGCTTGTAGGGCGCCCAGATGCGCTGCTCGTAGATGAGCTGCTTCTTTTTCCCGCCGGGAAAATCCCACTCGAAGATGCACGTCTGCGTGTCGGGGAACTGCTGGTCGTCATCGAAGAAATATTTCCCGCCCAAAGCGGCGATGCGGCTCGGGTGCCGGAAGCCGACGTTCAAGCCCCACAGGCCCACGTCGAGATCGTGGACGCCGTCGTTGCCCATGTCGCCAGCACCGAATGCAAACTGCCAGCGCCAGATGCCATGCAGCAGCGTGGATTTGTAAGGCACCATCGGCGCGGGGCCAATCCAGGTGTCGAAGTCCAGCGTCGCAGGTGGGGCGGAGGGCTGGGCCTTGCCGATGTTGCGGCGAAGCTGGCTGTTCCAGACGCGGCAGGCCAGGACGTCGCCGATGGCCCCGCTGCGGACCTTCGCGGTCGCTTCCGCCATGTGCGCCGAGCTGCGGGTCTGCGTGCCGACCTGCACGACGCGTTTGGTGCGGCGCGCGGCATCAATCATGAACCGGCCCTCGCGGATGTTGTGCGAGCCGGGCTTCTCCACATAGACGTGCTTGCCGGCATCGCAGGCGAGAATCGTCGCCGCCGCGTGCCAGTGGTCTGGTGTGGCGATGAAGACGGCATCCACGGACTTGTCCTCAAGGATGCGGCGCAGGTCGCCGACGGCCTTGGGTGTTTTGCGGCCCGCGTCCTCGACGTTCTTCACGGCGGCGGCGAGGCGGTTCGTGTCCACATCGCACACGTAGGCGAGGTCCACCGCGTCGTTCTTGACGAGCGTCTTGAGATGGCCTGTGCCCATGCCTCCGGGCCCGATGAGGGCCACGGTGAACTTGCTGTTCGGGCTTTGGGCTCGCACGCCGCTGGTGAGGTGGAGCGAGGCGGCTGTCGCAGCGGAGACGGAGGTGTGACGAAGGAAGGAGCGGCGTGTGAGCGTGTGCATGGTGCGAACTGGTTGAGTGGCGGTGACGGCTGAAACTACCAAGCTGCGGCCGGCGGGGAAGAGGGAAATTGGGGCAATGGCGCTCGGGGTCGCAGGTCGTTGATTGGGCGGCACCACCCTGGCCCCTGGCATCTACCGAGACGCTTCTTTCGACACGGATGGAACACGGATGAGGGCGGCTGCATGAGAAGACCTTCATCAGGAGAGCTGGAATGCATGAGGGAGGCGAAAGTTGCTGCTGCTGTCTGCTTCCTGCATTCCTTATGAATCTCCTTGTCAGTGCTCCATCCGTGGCTCCACTGCATGGTTCCGGTCTAGCCGGGTGCTGGTGGAATGCCCACCCAAGCGGAACCGCATTGTTGTCTTCTCGCTTCCTGATCCCACAGCCTCCTCTGTATGGTTCACCTCGATTTCGTTGAGCACTTCAACCGACAAGCCCCCGCTCATCCACCGCCTCCTCACCCGGCTGGCGGACGCGGTGTATTTGCACCCGCGTGCGTTCTTCTATCCGCAGGCGGTGCTGTTCGTCGTCTGCCTGTTCTACACGGTCAACGGCCTGAAGTTCAGCACGAGCCGAAATGACCTTGTCGGGTCGGACAAGAAGTATCACCAGAACTTCCTCGAGTTTAAGAAGGAGTTCCCCGGCCAGGACGACCTCGTGGTCATCGTCGAGAGCGACCGGCTGGACAAGAACCGGCAGTTTGTCGAGCGGCTCGGCGCGAAGCTGGAGACGGAGACAAACCTCTTCACGGACGTTTTCTACAAGGGCGACCTGAAGCTGATGGGGAACAAGGCGCTGCTGTTCGTGCCGCAGGCGGACCTCGTGGAGTTGCAGCAGAAGGTGAAAGACTACCAGCCGTTCATCCAAAACTTCTCGCGGGCGACGAACCTCGTTTCGCTCTTCACCATCCTGAACAAGCAGTTCCGCACGGCGAAGCAGGAGACCAACGCGGAGAACGAGTCCATGCTTGGCGCGCTGCCGGCGCTGGAGCGCATCGTGGGCGAGGCGCGGGAGAGCCTGCTGCGGCCGGGCAAGGCGCCCTCGCCGGGCGTGAGTGCTCTCTTCGGTGGCGGGCCGGAGGCGGAGCGTGAGATGTATATCACCTTCGGAGGCGGGCGGATGTATCTCGTCACCGCGCACGCCAAGCGCGAGGAGCTGAACGGCGATGCGGTGGAGCGGTTGCGCTTGCTGGTGGAGGAGACGAAGCGCGAGGTGCCCGGCGTGAGCGTGGGCATCACGGGCGAGCCGGTGCTGGAGTTCGACGAGATGGCGCAGTCGCAATATGACACGACGGTGGCAACCATCGTCTCGCTGGTGCTGGTGCTCATCATCTTCATCTACGGCTACGCGGAGACGGGCCGCCCGCTCAAGGCCAACGCGGTGCTGGTGGTCGGGCTGGTCTATACGATGGGCTACACGACGCTGACGGTCGGGCACTTGAACATCCTGACCATCACGTTTGCGCCGATGCTGGTGGGGATGGCGATTGATTTCGGCGCGCATCTGGTCGCGCGATTCGAGGAGGAATTGCGGCTCGGCAAGGGCGAGCGCGAGGCCATCACGCTGGCGATGGTCAACACGGGCCAGGGCATCTTCACCGGAGCGGCCACGACGGCGGCGGCGTTCTTCGCGATGGGCATCACGAACTTCAAGGGCATCCAGGAGATGGGCATCATCGCGGGCGGCGGCCTCATCGTGTGCCTCGTGCCGATGATGACGCTGCTGCCGGTGCTGTTGCTGCGCGGGAAGCAGAACGTCATTGACCACATCGCTCCGCCGGTGGACCGCCGCGAGCGCATCGAGCGCATCTGGCTGAACCGGCCCGCCGCAGTGCTTGTCGTGACGGCGGCGTTGTGCGCGTTGAGCTTGGCGCGCTTCGGCAGGGTTCAATTCGATTACAACCTGCTGCACATGCAGTCAGCGGGCCTGCCTGCTGTGGTCTTCGAGCAGAAGCTCATCAACTCCGCTTCGAACTCCGTGCTGTTCGGCGCGGTGATTGCGACGAACCTGGAGCAGGCCGCGCATTTGGAGCAAAAACTGACGAATCTCACGTCGGTCGCCAACGTGCGGTGCATGAGCCAGTTCCTCGCCGAGGACGCCACACCGAAGCTCGCGCTCATCCAGCAGGTCAAGGCGGACGCCAGCGCCGTGAAGTTCGCCAAGCTCGACATGCAGCCGGCGAACGTGCCGGAGTTGCTGCAGGTGCTCTTTTCATTCCAAGGCTTCGTTGGCTTGGCCGAGGAAGCGGTGACGAAGGAAGGCGATGCGAAGCTGGCGGGGCAGTTCAAATCGCTCAAGGACGCCGTGCAGGCCTGGCGCAATGCGCTGGTGGCCACAACTCCTGCGCATGCCGCGCAGCAGACGGCGTTTTACCAGCAGGCGTTGCTCGACGATTTGGCGGACACGTTCACGACGCTCGCGAGCCAGCAGGTCAGCGCGCTGCGGGCGGAGGATTTGCCGGCCCCGCTGCGCAACCGCTTCATCGGCGTGTCCGGGAAGTATTTGCTGCAAGTCTTCCCCAAGGCCGACGTGTGGCAGCGCGAGCCGCAGGAGGCTTTCGTGAAGGACCTCCGCACCGTGGACGCAAACGTGACCGGCACGCCCGTGCAGCTCCTCGAATACACGACCTTGCTCAAGGACAGCTACATCGAGGCCGCTTGGTATGCGACCGCCGCGATTGCGCTCATGGTGCTGCTGCACTTCCGCTCGCTCGTGTGCGTGGTGCTGGCGCTGCTGCCGGTGGCCATCGGGACAGTCTGGATGGTGGGCTTCATGGGCTGGTTTGGGATTCCCTTCAACCCGGCGAACATCATGACCCTGCCGCTGGTCGTGGGCATCGGCGTCACGAACGGCATCCACATCCTCAACCGCTTCGGCGAGGAGCGGAACCCGTCCATCCTCGCCCGCAGCACCGGATTGGCCGTGCTGGTGTCCGGCCTGACGACCATCGCGGGCTTCGGCAGCCTCATCCTCGCAAAGCATCAGGGCATCGAGAGCCTCGGCTACGTGATGGCCGTGGGCACCGCGACGTGCATGGTTGCGGCGCTCACGTTCCTCCCCGCCGTGTTGAACTTGCTCCTGAAACTGGGCTGGAGAAAAGAAAAGGCCCAGTAACGAGAATGCACCCCCGTCACTGGGCTGTGAGGAACCGAGGTCAAATGGAACCTCAATCAACTGACGACACACCTTAATATCCTGTGAATAGATGTCAAACGCGCAGATTCCATCAGAATCCTGGCTGCCAGTAACGATATTTGCAGCCCGCATGCTTGTCGCCTTCCAAGCGGACCGCGACGGGCGAACTTGACCCGAAACCTTGCGCTCCTACCATCCCGCCCGCGTGATTCACCGCATCGCCAGTCAGTTTGCATTGGGGACACTCCTGTCTCCAAGCGGTGCCAAGGCGCTGCTGCCCGCCCGGTTCGCGGTCCTGCTGTGCCTGCTGCTCTCCCCCGTCCGGCCCGCCGCCGCCGAGTGGACCGCCGGCCCGTTCGCGCACGAGTTTTCCCTGACGCTCGCGTCTGGCACACGTTCGGAATGGCTCGGCCCTCTCTACTACCGCGAAGTTGCCGACGAGCAAACCACATGGGCCATCCCGCCGTTCTTCTCTCGCGTCGTCCACTCCGGTGTCGAGGCCGAGGAATACGACTTCCTCTACCCGCTGCTCACCTACGACCGCTTCGGTGCGGAATACAAATGGCAGCTCTTCCAAGTCCTCAACTTCTCCGGCGGTCACACGCAGGATGAGAAACCCACCGACAAGTTCACCGTCTTCCCCTTCTACTTCCAACGCCGCGCTGCCGACCCCTCGCAAAACTACACCGCCCTCCTCCCGTTCTGGGGCACGCTCAAAGGCCGCCTCCTACGCGATGAAATCAAGGTCCGCCTCTTCCCCTTCTATGCACGCACGACCAAGCGGGATGTCGTCACCGAGAACTACCTCTTCCCCTTCTTCCACCTGCGCCACGGCAGGCAGCTCGACGGCTGGCAGTTCTGGCCGCTCATGGGCCACGAGCACCGGGACCCTTTCACCAGCACGAACTACCTCGACCTGGAACAGCTCACACCGGGCCACGACAGGCTCTTCGTCGCCTGGCCGTTCTTCTTCAACAGCCACAGCGGCACCGGCTCGACGAACCCCGTCCACCAGCAGGCATTGCTCCCGCTTTACAGCCACTACCGCTCACCGCAACGCGACTCCTCCACCTACCTCTGGCCGTTCTTCACCGCGACTGACGACCGCGAGAAAAAATATCAGGAGTGGGGCGCGCCCTGGCCGCTCGTCGCCTTCGCACGCGGCGAGGGCAAGCACATGAACCGCGTCTGGCCCTTTTACAGCCACGCCACCAACGCCGTCCTCACAAGCGACTTCATCCTGTGGCCGCTCTACAAACACAACCGCGCCCAGGCCGAGCCGCTCGACCGCGAGCGCACGCGCTTCCTGCTCTTCCTCTACAGCGATCTTTCCGAGAAGAACACCCTCACCGGCGAGGCCAAGACCCGCGCCGACTTCTGGCCCATCTTCACCGCGACGAAGGAGCTCGACGGACGCGAGCGCTTCCAGATGTTCGCCCCCATCGAGCCGATGATTCCCAACAACAAGTCCATCGAGCGCAATTGGTCCCCCGTGTGGTCCGTCTTCCGTTACGAGAAAAACCCCCGCACCGGCGCGGAAAGCCATTCGCTCCTCTGGAACCTGCTCCGCTTCGACAACAGCCCGACGAACTCACACGCTTCCTTCCTCTTTGGCATCGCCAAGTGCGACAGCGACGCGGACGGCGCGAAGTGGCGGTGGTTCGATTGGCGCAAGCCGGACACGAGCGGCACGCCGCCAGCGGTGAAATGACCCCGCGATGAGGAGCGAGATTAAGCCGGAACCATTCAGTTGAGCCACGGATGGAACACGGAATAAACACGGAACAGCAGGCGACTGTCTTGACGATGCCTGCCGTGTTTGCCTCCACCGTTTGGTGGGCGCTTTCAGCTCCTTTGGACGATGCGTTTGCCTCGCCCTCATCCGTGTTCTTTTCCGTGTTCCATCCGTGGCCAAAAAACCGTTCCGGTTAAGATCAAGATTACGAGCAGGAGAGCCTGCTTCGTGCTCGTAATCCCACTACTAATCCTAATCCTTCTCCCCGATGAAACTCCTCTTCGTGTCGAACCTCTTCCCCGACTCGACCGCCCCGGGTCACGGACAGGTCAACGCCACGGTGCTCCACCAGCTCGCGCGTCATTGTGAGATACGCGTCATTGCGCCGCGGCCGATGCTTCCCTTCAAGAGCTGGCGGGGCCGCACGCCGCGCGACGAGGACAAAATCTTCCAGCCGCTCTACGTCCGCACCTTCTACATCCCCAAGTTTGGCGGGCCGTGGAACCACCGCCTCATGGCCCGCGCCCTCCGCGAGCCGGTGCGCCGCGTCCGCGCGCAGTTTCCCTTCGACGTCGTTCTTGGCGCGTGGATCTATCCCGACGCCTGCGCGCTGGACCTGCTGGAAGCCGAGTTGCAGGCCCCGCTCGTCGCCATTGCGCAAGGCACGGACGTTCACAGCTACCTTCAGATGCCGCTGCGGCGCCACGCCATCGTGCAAGCCCTCAGCCGCGCAGCCGCCACCATCACGCGCAGCCGCGACCTTTCGACCCGCCTCCACGATGCCGGCGTCCCCTTCATGAAGATCCGCCCGATTTACAACGGCGTGGACACCGCCATCTTCCGCCCCGGCGACGCCCCTGCCGCGCGCAAGGAACTCGGCCTCCCGCCCAGCTCGAAGATGATTCTCTATGTCGGCAACTTCCTGTCGGTGAAGAACCCGCTCCTGCTCGTCAGCGCGCACGCCAAGCTGTGCCGCGCCGCCGCCGAGCCGTGCGAGCTCGTGATGATTGGCACCGGCCCGTTGGAGGCCAAGGCCCGCCGCATGGCGAACAAGCTCGGCTTCGGTGCGAACGTCCGCATCGTCGGCCGCAAGTCCCCGATGGAAGTCGCGCGCTTCATGCAAGCCGCCGACGCGCTCTGCGTGCCGAGCAAACAGGAGGGCGTGCCCAACGTCATCCTCGAAGCCTTCGCCTGCGGACTGCGTGCTGTCGCCACGCGCGTCGGCGGCATCCCCGAGGTGCTCGACAAGGATTTCCTCGGCCACCTCATCCCCAGCGCCGATGTGGATGCCCTCGCCAAAGCCCTTGGCCAGACTCTGACGGAAGCTCCTGACCGCGAAGCCATCATTCGTCACGCCGGGCAGTTTTCGTGGGGGCACACGACTGAGCGCTATCTGTCCGTGCTCGAAGAAGCGCGTGGTGGAAAAGCGTAGTTACAGGCTGAAGCCTGCGGATCGATGCGGCCCATCGGACAGCACGCGCAACCTGAAGGTTGCGACTACGGGAGCGCTTGCGCGGCCCTGCCGGATTCAGGCGGCGGTGTGCGCCCGGAGGAGGTAGGCGCGGAACTGCTCGTAGTCCGCGCTCATGCGGTCGTAGTCCTCGGGCAGGGCGATGGCGGCGGTCATCGCGGCGGGCACGTCGGGCGCCCAGCCCACGACCTTCTCCACTTCCTCGGGGAACTTCGCCGGGTTCGCGGTCTCGACGATGACGGCGGGTGTGGAGCCGATGGGCTCGGTGGCGCACCAGTCGAGGAACCCCTGCCACGCGACCACGCCGTGCGGTTCGAGGAGGATTTGGCAGTTGTTCCAGAAGTCCCGCAGCGAGGTGCGCGTGCGCTCGTCGGTGATGGAGGTGGAGAAGATGTCGCGCCGCATGGCGGCCAGATCGGGCTGCCGGTGAATCTTGCCGGTCTCGTCCATCTGCCCGCCATAAACGGCGACGAGGCGGGCGAGGTTGCTCGGGTGGCCCACGTTCATCGCGTTGGAGACGGAGTTGCGCGAGGGGGAAATCTTCTCGTAGATGCCGCTGTGGAGGTAGCGCGGGAAGGAGTCGTTGTCGTTGACGGAGGCGATGATTTTCCGCACGGGCAAACCCATCTCGCGGGCGACGACCGCGCCCATCATGTCGCCGAAGTTGCCGCTGGGAATGGAGAAGACGATGGGCTCGCCAGGGCGGGCCAGGCGTGAGGCGGCGTAGAAGTAATAGACGCTCTGCGGGAGGAGCCGGCCGATGTTGATGGAGTTCGCGGAGGAGAGGTGGATGTGAGCGAGCGAGGGGTCGGTGAACGCGCGTTTCACCATGGCCTGGCAGTCGTCGAACTTGCCGTCCACGGCCACGGTGCGGATGTTTTCCTTCAGCGTGGTCATGAGCTTGCGCTGGCTCTCGCTGATCTCGGCGATGGGGAAGAGGACGATGACGCGGACGCCGGGAATCTCGTGGAATGCGTGCGCGACGGCTGCGCCGGTGTCGCCGCTGGTGGCGGTGAGAATGGTGACTTCGCGGTGCTCCTCCTGGAGGAAGCGCCCAAACATCTGCGCCATCATCTGCGCGGCGAAGTCCTTGAACGACGCTGTCGGGCCCTGGTCCAGCCGCATCAGATACACGCCGCGCTGGATGACTTCGAGCGGCACGCCGAAGTCGTAGGCGGAGTTGCACATCGCGGCCAGGGCGTCGTCGGGGATGACGCCGTCGGTGAATTTCCGCAGCACGCGGAAGGCGACTTCGCGATACGGCAGATCGGCGAACTCGGCGATTTCGGCCGGGGTCAGTTGCGGGAAGCGTTCGGGCAGGTAGAGGCCGCGGTCAGGGGCCTGTCCGGCGAGGAAGGCCTCGCGCAGGTTCACGGCGGGGGACTGGCCGTTGGTGGAGCGGAAGAGGAGCATGGTTATTTGGGGAGTGGGTCGCGCGAAGGCCGCGAAGAGGGCGAAGGGGGCGGCGAAAGGGGAGCAGCGAAGTTACAAGGCTGGCTGGGGTTGAGGTTGGAGCGGGTTGCTTTCATGGCTTTCCTTCGCCCCCTTCACGGTCGTCGCGCGACATCTTCGGCAGTTTCATGGTTGTGAGTCGCGCGGAGGCCGCGAAGGCTGGAAGAAGGATTTGCCCTCCAAGCCGTTCACGACTCGGGTGATGCCGTCCTTCAAGTGTGTTTCGTTGAAGTTAATGAGGAAGCCAAGTTTCAAGGGGATGAGCTTGAGGTAGTTGGTGGTGATTTTCTTGAACAACGGCGTCACTGATTCGACGGATTTCAATTCAATCAGGACTTTCCGCCCGACCAGCATGTCGGCTCGAAAGCCGACTTCAAGTCGCTCGCCCTCGTAGGTCACGGTTATCGGGACTTGTGTCTCGACGTGCAGCCCGCGCTTACGCAACTCCACCGCCAACGCTGATTCATACACCGACTCCAGCAATCCCGGACCCAGCGTGGTGTGAACCTTGAACGCCGCATCAAGCACAGCCTTGCCCAATTCTTCCTCGGTCGATTCGGAGTCGTCTGAATTCATGTCGTTCCTTCGCCCCCTTCGCGGCCTTCGCGCGACATTTACTCGAAGCTCTCCACGCGTATCATCACGGGCGGGGACTTCACTGCGGGCAGCATGGCCACAGACGCCAGCGCGCGGCGCATCGCGGCGTTGGGTGCGTCGTGAATCATCAGGATGACGGGCACGCTTTCGCCGGCATGACCCTCGGGCTGGATGATGGAGGAGATGCCAATCCTTGCCTTCGCCAGAATGGCGGCGATTTTGGCGAACACGCCGGGCCGGTCCTCGACCGTCAGCCGCACGTAGTAGCGCGACACCACCTCATCCATCGGCAGCACCGCGCCGTCGCGCTCGTGCGGGACAAAGGGCGGGATGCGGTTTTTCGTGCCGCACTTCAGGTCCAACGCGGCATCTGCGAGGTCGCTCAAGACCGCGCTGGCCGTGGCGTCCTGGCCCGCGCCGCGCCCGTAGTAAAGCGTGTCGCCCACCACGTCGCCGCGCACGAGGACGGCGTTGAAGACGCCGTTGACGTTCGCGAGAACGTGGGAGTTGGGGACGAGGGCGGGATAGACGCTGACTTGAATTGCCGATTGCCGATTGCCGATTGCCGATTTCTTGCGGCGGATGCCGTTGACCACTTTCACGCAGCCGAGCAGGCGGATGGTGTAGCCGAGTTTGCCGGCGAACCCGATGTCCTGCCGCGAGATGCTGCGGATGCCCTCGGTGTGAATCTGCCTGGGGTTGACCCAGAAGCCGTGCGCGAGGCTGGCGAGGATGCCGGTCTTGTGCGCGGCGTCGTGGCCGTCGATGTCGAGGTCCGGCGGCGTCTCCGCGTAGCCGAGGCGCTGGGCGTCCGCCAGCACGGCGGCGAAGTCCGCGCCCTCGTCCTTCATGCGGGTGAGGATGTAGTTGCAGGTGCCGTTGACGATGCCGAAGAGCCGCGTGATGCGGTTCCCGATGAGGCCCTCGCGCAGCACCTTGATGATGGGGATGCCGCCGGCCACGCTCGCCTCGTAGTAGAGATTCGTCCCGTGCTGCTGCGCGGCGGCGAAGAGTTCCTCGCCGTGCGCGGAGAGCAATGCCTTGTTTGCCGTGACGACGGGCTTGCCCAGCTTGAGCGCCGCGAGCACGACCTGCCGCGCGGTCGTGGTGCCGCCCATCAGTTCGACGATGAGGTTGACCTCCGGGTCCGCCACGACGCTGTGCCAGTCCGTGGTGAGCAGGCGGGCGGGGAGGTTGACGGCACGGGCCTTCTTCAAGTCGCGCACGGCGATGCGCCGGATGTTCAAGGACACGCCAAGGCGCGACGCCATCAAAGCGCCGTTGCGCCGGATGGCTTCATAGACGCCGCCACCGACGGTGCCGCCGCCAATCATGCCTAGATTCACCTGCTGCATAGAGGCGCGGACACTACGCGAAGGCAATGGGCAGACAATTTCTTTTTGGTCTGGCAAGGCGCGGCGGGCGCATCTCAGTTTCTTGCAACGCAGTGGCAGTTCCGCTCCTGCCCGCAATCCTGCTCCGGCTCCCGTCCTCCACAACGGAACCGTCACTTGCTCTGAAACAGCTCGCTCGCGACGACCGCGTGGACGAGCGAGCGCAAGCCGTAGTCCGACTTCTTCGCCTCGGCGAGAATGCGCTTCACTGCCGCGTCGTCGCCGAAGCCCGCCGGCTGGCCGGTCGCATAGGTCACGAGCTTCTCCGTCAGGCAGCGGGCGATTTGCTCGGGGTCGGCGAGCAGCAGCCTCTTGAACTCCCCCACGTCCGCAAATTTCCGCCCGTCCGGCAGCGCGTCGCCGGCGTCCACGGGCAACCCTTCGCCGTATTGATGGGCGGCGAGGTAATTCGCCAGCGGGCCGACGCGGTTGTTGACCCAGTTCTTCCGCTCGGCCACGACGCGGTAGCGATCGCGCCAGCCGCCGATGACATCGTAGTTCTCCAGCGCAAAACCCGGCGGATCGATGCGCGCGTGGCAGCCCGCGCAGTTCTCCGTCGCGCGATGCTTCGCGAGCTGCTCGCGGATGGTCTGTGCGCCGCGGATGTCCGGCTCGATGGCCGGGACGTTCGGCGGCGGCGGCGGCGCGGGGCGGCCCATGATGCGGTCCAGCACCCACACGCCGCGCAAGACCGGCGAGGTCGTCGTGCCGTTGGCCGTGACCTTCAGCACGCTCGCGTGCGTGAGCACGCCGCCGCGGTGGTGCTCCGGGCTCAGGGCGACCTTGCGGAACGCCACGCCATGCACGTCCGGGATGCCGTAGTGCTTCGCGAGCCGGCCGTTCAGCATTGCGAAATCCGAGTCCACGAAGTTCTTCACGCTGAGGTTCTGCTTCAGCAACTCCTCGAAGAACAGATGAGTCTCCCGCACCGCCGACCACTGCAACAGCTCCTCGAACTCCGGGTAAAGCGTCTTGTCTGGTGTCGTGAAGCTGATGTCACGCAGGCTCAGCCACTGGCCGGTGAAGTTCTCCGTGAACGCCTTCGCCCTCGGGTGTTTCAGCATCCGCTCCACCTGCGCCTGCAGCACGCCGGGCTTGCGCAACTCGCCCTTCACAGCCAGCGCGGTGAGCGCCTCGTCAGGCATCGTGCTCCAGAGGAAATACGACAGCCGCGACGCCAGCGCGTGGTCATCCAGCGGCCCCGTCGGCTCGCGGAGGAAGAGAAACTTCGGCGACGCCAGCACCGCCTTGTAACCCGTGCGCAACGCCGCCTCAAAGGGCTGCCCCATCTCCAGCGATTTCGCGACGAGTGCGACGAAGGGTTTCTCCTCGCCCTCCACCACCGGTCGGCGGAAGGCGCGCGGCAGCAGCGCGCGAACCAACTTCTCGGCGTCGGCGAGCGTGCCTTTCTTCGGGTCAAAGGGCGCAGGAGTCTCCCCGTCACGGGCGTCGCCGAACACGCGCCGAAAACTCTCCGTGGGCCACGCCTCCGGGAACGGCCCCTCGACCTCCATCCAGTGAATCTTCAGCCCCGGCCCCGGATATGCCGGCATCGTCTCGTGCTTGAGATACACGAAGGGCAGCGCGACCGGCGTGACCTTCACCGTGTCGTTCTTCGCGCCGAGCCGCTCCTCGAACTCGATGACCGTGGGCCTGCCCGGCAGCGCGTCGAAGTAGCCGAGGTGCCGCGAGTAATTGCCGCTCACGACGAAGTTGCCCAGCAAGACAGCCATCGGCAGCGGCGTCACCGAGTTGTGCGCAGACGCCGCGATGCGGAAGCGGTAGCGGCCCGCAGCCGGGGCCTTGAACTGCCGCAGGTCGCTCGGTGAATCCCCGCTGCTGCGGAACAGAATCACGCCGTCGTCCTGCTTCCAAACGCCCGCGACGAACCACTTCGGCAGCGAGTCATACAAGTCAAACCGCTCCGTCTTGCTCTCCAGCTTGTGCACCGGCGCGAGCGCCGCCGTGATGACCGCGTCCGCCGCTTCGAGATAGCGCTCCATCAGCACCGGCGAGATGTTCAGCGCCGCGCCGACATTGTCGAAGCCCTGCGCGATGGCGTCCTCCGGCAGCATCTCCTTCACAGAAACATTCACCGCGAAGAGGTCCCGCACCGTGTTCTCGTATTCCACGCGGTTGAGCCGGCGCAGCACCACGCGGCCCTCGGCGCGATGCTTCGCGCCAGCCGCTTCCAGCCGCGCGGACAACTGCCGCACGAACGCCTGCGCCTGCGCCGGCTCCGGACGCGGCTCCTTCTTGGGCGGCATCTCCCCCGACTGCACGCGGGTCATCACGTCGCGCCAGCGCTCGAACGCGCTGGGCTTGGAAAAGTCCGTGTCCAACTGGTCGAGCCGCAAGTCCCCCTTCACTTTCTCGGGGCCGTGGCAACGGATGCAATGCGCCTTGAGGAACGCGGCCGTCCCGGAGTCCAGCGGGACCACTGCCGACGAGCGAGCGGCGCATGGCATGAGCAGGACAAACAATGTCAGCAGCGAGCGCGCTGCGGTGGTCTTGAGTTTCAAAGTCAGAATCATGCGCGGCGTTGGACGTAACTGGCGGGCCAAACTGTGAAGTGATTGATGCTGTCGCCAGAGCAGCCGGCTTGAAAAGCCTTCAGCCGGGACGATTCATGAGCCACGGATGGAACACAGAAGAGGACGAGGAAAACGTAACCTCCCAAGGAAGGCGAACGCGCACATCAAACGGTGGTGGCGAACACGGTAGCCATCGTCAAGACAGCCGCCTGCTGTTCCGTGTTTATTCCGTGTTCCATCCGTGGCTCAACTGCATGGCTCTGGTTGGGGACCAGTTGCATTGAAGCTTGGAGCCGGGCGGGGGCGTCCATACGCTCCGCCAAGCACATGGGCACGTTCATCCTCAAACGCCTGCTGCACATGATCCCGATCCTGCTCGGGGTCTCGCTGCTGACGTTCCTGCTCATGTCGCTCACCCCCGGCGGCTACCTGCAAAGCCTGCGGCAAAATCCCCAGATCTCCGCCGAGACCGTCGAGCGTCTTGTCGCCAAGTATCACTACGACAAGCCGTGGTATGTCCAATACCTCTACTGGCTCAAGAACGTCGCGCAGGGCGACTTCGGCTACTCCATCCAATACAAAATCCCCGCCACCGAGCTGATCATCGCGCGGCTTTGGAACACCTTCCTCCTCTCCCTCTTCGCCACCCTCGTCGCGTGGTGCATAGCCGTGCCGCTGGGCATCTGGGCTGCGGTCAACAAGGATTCGCTGGTGGACCGCGGCTGCGCGATGGTCGCGTTCATCGGTTTGTCCGTGCCGGAAATTCTCCTCGCCCTGCTCGCGCTCATGTTCGCGGCGGCGACTGGCTGGTTCCCCATCGGCGGCGCGCAAAGCTCGCTCTACGATCTGATGTCGCCGATGGAACGGCTCTGGAACCGCGCGCACCACCTCGTCCTGCCCGTGCTCGTGCTCGCCGCCAGTGAGCTGGCCGGCATCATGCGCCAGATGCGCTCGAACCTGCTCGACACGCTCCGCGCCGACTACGTCACCGCCGCGCGCGCCAAGGGCCTGCCCGAGGGCTGGGTCATCTACAAGCACGCGCTGCGCAACGCCATCAACCCGCTGCTCACCATCTTCGGCTACTCGCTGGCGCACCTGTTGAGCGGCGCGTTCATCGTCGAGAACATCATGGCCTGGCCCGGCCTGGGCCGCCTGACCATCGAAGCTTACACGGCGAAGGACTCGATGCTCGTCGTTGACTCCGTGGTGATGGCCACCGCGCTGCTCATCATCGGAAATTTCATCGCGGACCTGATGCTGGCGTGGAGCGACCCGCGGATACGATTGAAGGAATGAGCGAGCCAGCCACCAACATCCCGCTCTCTCCGCGCCAGCTTTTCTGGCGACGCCTCCGCGCGCGGCGCGCGGCGATGGCCGGCGGCTGCATCCTCGCGGCCCTCTACCTCACGGCCCTGCTCGCCGGCTTTGTCGCGCCGTATCACTACGAGACCGATGACCGCGACCGGTTCTTCCACCCGCCGATCCGCCC
Organism: Verrucomicrobiota bacterium; assembly: GCA_016235545.1. Taxonomy (GTDB): domain Bacteria; phylum Verrucomicrobiota; class Verrucomicrobiia; order Limisphaerales; family SXTU01; genus SXTU01. The sequence goes on along the minus strand of JACRKB010000086.1, from coordinate 1,069 downwards.
GACACTCGATGGCTTGCGCCTCGTCGTCCCGCGCTGGGAGGAGAAGGAGGGGCAATTCGCTTACGCCCCAAAACCCGGCGACACCAAGCCGCTCCGATTCTTCATCAAGGGCGACAAATACAAGCTCCTCGCGCTCATCCCCTGCGAGACACACCTCTTCGGCACTGGCGAGAAGAACTACCCGGCCTATCTCCTCGGCACCGACCAGTTTGGTCGCTGCGTCTTCTCACGCGTGCTCTACGGTTCGCAGATTTCCCTGAGCATCGGCCTCATCGGCATCACGCTGTCCTTCACCTTCGGGATGCTCAACGGCGGCATCTCCGGCTACTTCGGCGGGCGCACCGACACCATCATCATGCGCGTGTGCGAGCTGATCATGTCCATCCCGTCGCTCTACCTCATCATCGCGCTGCGGAACACCTTCCCCTCGAACATCTCCTCCACGCAGGCCTACGCGATGATCATCGCCATCCTCAGTCTCATCGGCTGGGCCAGCATGGCGCGCGTGGTGCGTGGCATGGCGTTGAGCCTGCGCGAGCGGCAGTTCGTCCTCGCTGCGCGTGCGCTGGGCGCGACTCCGTGGCGCATCATCACGCGGCACATTCTCCCGAGCACGTTCAGCTACGTCATCGTCGCCGCGACCCTCAGCGTGCCCTACTACATCCTTGGGGAAGTCGTCCTGAGCTACCTCGCCGTGGGCATCCAGGAACCGCAGGCGAGCTGGGGCAACATGCTCACCGCCGCGCAGAACACCGAGCACCTCCGCAGCTACCCCTGGCTCCTCGCGCCCGGCGCGGCCATCTTCATCACCGTTCTGGCTTTCAACTTCCTCGGCGACGGCTTACGAGATGCGGCGGACACCAAGAGCACATGAATTGCGAATTCCGAATGTCGAATGACGAATTTGCGCTCCGCCCGCGCCCGGCCTGATATTCGCCATTCGAAATTCGCCACTCGCCATTCCCATGCTGCTCGACATCCGCAACCTCCAGCTCGAATTCGGCACCGGCCAGGACGCAGTGCGCGCCGTGGACGGCGTGTCCTTCACCATCGCCGAGGGCGCGACGCT